>NZ_JBFUGY010000012.1:0-199044 GCF_056402655.1 Bradyrhizobium sp. P3_C3 | reverse complement strand
AGGCCGTGCTGCGCCGCTCGGCGCCGAAGGACCCGACCGTCGCGCCGAAGGAGAACAATGCCAAGGCGCTCGACCGCGGCCTGCTGCGCATGGACCCCGAACGGCACACCTGCACCTGGAAGAACGAGCCGGTGGCGCTGACCGTCACCGAATTCCTGATCCTCCAGGCGCTGGCGACCCGGCCCGGCGTGGTGAAGAGTCGCAACGCGCTGATGGACGCCGCCTATGACGACCAGGTCTATGTCGACGACCGCACCATCGACAGCCACATCAAGCGGCTGCGCAAGAAGTTCAAGGTGGTCGACAACGAGTTCGAGATGATCGAGACACTTTACGGCGTCGGCTACCGCTTCAAGGAAGACTGAGGCTCACGCGCCTTCACGAAAGACTGAGAGCATGCCGGTTCTCGTTCCATCGGGACCGGGATGGCTCTAGCGATAGGAGATTTTGCAGGACGCCCTCAAGGTCGGCGTCACCCTCATCCGTCTCGCGCAAGGCGCAACCGGCGCGCGCGCCGAAGTCTTCAAGTGCCAGATAGATGTCGCGGTCGAGGCGGTCGGCCGGCACGATCGAGGGCAAGGAACGCATACGCTACTCCGATGCAAGTGCGGAGAGACGGCCCCGGCTGACAGGGGAGTCAATGAGGGAGGCCGGGGCCGCTCCGCCAGCTCTGCCGGTGAGCAAGCGATGACTCAAAATTTCGGGCCCCTTTTGGTTCCTCTTCCCGAACAACTACCGACCTGCCACCGGGAAACTTCTGTAGTGGCCCGTGCGCAACCCCGGTGCCTCCCAGTCAGGCTTGCCTATCCAGGCCGCCCCACCGGAACGCCTTACAAATGTTATTGATGAAACTGACGTAATCGGGAAAACTTGGCAAAACCGGGGACGCTGGCAGATTTCATTTCGAAAATTTTTGAAACCCGGAAGTGAGGGCCGCTGTACACAAAGCCGCGGCCCTTTCTTGTCCGCGACCGCACGTGCTTCGTCGGCGCTGGCCATGTTGCCTAATTCCGAAGTTAACAATTGGGAGGCGAAACCAAGCCGCGCTGATAGTAGTTACCCTATATCACAGAACGATCCGTGGCTTTTATCTGTGATGAGAACGCCCGGTTAGCGCTCCCGCCTTCCTCTCAGGAAAGGAGCGCCTCGTGCCCCGGCGGCGGCGTTTCAAACAGATTTTGACCCTCAAAGAACGTCTGGAGCAAGAGGTCACTCGCCTTCGCGTGCAAACGGCTGCCTTGCCACCCTTCCCAGAGCGCGAACGGCTTCTGCGCAAGGCCGGCCAGCTTGAGTCGGCATCGCACATCGACCAGTGGCTCTCATCTCCCAGTCTGGCGTCTCCGGAATGACGCGAAAGCAGCCTCACATCGTCGTCGAGGTCAGGAATCCTTCATCGTTCTCAGGACGTGGGAGCATAATTGTTTTTGAATTAGCCGATGAAGATGCGGCCCGGAAGGTGGCTCAGCAAATCGCGCGCGAGACGGGACGTTCCGTCACCGTCCGCGGTGAGGATATGGGGGTGATTGATGTTATCCCCGCCGTCAAATCAAACTAGCTAGCTAGCAAAACGTGGAACCGGATAAGCAAGACGTCGCTTTAAGCGGATGCCTGGTTTCTATTTTGATTTGTCCCGCGACGATGGCCCGCCGGCTCGCAGTGGCGGGCCTTTTTGGAGCAACCTGAGCAATATTGAACAGCGAGACCTTTCGCGGTGTGCTCGGCTTTTTGTCTGGACGCCCTGCGAAGCCATCTCGCGCTGCGTTCTTCCTCCAAGGTGGCCCTGGCTCTAGCCCTGGGCCGGGGCCACTTTGCATCGACCGTGGTGTTTCGGTATTCCACCGCCAGCACCGAGAAGAGAGGCGGTCTGCCCATGTCCGACAACGAACCGCCCTCAAAGCCCCAGCTTCCCGAGCCGCTGCGCGAGGAGAAGGCCCGGCAGATCATCTAAGAGTACATCCATACCCAGCGGGCCATCATCGAGAAGATCCGATGGTAGTGTCTCAGTTTGAATTGTTCTTGATGAACCCTATCGCCGTGTCGCGATGGTGGTCCTCATCGGCTGGACAGGCAAAGGTCGTCCGGCTGGTCCAGCGTCCACAACTGCCGCAGAAGACGCTGCCGCAGTCATTGCATCTGAAGATTTTGAAGGAACCTTCAGGAATCTTGCTACAGGCAGGACAGCACTTCATTGCTCGCATACAGGACTTCATCCCTTGCGAATATAGTAGGTCTCAGTGTGAAATTTTCGGCTCACTGGGCAGCGCTACCAGAAGGCTTCGCGCCAAGATCTTTCCGCAGTTGGGGCACTCAAAGCTGAATAGATCGCGGAGCGGACTTTCCATTTCGATCCCGAACAGGCGCATTTCCACCTTGCAGGTTGGACAGAGTATCAGCGGCTCGATTTCGATCGGTTCAGTCATTGGCGCACTCCCTTGCGAAGCTTACCGCTCAATCTGAAGTTAACGCGGGCGCTGGCGAAGCACCGTAGGAAAAGAAGAATGATGGCGGACCCACTTTCGGGTTTCGGGACAAATCCAGCCAATGACTTTGGTGATGCGTCCGTAGTTTCCGAAAGCGAGCGTCCTCAGTCGGCCGTCCGCTCACCGACCGGGTCAAGCTTGGGGACAATTACATCATACTTGATACTTGAACGCGACGCCCTCAGGATCGTTCTGCTGGCGGGTGCCCCGTTAGTCCGAAAATAGAACGCTGCCGGGCTCGAAATACATGTCCCGGCAGCGCCTCATTCTCAAACTGAGCACTGAAATCCCAGTTAGATCTAATTTTGCAATGGGCGTGCCACAGGTTTGTGACTGCGCCCGCGGGCTCACGCGCGGACAAATTATTCGCTAGTCAGCAAAGCCTTAGGCCGGCGCGCCGCCGCGCTCTGGGGATTTCTCCGGGGGGCGCGCGCCAGCTTCGCTTCCTCGCGCCGGGCGATTTTGAGTAATCGCTTTGCCTCCACGCGGAGCGCCTCCGCACGGCGAATAAGCCGATCAGCGGCCGCGCGTAGCTCCTTGATGCGAAACTTGCGGATCTCGCTAGACGTCGCTGCGAGCTTGCCCGACAGATCGCCAGAAACCGGCCGCCGACGCCTTATTTCGCCAGGGCAGTCGTCTGACCGCGGGATGTTTGAACGCATGGGCAAAGCTCCCAGCGGGTTTCTGTCGCGGTGCTGATCGCAGTTGGCGTGCTCGGGCTGCTGGCTGTCGTCATGGAGGCCCAACAGCACGAGCGGAGTCGAATAGGGGCGCCCCGGTTAGACCGGACTTCAGCTGGCGCGGGCCTGATCCGGCCGCCCTAGTAGCCTGCTCAGAGCGCCCTCAGAGCGCCAATAGGTCACCGAGTTGGAAGCCCCACATTCGTTACCATGAAGGCTCTGCTCGCCTCGCATGTATCGTCCCCGGCGCGACTTGGGTAAAGGCTCCCCTTAGGACAATAAGCATTCTGAAACTGCGTACTTATGACTACAGCTTAGAGCGTAAGGATCAGCCAGACCATTAGACCGGCGTTGAGGGCGCCTACCGTGACAATGCCCGCCTGGATTAGCCGCTCGATCATGGCGCGCTCATCCGCTTCGGCGGGGCCTTGTCGTGGAGATCAAGTATTTCGAGCTGGCTCGCGAGCGCGCTCAGGCTTCGGGCGATGTTTCTCAGTTCAGTGGCCTTATTCGCGTCAAGGCCAAGGGCCCCGGCTTTCGCGCGGCACGCTTCCGCTAGCTCTCGATACTCGCCGGCACTGAGCACGAAGGCCCCCCAACCATTGCCTGGTCAGGATACTATGGCTCGAAGTCTGTATTGATTGGGATTTCTAGGGGTACTCCTCCGGTGGGCCAGGCGATCGCGGCACTCATTCTGCTCGCCGCCTGGGCGGTCGAGGCCTGAAATTCAAGCTCAGTATATGCCTCGACATCGCCGGGCAGGGGTCTCCGGCATCTGACAGCAAAAGGCCCGCCGGTTCACGTCGGCGGGCCTAGCACTCCCGGCGCTCTAATCCGCAATTGGATCGGCAGCCGCGAGCATTGGGGGCTGGAAAGCGAGCCGTGCCATGACTCCCATGTACGACATGATCTATTAGCGGACGGCGGGCCTTCATGGAAACGCGCGAGGACTACCTGCTTCGCCTAGCAAGTGGTTTGGAAGGTCTGGCGACGGACGAGCGGCTGATAGTTCGCGACCCATACATTGAGCGCGCGTTCGGCGGCACGCGTGCCCTCGCGATTGCAGAGGCAGGAGTCTTCGCCGGCGCGCATGGGTGCACGTTTCGTTACGACCGCATCAAGCGCCAAGGAGAGTTCACCCGTGCATATCCGGCGGGCGGCAGGGCGTGAACTGGCTCGTCGAGAGCGCGCGCTACTGCCGCTCGTGAGTGGGAAAGCCGCCAGCTAGCCTACAAGTCGACGCCGGCACACCGCCGGCGGTTGAGGCAGAGGCACGAGGTCCGCCGGTTCACCCGCCGGGCCATCTCGTTAAGAAAGACAGGCGACGATAGCGAGAACTACGTCGGCGCCTAAGTCGCCCGAAAACATGGCGAAGGTAAATCCGGCACCAAGGGCGACCGCAATTGCTTTCAGCGTAATCATTTTGAAATCCCCTCGTTAACGAGGGGAATTTGGGCGCGGACTGTTTCGGGATCGCTTCGCGTGACGCAATAAACGGTTTCGTTCACCAAGGCGTTATCCGTAAGCAGGTGTTGAGCACGACGAAAAGGGCCGCAGCGGTCTCCTGCTGCGGCCCTAGCGCAAGGTCAAATAAGGCCGGGTAAAAAGATCTAAGTGAAATATGGAGCCAGCCCCGGCGAGACGATTCTACTGCGGCGCTTCCAGCTTGCAATATGATCTATTTCACAAACGGCTGGATGCTTAACATAGGTGAGGGAAGGCCCGCCGGGGCTGGCTGAGCTGGCGGGCCCTCGCCCCAAGCACAAGACCGCGCGTTCTCCCAACACGGCCCCGTCCCGAAACCGAGACTGTTCGTATTTACTTAACGAGCAGCTAAGAACCACTCAGGAACCTTCGCGGGCATGGAGCATTTTCGAATCGCTTCTGGCCTATCCCCTGGATCGGAAGCTCGGTGACAGCACGGCTCCAGCTTCTGCCAAGGCTGGAGCCGGAGCTTTTTGCAGCCCCCGCAGCTGCCGCATCGGCTCGAAGCTGCTCGATGCTGCGGCACCTGACGGCTCTCAACCGATGCGTGGAAGGCGGCAGGTCGCAAGGCCCTGAACCCACCAACGATCTGGCGCTGATTATCCGCGCCAGATCACTCGATCACATCGTATTCGAACACGACACCTTCCGGGTCGTTCTCCTCCAACCATCGCTCTGCGGCGTCCACCGTTGCGAAAATCTTGATGTACTCGACGTCGCCAACCTTCTTGGCGGTATTGACGTACACGAAGACGGTCGTTGGTGTCATTGGTCTCTCTTCAGCTTGCTGCGACGGCCCATTGAGTGGCGGCCGCTTGGTGCAAGCGCACAGAACTGGTTGCCGGTTTTCCTATAACTTATGACCACCGAGGCGACGTCATTACCGCCGAGGTAACTCCAACGGCCCGGGCCTCCACCAATGAAACTTTTGGTCCGAGCGGGAATTGTGCTACCGGCCAAATCTTTCGTTTCGGAGGATCGGTATATGGCCAATTCTGTTCGCCACCCATGGACCTCAGAAGACCTTGAGAAGCTCAAGGCGATGGCCGGGAATCACCGCCGCGAAAAGATAGCCGCTGAATTGAACCGAGGCGTCTCGTCGCTGGCTGTCAAGGCGCATCAGCTCGGTATCTCTTTGCGATACCACGCGATGCCAAAGCGTCGACCTTCAGCAGCCGAGGCAGCGCCGGACCATTGACTCGATTGTTTTCGCTAACCTGCGTTGCGCCGTCAGGCGACACCGCGCAAGGGCAGGGCCAACTGCTCCACACCTCAAAAAACCCCATTGGCCGGGGCCGTTTTTAAATCCACGGTCTGCCAAAAAAATGCGATTAGGTCAAAGTTGCTTCCTTTTCCCCAATAACCAAGCAGATTATGGAAATCACTACAGGTTGCATAAGCAGGGGGCGCTTATGGATTGGGCGGAACGAACTTATCGGTTCGCTTTTGTTGCGGTCGATCTTCAGTGCTTTAGGGTTGGTATGGATGATTCTATCGCTGTGACCCGTGCCACGGGGGCCTTTGGCCCGTATCGTGCGGTTTGGTCCTGGTGCGTGTCGTTCGCTTGGATTGCGCTCGTCGCGTTTGCTGCTTACGCAATCGCTAAGCTGCCCTGGTGACGCCTTAGGCAACGCGGGGGCAATGCAGGCGCTCAACCCAACGGCCTTTGTGCTCAGCGTGCCACCGTTGCCAATAAAACCCAGCCGACGATATCGACAGCAGTCATAGACCGTACCCTCAAGATTATCAGGGTAGTGCCTCGCCCCGAGCGAGAAACCCATTACGGGCAACCGTGGCGGGTTTTTTCGTGCGGCAACTGAGTAGCGGGCGGGGTTGAGGGGGTGGCTTAGTTTGGGAGTGGTTGATTTATCTCCGGCAACTTCTACGAGGTGATCAAAATCGACCATAAGTCCGGTATCGTACATGCCAAACTAGCCCCATCACCGCGCAGCCCCCGGCATCTATCGGTGATGAGAACGCCATCACGCGCTCCCGCCTCCTTACCTTTGGACAGGAGATGGCGCTATGCAGCACCGACGCCGCATCGAGCAAACTACATCCCTTGAAGAACGCCTTGCCGAACAAGCCCAGCGGCTCCGTCAGGCGGCCAAATCGCTTCCGCCAGGTATTGAGCGGGAGCAGGCGATCCGCAAAGCTCGGCAAGCCGAGACCGGCGCTCACATAAGCGAGTGGTTGACCTCGCCGGGTCTGGCTCCACCGAAATGATCGGATACCACGCCTACCTCATAGGCTCGGATGGTCACATTCAACAGCGGATCGACCTCCTCTGCGATGCCGACGAGGCCGCAAAGGAACAGGCCGAACAGTTTGTAGATGGTCATGACGTAGAGCTGTGGCAACTCAACCGCAGGATTTGCGAGTTCAAAGCCAAAGAGTGAGGCCACCTCAGTTGGCGTTCGTTGTCGCCGACCGACCGCCATGAAAGACTGACGGTCGCGTCTCGGAGGGAATACCGATGCGCCTGGCATTGCCTTATCTGGGAATTGGTTTCTGCGCGCTTCTCTCGGGCTGGTTGTTCTTTAACCTGATCTATTGAGTGAGTAAGCCATCGCCCGAGCTTAGCAAGCGCACGTAAGTCCCGCTCTCGTGCAGCTGGAGCCAGCCGCGCTCGATCGCGTGTTTGAGCCCGGCGCCGAGCTCGCTGCCACTGCCCTTCAGCTTGAACAAAAAAGGGCGCGTTGATCCTCTCGATATAGATTCTGCCGTCCTGGACGGCCTCGACGCTCGTTGCGATCTCGACGAGCTTGCGCGCGGCTGCCTCCGGATTTGCGTATGGTCGTTCGTCGGCGTGCTTCATCGGCGAGTCTCGTTGGCCGCCTGCGCGGCGGTGATGTGCGCGGTGCGGGTAGCTCGCCGCCAGTTTCCAGCTGTCGAATGTGGTCCCGCATCCTTAAGACCTCGTTGTAGAGATCGTCGACAAGGGGCCGCCCGCGAGAACCGGCGGGCCTTTCGTTCGGTAGCCGGTGTTATCCCACCCTGCGGTCTTGCAGCTGAAACACACTGCTGCCGGTGAGGAATGCGGCCCAATCCTTCATTAGAGCCCGTCGCTTTTCCAACTTTTGGCCTCGCTGATAGGCTGCGGTGGTCTCGCTCTTGTATTTGTGGGCCAGCGCGGCTTCGCGTACGCCGTCCGGATAATCGGTGCATTCCTCCGCCCAAGTCGCGAAGGTTGACCGGAAACCATGCACGGTCACGTGTCCGTAGCCGAGACGATCAAGCACTGCGAGCATTGCGTTTTCTGAGAATGCTCCGCCATCAGGACCGGCGAAGATCAGTTCGCCTTGTCGACCATCGCGCAGCTCGTCGAGAACCGCCAGGGCGGGGTCGGACAATGGAACGTAATGGTCCTGGTCCATCTTCATTCGGTCGCCCGGAATTTTCCAAGTCGAATTTGGCCGATCGATCTCGGACCACCGCCCCTCGACCGCCTCGTTGGTGCGGCAAGCCGTAAAAATTAGAAAGCGCAACATGGCAGCAGCTCTGCCTGGCGCGCCAGCTAGAAGCTTCAAAAATGCTGGTGCTTCGCCATAGGCCAAAGCGGGATGATGCCGAACGACTCGCTTGGAGCGTTTTGGTAATTTCTCGCGCATCTGCCGCGTCAGTTCGGCTGGGTTGCGGAATTCCGGATCATCGATATCGACGTTCTTTGCGATGATCGTTTCAATTCGCCCACGGACGCGGTTCGCAGTCTCCCGCTTCTCCACCCAGATTGGCTCCAGCAGATCGTGGATGTGGCTTGGCTTGATCTCCGGAATCGTCAGTTTGCCGATGGTAGCATAGGCGTAGCGTTTGAGGGAGGACGGCCATTGATCGCGATGCTTCTCACTCCAGGTCGACCAGTTCGCCCGAATGTAGGCTTCCGCACATTCTTCAAAGGTTGGCAATACCATCTTGGCCACGACGGTTTTTGCCTCGTCGCGTTCTTTTCGCCGTTCTTGAACGATGTCGATACCGGCCGTGCTGCGATCACCTTTAACACGCAGTCGGGCCGCATCTCGGGCAAGCCGCGCATTCTTTAGCGATACCTCCTTCAACGAGCCAAGACCGTGCCACCGCTCTTTGCCGTCTTTCCAATATCTATACGACCAGCTTCTCGACGTCGGTCCTGTAACGATCAAATACAGACCGCCGCCATCGGCGTATTTGCCGGGCTTTATGAGGCCCTCTACGTCGAGTGGTTTGAGCCGTCCAGCCATTGTTCCTCCAAGGAAATCGTCCTCCGAACCCACGGTCTTCAGCTACGGTCAGTGACCCGATTAGGAAGAACACCGACGAACTGCGAAGTACAGTCATTCGGCGTAAGTCACTGAAGTTGCTGTGGAGTTCGAACGACCACGAACAGTGGCGAACAATATACTGGCGGAAGGGGTGGGATTCGAACCCACGGTACCCTTGCGGGCACGCCGGTTTTCAAGACCGGTGCCTTAAACCACTCGGCCACCCTTCCGGACAGAGAATGGTTGTCGCTTAACGCAGTCGACCGCGCAAGGCAACGCGAAGTTGGCGCTTGCGGGGGAAAACCAAGTCCGATGGGGGAACAGGCCGGGAAGGGCGAAGCTCGGCTTCGTCGAGCAGTCGTTCGGCGCGGATTCGCTCACGGTGTGGCTCGGCTTCGTCCCGCGACGACTGGAATGCACGCTGCGCTCAATCGCACAGCGCTTGATCGCCGGATACGTACCGATGGTCGGCGCTGAGCTTGAGCAACGCACTCGTGCTCGCATCCGCCTCATCCGCACGACGCATAGCCAGATCTGCCGTTTTGATAAAGGTTGTATGAAATAGATCACGCAACCCGGAAAGATATTCGCGCCTGCTTCGACGTTGAAGGTGCGTGTTTACGTGACATCACCCAAAAGTTGTGCTTAGTCTCCGGCCGCCTTCTTCGTCTTGCTGTCCGGGGGCTGGAATGGACACCGAAGCATTGACCGTTGCTTATGCGCGCGTGAAGGCGATCCTGGATGAAGCTGCCGGCGACAGCACCGCTGATTATGGTGGCGCTGGACGGTTTTGGGACAAGGGCGCACAGGCGCTGGAGGCGGCCGAGATCTTCGGCATCAAGATGGTTGCTCCAGCGCCGGAGGGCCACGCCTGCTGCATCCCGCCGCATGCGCGCAGCGACGCGTCCGGATTGATCAGGGGATTGCGCGGTGACGCACCGTTCGACGGCGGCCGGTTTCCGGCGCTGCCATGGGGCGGCAAGCGCGTCGCGCCCGCGGACGTCGACCGCATTGCCGACTGGATCGATGCCGGCTGCCCGGATGATGCGACCAGCGTCGCAGTCGAGCTTGCGCCTGGCAAGCCGGCGAAGACTGCGACGGTGAAGGTGAGCGAGATCGCCGAATTTGCGGTCGCTGCCGACGGCTATTCACCGGCCGCGGATGCCGGCGAGCCCCGGCGGCGCATGAACATCGACTGCATGAGCGAGCCGCAGCTCGAACGCCTGCGCCGCGGCTTTCGCCGGCTTTACGATCTCGACCACTGGCCGGAAGACCGGCGCAACTACAACAACCAGGCACTGATCCACCAGAACCATTGCCAGCACGGCTGGGAGCGCTTCCTGCCCTGGCACCGTGCCTATCTCTACGAGTTCGAGCAGAACCTTCAGGACTTCGAGCCCGGGCTGATGCTCCCGTACTGGGACTTCACGATGCCGGAGTACCGGCCGGAGGAGCCGGACAAGGGCCGCATCATTCCGAATTCGATGAAGGCCTATCTCACCGAGGAAGCGGCCGAGACGCTGTTGGCGGCGCTCGACCCGGCGCCGACGGCGGCGCAGAAGAAGGCGATCCTGGCGCTCGCGCATGACCGCGTCACCTTCACCTCACAGCACGGCTTCTTCTGCTACGTCATCAGCAAGATCGGCTATGCGGCTGTCACGCCGGATCCTGACAATGCCAACCGCCAGCGCTTCATTGACGCGCTGCTTCAGTCGAACTCGCTCTGGTATCCGCTGCGCTATCCGGCCGAATATCCCAAGGGACAGACTATCAGCCAGGCGATCAACTATCATTACCCGTCGGCCGACGACATCGCCCAGATCCTGAGCCTCAACAATTTCCGCGACTTTGGCGGCGGCAGCATCTACGACGCGGCGTTCGGGTTCCTCGACCAGAATCCGCACAACACCATGCACATCTGGACCGGTGGGCAGAATCCGGATGCAGGGCAGGCGACCTATGTCTGCAAAGATGCCCCGACCGCGGCGGCTGCGTCGCAATCCGACGCCGAGACCACACGTCTGCGCGCGCTCGCCAAGCGCCGCAACGATGCCGTACAGGTCGGCGGGCGCCGCTTCCATGCCCGTCCGGATCTCTATTCGCAGCCGGGCTCCGGCGACATGTTCAGCAACCTGACGGCCTCCTACGACCCGGTGTTCTGGCCGATCCACGTCAATATCGATCGGATCTGGTGGGAGTGGCAGAAGCTCAATCCGAATGCGCTGCCGGCCGATCTCGATTCCGTGCTGTCGCCGTGGAACTACACCATCCGCGACACGCTCGACATCGCGCCGTTCGGCTACGAATACGTCCGCAGCTCGCATTTCATGCCGGTCGGACTCGAGGCGCCGGTCAGCCGCTTCGTGTCGCAGCCGATCAACGTGCCGCAGGCCGCGCGCAGCTTCAAACGCGCGGAGATCCGCCTGCATCAGGTGCCGCAATTGATGCGCTCCTGCTTCGTGCGCGCCTTCCTGAACGAACCCGGGGCCGACGCTTCGACGCCGATCAAGGGCAATCCGCACTACGCCGGCTACATCTCGATCTTCGGACATGGGGCCTGCTACGGCGGTCCCGGCCATTGCGATATCCCGCCGCCGCAGCCGCGGCGCTTCGACCAGCGCGGGCGCAGCCACAACACGCCACGCGTCCATCGCATCGACGTCACGGCCGCCGCCAGGCAGGCGCTCAAGAAGAAGGGCCCGCTGCAGATCACGCTGGTCGTGATCGGCGGCGACTACCAGGAGGAGAGGGAGCTTCTGAAGCTGGAAGGCGTGTCGATCAGTTTCCTGGATTGAGAAAGCGGCGGGGAAGTCATGGCGACGTATCGAATCCATCCGGGCATCGGCATCGCGCGCCTGGGCAACAGCGACAGCGAATTCTACCTCGCGCCGGAGACGCCCGCGGCGACGCCGCTCGCCTGCGACAGTTTCGGCAATCCCCTGCACGGCCCCGACGGGGTCACACCTGTTCCGGTCAAGACCTTCAAGGATGCGCAGGGCCGCGTGAAGCGGCAGGCCGCGCGCTTCCAGATCTTTGTCTATGACGATGAGTCCCCGGAAGGTAGGCCGCTGGCGCTCGGCGATGCCGTGGAGGGCGGCGGCAATCATGGTGTGCTCGTCGACATCCAGTGGCGCGTCTATGTCGCCAACAAGAAGGCCTCCTGGTACCCGTTCACCGAGCTTAAGGGCGAGCATGGCTACGCGCCCGGCAGTGCGCGCCGCAACGCCGACATCACCGGCCAGGACCGCGACCTGCTCATCATCGATCCCGGCCCGCGTAGCGTGAACGCGACCACCAACCGGCGCGCGCATTTCGATCGCTCGGGCGGCCCCGGCGGCTATGCCACCACGTTCCCGCCCAGGGGCCTCCAGCCGTTCGACATCGACACGCTCGGCGAGATGATGACCGACAACAAGGGCCGCCTGGTCGTGCTCGGCGGTCACGGCAATTCGGGCATGGACGTCAACGGCAGCTTCGGTCCGAAGATCGAGGACTATGCCAACACCGACGGCTGGTACGACGACATCTCCGATGGGCCGGTGATGGCGCGGCTGATCATGTATTCGAAACAGGTCGGCCAGACCCGCTACATCGACGTCGAGTTTCCGGCCTGGGTCGTGGTCGGCTATCCGCGCTTCGTCCCTGAGATCCTCGACATGATCACGATGGACGAGGTGCTGTACGATCTCTATGTGCGCCAGTTCGCCACCGACACCGGCATCTACGGTACGCTCGGCACCTATGACGATCCGCAGCAGATCCCGTTCCGCGACGAGGCGGCGCTGCGTCACTGGCAGGCCGGCCGTCTTGCCTGGAATCGCAACTACCGGCCGTGGTTCTATCGCGACATCTGGCCGATCCTGTTCCGGCCGGATGAATTCAGGTATCTGAACGATATCCTTCAGCAATCGAACTACCCGCACGATCAGGCGCAGCGCGGCACGTTCGATCCGGACAAATTATCAAAGACCCCGAAACGCGCGACGCGGCCGACGGCGACGGCGACACCGTCGGATGCACCGTTGCGCGATGCCAGTCAGGGCGAAACAGTCATGGCGGTGGCGGCGGTCGCAGGTCCGACCCACTATTCCAAGGCCGACGATCCCTACGGACCGATGCGCCGCTTCCTGTTCGATTTGTTGCGCCGTACGGGCGAGGCCAATTCGTTCCAGGTGCAGGACCGGGCATCGTCGCGCGTCCATTCGCTGCCGCTGATGCCATTGTTGTGCGGCGACAATCCGCTGACCAACGAGACGCCGTCGAAGTTTCTTCATCTCACCGAGTACCAGCTCTTCATCCTCGGCCAATGGGCACGCGGCTGGTTCATCAACGAGAAGGAGGAGGGCTGGCTGCCCGACGGCTATTCACCCTTCGCGCCTTATCCGAAGACACCGCCGAAGACCGGCCGCGAGCTCGACCGCGGCGTGCTCAGCAACGTGCTCGGCGGCGCCTTTTGTCCAGGCGCCGAGCTCGGCTGGGTGATGCGCAACCCTTCGATCTACTGGGCGCCGTATCGCATCAACGCCGATCGCAGCGTCTCGGATTTCCTGCAGAGCGCCGCCCAGGCCAATCAGGACCACGGCACCGTGATTGCCGACCCGACCTTCAACGTCAACTCGCCGCTCAGCCAGGACAACGACTTCGAGACCGGTCTTCAGCCGGGTGACCTTACCAAATATATGGGGCTGCCCTGGCAGTCCGATTTCAACGAGTGCACGACGCAGCCGATCAACATCACCTACGCCGACTGGAACAATCTGTGGCCCGACAGCGACAATGACGATCGCTTGCGGCGCGACGAGAAGACCTGGACCACGCTGTGGTGGCCGGCGCATCGGCCGTTGCAGTCGTTCGAGATCGCCTCGGTCTCGAACGGAAAGCCCAATTACGTCTGGACCACTTGGAGCCGCGGCGTCCCGCAAACGCCGGTCGGCGACCTCAAGATGGTCACTGAGTGGTCGCTGCTCGGTTTCATCGTGCGCAATCCCTACGAGCCGGCCGTCAAGCCTGCCGACAGTTATCAAGGGCCCAAATACATCAGCGTCGAGCGAACAACCGGGTCGCGGCCCGATCCCAAAAGCGAGGCATCATGAGCGACAATCCATTCGTCGGACATTGGACCTATCGCAGCCTGCTCAATGATCCCGACGTCAACACGGCCTTCAACAATCTCGAATTCGGCCGTGGCACGATCGAGATCGCGGACGGGCCGATGCAGCTGCTGACCGGAACGATCGGCGGCCCGGGCTGGTCGCTCGCGCTGAAGGGATCGCGCGCCTACGGATCGCCGATGCAGGTGCGCTTCCAGGGCACCGGCGTCGTCGGCGGCGAGGAATGGATCTACGATTATTGGGGCTCGCTGGTGCCAGCCTGGCCCAATGGCGTCGACCAGCGTCCGGCCATCGTCGGCTCGGTGATCCGGACCATCCCGCACAGCGGCGGCTCGCCCGGCACGGTGGCGCCTGCCGGCGTGGTGGCGTCGTTCTACGCAGTCCGGGCCGACTGACCTTGGGCGCGTTCGAGATCATCGTTGCAGGCGCAGGTCCAGCCGGAGCGGCCGCTTCCCGCGCGCTTGCGATGTGCGCGCCGGAGCTTCGGGTGGCCGTGATCGCGCCGTCCGAGCGGCGCGGGCGAGGCGAAGGACGAGGCCAAGAACGAGAAGGACGAGGCGAGGTCTTGTCACCGCTGGTCCAGCCGGTGCTGCAGCAGCTCGGTCTGTGGACGACTTTCCTGGCGCAGGGCTTTGCGCCGTCGCACCGCACGCTCACCTCCTGGGACCAGGCCGGCCTGACGTCGAGCGAATTGCTGCTGGAAGCGCGCGGGCCGTCATGGCGCGTTGATCGAATGGCGTTCGATGGCTGGCTGACGGCGGAGGGTTGCCGCGCGGCCGAGCGCGTCGATGCGAAGGTCTGTCATCTCGCGCGCGAAGCGGACGGCTGGTCGGTCGTTTGCGACGACGGCAACAGCCATTCGGCCCGGCTGATCATCGATGCGACGGGCCGCGCCCGCGCACTCGCCGACCGCCAGGGTTCGCGGGCGAAAGCGCAGGACCGCCTGATTGCGGCCTATGCCGAGGCGACGACATCGGGACCGGCCGCACCGGAACTGCTCGTCGAGGCCTTTGAAGACGGCTGGTGGTACACGATGGCACTCGACCAGGGCAGGCGCGCCTTTGCGTGCATGACCGATGCCGATCTCGCGCGTGGCCTCAGGCTGAACACGCCGGTCGGCTGGCGCAGAGCTCTCGCAAGGACGCAATTCGTCTCGGCGCTCGCGAGCAAGATCATTCAGCTCGATCACCCCCGCCTGATCCCTGCGGGCAGCCGGTACGCCGCAACGACTGCCGGCTTCCATTTCCTCTGTGCAGGCGATGCCGCAAGCGCTTTTGATCCGATCTCGGGTCATGGCGTGGTCAAGGCCATGCGCTCGGGCGTGTTCGCCGCCTATGCCGCCTGCGATTGCCTCGCGCGCGGTGATGCGGCCGCTCTCGATCGCTACAGCGCGTGGGTCGCGCGCGAGGCCGCGGCCTACGCGACGACGCTGAGCGAACACTACGGCAGTGTTTCGCGCTGGTCCGAGCGCCCGTTCTGGCGGCGCCGGCATGCCGACGCGCCTTCACCCAATCCTTCGAGCAGTCTTCTGGAACAGTAGGGCGGACAACATGATGAAGAGCTTCGCGCGAATTGGTCTTGTCATCGCCGCGCTGGGACCGAGCCTTCCAGCATTCGCGGCGCCGGTTCCCCGTGCTTTCGAACCGCCGCCGACGCTGCCCGGACAGGGCAATGTCGTGGCCCTGGAGGCCGGCGTGGCGCCGGCCGTTGGCGGCTGCCGGCCGCAAGGATCGATCTCGCGCAGCGGCTCGATCGTCTCGGTGGTGCTCAACTTCGTGCGCGGCCGCTTCTTCATCAACAACCCGGATCCGACCGATCCGCAACCGGATGGCCTCGACCCCGTCGAGCTGCGCTCCTATGGCGGCTGCAAGTCGGGCCCGGCGATCTTCGTCAAGCCCGGCGATACGCTGCGCGTCGACCTGATCAACCAGCTCGCGAAGGACGACCCTAGCTGTTTGCCCAATCCTCCGGAGGGGCTGGGCTTGCCGGCGTTGGTCGGGTGCTTCAACACCACCAACCTGCACACGCACGGCCTGCACGTTTCGCCTGCCGGCAACAGCGACAACGTGCTGCTCAACATCGCCCCGCAGACGAAGTTTCCGTATGAGATCAACATCCCCAACGACCATCCGGCGGGGACGTTCTGGTATCACGCCCACCGTCATGGCTCGACGGCAGTGCAGGTGGCGAGCGGCGCCTCGGGCGTGCTGGTCGTCAAGGGCGAGCGTCCCTATACGCCACCGTCGCCGCAGAACCCGAAGCCGATTGCCGATATCGACACGGTCCTGCATGACGTCAACGGTGCCCCGTTCAAGGAGCAGCTCTTCCTGTTTCAGCAGATCGCCTATGCCTGCTTCGCCAACCAGCCGAACCAGCCCGGCGGCCCGTGGCAGCAGATCTACACCACGCAGGGACTCTACAACGCCAACAGTCCGGCAAATATCGCCAACGCGCCGTGGACGTGCCCGCTGGCGACGTCAGGCAATCCGGTAAGCCCCGGCGTCGTCGAGAACTTTGGCTTGCAACTGGACTCATCGTCGATCTGGGACACCAATGGCCGCTTCACCAGCGTCAATGGCATCGTGCAGCCGACGCTCACCGTGCCGGCGGGCGAGATCCAGCGCTGGCGCTTCGTGCATGCCGGCATTCATGACACGATTAACATTCAGCTCGTGCGCGCCACGCCGGTCGGCACAACGAACCTGATCGCGACCTCAGCGCTGAGCGGCAACCGCCAACAGCAGAAGGCCGATCTTCTGGCCGCCTGCAACGCCTCGACGGGCACACTGATCCCGCAGTTCGAGATCGCATCCGACGGTCTGACCCGGACCAAATTGCGCACCGTGCACGCCTCGCAGGTCGGCGGCGTGCTCGAATCGAACTACATGCAGCCCGGCTATCGGAGCGACGTCCTCGTCGTATTCCCCACGGACGGGGACTATTGCCTGCTCAACCAGGCGGCGCCGACGGCTGAGCGCGTGTCCAACGGCAATGGCGGCGGGCAGGGGCCGACGACGCCGCAATTGCTGGCCTACATCCATGTGCGCGGAGGGCAGCCCGTGACCGGCGACCTGCGGGCCTATGTCGGCAAGGCGCTCTACGATGCCAATCCGACGCTGCCGGACGCCGTTCGCACCGGGCTGCGTGACGGCGATCTGCGACCGTGGGCGCCATTCGAAAACCTTGCGCCGCCGGCTGCGGGCAGCCAGCAGCAGCAGGCGGCCTTCGCGATCAACTTCCCGGCCTTCACGGTCAACAACGCCTCGTACGATCCCGACGTGGTGAACTTCACGCGCGAGGTCAACACCACGGACGATTGGCTGCTGTCCGCGCAAGGCGAGCCGCACATCTTCCATATCCACGTCAATCCGTTCCAGGTGATCGACGTCACCACCACCAACACCAACGGTCAGCAGATCTCGATCTACAATCCCGACGGCACCTGCAAACCTGACATCGTGTATGCCGACAAGCAGCAACTGGCCAACCAGTATTGCGGCATGTGGCACACATTCCGCGACACGATCATCGTCGAGAACAACTATCAGATCCGCGTCAGGACGCGGTACGACCGCTACATCGGCGAGTATGTCCTGCATTGCCACATCCTGGACCACGAGGACGCGGGCATGATGGCCAACATCGCGATCGTTCCCGACCTCAACGCGCCGGGCGGCGGCCTCGGGATGGCGGGGATGCGCCATGCCAAGCAGCCGACGGCGACACCCGCGGCGACGCCCGTAGGCCACAAACATTGATCGTCACAGGAAGCAGGGAGGATTACGCGCGATGAAGATCGGCATCCCCGTCTACGACGGCGTCGACATGCTCGACGTCGCCGGTCCCTTCGAAATGTTCGACTGGGCGGACTTCGACGTCGAGGTCGTCGCGGCAAAGCCGGGAATGAAACGGTTTCGCAACCGGGGATTTCCGTTCGAGGTCGCAAAATCCTTCGCGGAATGCACCCAGTATGATGCCGTCTGGATTCCCGGCGGCGATCCAGACGCGCTCACCGAGATCATCAACGATCCGCACCGGACCTACGTCCAGTTTCTGACCAGGCAGGCCGCCGGTGCGAAGTACATGTGCTCGGTCTGCGAGGGAGCAATGCTGTTCGCGGCATCGGGCCTTCTCGACGACCACTGGGCGACGACGCACTGGGCTTTCCTGGAATGCTTCCCGACGCTGTTCCCGAAGGTGAAGGTTGCCGACGGACATCCGCGTTTCGTGCTGGATCGCAATCGCCTGACCGGAGCCGGAATATCCGCGGGCCTCGACGAGGCCCTGATGTTGATCACGCTGCTCGGAGGCACGGAGCTGGCGCGTGAGGTTCAGCAGAACACCCAATACTATCCGGACCCGCCCGTCCGCAGCGCGATTCCCGCGGCACCGCAGTGCCCTCTCCCAGGCGTCAAGCCACCGGGGGCGTCGCAATAGGTCCGGCCGAGCGACGAGTGCGTTATCTAACTATCTGATATGTTGAGACTTCAATCGACCGCGCCGGCCTGCCTGGTTCAACTCGTGGAACCGTTTCGCTGCTCGCGCGTTGTCTCCGCATGACCGAAGACCTTTCCTTCCGACGCAAACCCTTGACCCCTGAGCAGCGCCAGGCTCGTGATGCCGCACGCCGGATCGAGGCCGAAAAGGCCATGCGCGATCACGAAGAGGCCCAGAAGGCGTTTTACGCCAATAAGGAACGGCTGAGGGCCGAGCGGCTCGCGCGCGAAGCGGCCGAGGCGAAGGGCTGACCGAACGCGGTCGTCGCCCGCAATCTTCTGAGGCGATCTCCCAACTGGCGACCGGCAGCTAATGGCGGTTGGACATCGCCTTTGCGCTCAAAGCCAGCTTGAGCGCCTGGACGGCGCCGGCGAACGCGCCGCGGGGCGCTTGCGCCTCGATCGCTTCGGCCGCGATGCGACAATCGTCGGCGACCTTGAGCAGCCCGCTTCGCGCGAGGTCCATGGTGGAGAGGGCGGCCTGCTCGAGGCAGACCCGTTCAAGCCGTCGAAACTCCCGCAGCTCTTTGTTCATGCGCCAGCTCTCGATGTCCCCCGGCCCATCCGGCGCCGAGTCTGCTTAACGAACGGTAAACATCTCTGCCTAGCCGATTTGGCTGGCGCGGCGCTGGTGCGTGCCGTGCCCACGCCCGGGCTGCGGTGCACCACCGCGCAGGCTTGACGGCCTCTGCCTTCCGGGAGGAAGATTCACATGATCCTAAACTGACGAGAACCACGGAGACGTTCGCTCCCAGCCAGTCCGATTCTCCTCAGCGAAAACGCATTGGAGCTGACCATGACCACGTTCGACAAGCGCGAGCAGGGCTTTGAGGCCAAATTCGCCCACGACGAGGAATTCATGTTCAAGGCCACGGCCCGGTCCAACAAGCTGCTCGGGCTCTGGGCCGCGGGCCAGCTCGGGCTCAGCGGCGACGCCGCGGCAAGCTACGCAACGGCGCTGGTGACAGACAATCTGGAGAGCCAGAGCATCGACGATGTCGTGGGCAAGGTGTCCGGCGATCTTGCCGCCAAGGGCGTGGCGCGCGAGCAGGTCGCGCAAAAGCTTCAGGAGTGCCTGCACCAGGCGCTCGCGCAGCTCGAAGCAAGCAAACAATAAGAAGGCCGGCCGTTGCCCTCACTCGGCGTGCTTGCGCATTCCGGAGTCGCTGAGCCTGTCGACGTAGGCAATGCCGATCGCCGAGGCGATGAAGGTGATGTGGATCAGGACCTGCCACATGACGCCGGTCTCGGTGAAGCCGGCGCGGTTCGAGCCGAGATTGCCGGCCTCGATGAAGGTGCGCAGCAGCGCGATCGAGGAGATGCCGATGATGGCCATGGCGAGCTTGATCTTCAGGACGCTCGCATTGACGTGGCCGAGCCATTCCGGCTCGTCGGGATGACCCTGGAGGTCGAGCCGCGAAACGAAGGTCTCGTAGCCGCCGACGATGACCATCACGAGCAGGTTGGAGATCATCACGACGTCGATCAGCGCCAGCACGCTCATCATGATCTGCTGTTCGGTGAGGTCGATCGCGTGCCAGGAAAGATGCCAGAGCTCCTTGAGGAACAGCACGATGTAGACGCACTGCGCCACGATCAGTCCGAGATAGAGCGGCAGTTGCAGCCAGCGCGAGCCGAAGATGATCATCGGCAGCAGGCCCAAACGCGGCAACGGCGGGCGGGGTTCGGTGCGCAGTTCGGACTCGGGTCCAGGCTCAACCGACATTCAGGCAGCATCCTCGCGAGCTGAGATGATCTCGCCTTCATGTAACCCGACAAGATGGCCGGTGGAAGACGGCCAAGCCGCTGGCTGCGGCCGGCAGATCGCGCAGTCTCGTGCTACCGTGCCGAACGGCCAAAGAGTCAGGGCTTGAATCGGGAGGCGGGGGTGTCTTGGAGCGGCTTCGGCAAAGGGCTCGGCGGCATCGCGGTCGCCGTCACAATCGTGGTTGGCGCCGGTGGCGCGGAGGTCTCGGCGACGCCGCTGACGCCGTTTCGCTACGAGGCGCAGGCGCAACGTCATTGCCCGCACGATCAGGTGGTCTGGCTCGATTTCAGGAAAGGCATCTACTACGGCAAGGGCCAGAAGCGGTATGGCCAGGGTTTCGACGGCAGCTTCGTCTGCCTGAGCGAGGCCCGCGACAGCCTTTATCGCCGCTCGCTATTGGGCCTGCGCTGAGCAGCGCGTGATTCGGAGGTTTGGGGGACGGCTATTTCCGGTCCGGCAGCTTCACCGGCACGTGCGGGGAGGTGCTGATCACCCGGGGGCTTCCGTCGGGATAGGTGCGGTCGCCGCGGATCAGCGATTCCAGAACCAGAAAAAATTTCTCAGCAAGCATTTGCGTCACCCTCGTTGGTGATGGCCTCTTGAAATGAGTCGAGGCGCCGAACGCAGAAATTCAATCAACTAAACGGGAGCAGGGCAATACCGGACAGCGCTGTATGCTGCATCGCGGTGTAGTTGTGGTTAGAAAGAAGGAGACTCGTGGTGGTGCTCAGGCGAAGGCCAGTGCCACGAGGCTCGAGCAGAGAAGAAACAAGCCGCCGGCGGTCAGTGCCAGGAAGCCATCGGATACGAAGTCATGGTTGCGCATGGGACACCTTCCGCTCTCGTGTTCGATGCTCGGTCGGATCGATTAAGATTGTCCGAACGTGCCGTCTTGAAAGAGGTGATCCTTGCCGTCCGCGCGAATGCCCTCAGGCCCTCGTGCGGTAACCTTCAAACGCATGGGCCAGGAAGATCCCCGCGCTTACCAGACCCATCAGTGCCGAAACCGTCTCGATCATCATCAAATTCCAGTTCGCCCCTGCAACCGAGAAAACGCGTGCGGCCTTGCACAGTCAAAAGAATTCCAGTGAGCCACAAGACAATGGGGGTGGAGTGAGGATTTGGCGCAACAGAATGTCCAGGAGTGGTACAGAGCAGGGTGCCTGCGCTCCGTAGATCAACGGGGGAGAAGCGAACGCCCCGTTTACCATCCCGGCGTGAACGCTGTGGGCTCCCCATTTCCGCCGTGTTCGGGTTGCGTTATCCTTACTGCTTCCGACGCGGTGGTGGGCCGCCTCGGATTTTGGGACCGGACAGCGCTCCCCCGTAGCCAAAGCGGGTTGGGTACGCCTCCGGCGAAGTGGTATTTGGGGCGCATGGGGATCCGACGGTCAGATTCGGTTTTGCGGGCCGCACGCGGTGTTGCCGCGGTCGCGACCTGCCTCGCGCTCGCCAATTGCGCCTCCTCGAACAAGTTCGCCAGCCGGGTCGATCCGAAATACGGCGTGTCCTCGAGCCCGCGGGTCGTGGCGTTTGGGGATCCGGTTCCGAAAGGCGGCGGCACCTACCGCGTCGGCAAGCCCTATGTTGTGGGCGGTCGGACCTACGTGCCGGAGGAGGACGTCAACTACCGCGCCGAGGGTATGGCGTCCTGGTACGGCGACGATTTCCACGGCCGCCTGACCGCCAATGGCGAAGTGTTCGACATGACTTCGCTGACAGCGGCGCATCCGACCCTGCCGATGCCGTCCTATGCGCGGGTGACCAATGTCTCGAACGGCAAATCGCTGATCGTGCGCGTCAACGACCGCGGGCCCTATCACGGCAACCGGCTGATCGACGTCTCGAACAAAGCCGCTGAACTCCTTGAATTCAAAGGCAATGGCGTCGCCAAGGTCCGTGTCGAATACGTTGGCCGGGCGCCGCTGGAAGGCTCCGACGATCGCCAGCTGATGGCGACCCTGCGCACCGGGATCCCGGCGCCGTCGCCCTCGATGGTGCGGGTTGCCTCGGCAAGGCCCTTCGTGCCGGAGCTGCCATCGTCGAACCGCGGCGCCATTCGCGGCGAGGTTCCGACGCCAGAAGGGCGGCCCTAC
Organism: Bradyrhizobium sp. P3_C3; assembly: GCF_056402655.1. Taxonomy (NCBI): domain Bacteria; kingdom Pseudomonadati; phylum Pseudomonadota; class Alphaproteobacteria; order Hyphomicrobiales; family Nitrobacteraceae; genus Bradyrhizobium; species Bradyrhizobium sp. P3_C3. The sequence continues at coordinate 176,690 of NZ_JBFUGY010000012.1, read as the reverse complement.
AATCTCGGCAACACCTCCGCCGACATGGCGTCGCTCAACGCGACCTCGGAGATGTCGGCCTCGAGCCGCAGCCGGGGCCGGGGCCGGGCGCTCCAGAACGCGCGCGCCGTGTCCTATGACGAGGATGGCCGCTACGCGACCGAGAACGCGCCGTCATCGGCCGACGGCGCCGCCGAGGCCCGCAGCATCCTGAGCGGCCGCGGCCTCTACTGAGCAGGTACCAAGCCGGCAAATCCGGCGAGCGGCGTAGCGCCGCTGGCCCGTCGTCGCGCCCAGGGATCAGAATGGGATGCGCGCGCGTCCCGTGAACGTCCAGATCTGCGTGTTGCTGCCGATGCCGCCGAGTTCGGCGCCGAAGCCGACCGTGGTGCCGCCCGCCAGCCTTGCGCCGATGCCGCCCGTGATGCGGGCTGACCAGCCCTGGAGCAATGGTGTCGAAGCGAGCGGGATGCCGCCCGCAGCAACGATCGCGGCCGCATCGTCCTGCGTGAAGTAATAGTCGGCAAACACGCCGGCATAGGGCGCCAGCAGCACGCTATCGAGCCACGGTATGGGGTAGGAGACCCTGTTGCCGGCAGACGCGCGGCCGCTCGAGAAGGTGCGGGCCGCCTGCTGGGTGCCGAGCGAGTCGACATAGGCGTTTTCCCGCTCCCAGATCGCGTAGACCTTGGCCGACGGTTCGATATTGAAATTGGCCCAGCTGTAGCTGCCGGTGAAGCCGGTCGCGAATATCCAGCGATTGCCGTTGAAATTGCCTTGGGCCGTGCCGGCGGTGCCGTCATAGCCGATGCCGGAATAGGTCACGGCCACGTCGTAACGCAGCGTCGGGATGATCTTCCAGCCGAGATAGGCACCGACGGTCCAGCCGTCGCCCTTCAGCTTTCCGTTGATGTCGGTCTGGGTGTAGCTGAAGTTCTCATAGCCGCCGGTCACACCGACCAGCAAATTGGGTCTCGCCCGGTAGGTCAGTCCGGACAGCAGGTTGATCTGCTGGCCGAAGAGCGTGGCCTGGGTTGCACCCTGACCGATGTTGCCGGACGAGCCCCACTGATCGATGCCGCTGCCGCGCGCGTCGATCCAGAACAGCCAGTCCTTCTGTTCCCTGAAGCGCGCAGCCGGTGCCTTGGTCGGAGCCGCCCGATCGATCGCGGCGAAGGCGTCATCGATCCGCGAGGAGCCGCGCCCGCGGCCGCCGGTCCGGCCGGAGCCGCCGTCGCCCGAATAGGAGTTCAAACTTTGAGAACCGGGCTGCTGACCGGATTTGGGCTTGTCGTCCTCATCGCCGTCGGGCGCGGCGGCGAAATTGACGCGCAGCCCGCCCGCGCCTGGCATGACGTATTGCCCGCCGTCGCTGAACCCTTCGGAAATCGCGGTGTCAATCGAACCGGAGATCGCCTGTCCCGAGCTCTGCGCCACGATCTTGGTGACGTTGAGCTGGAGGGCGCGCAGCTTGGCGCTGTCGGCGGGAATGTCGACCGACTGGTTCAGAGCCGGCGATGTCGAGGCGTTGAAGGCTACACTGCCGTTGTAGGTCGCCGTGATGCTGTGATTGCCGACGGGGAGCGTGGTCGTGGCAAAGGTGGCGTCACCGGCCGACAGGGTAGACGTGCCGATCGGCGTGCCGCCGTCGTTGAAAGTGACCGTTCCCGTCGGCGTTCCGCCCGAACTCCTCACCTTGGCCGTGAACGTTACAGACTCGCCGTAGCTGCTCGGATTCTTCGACGACGTGAGCTCCGTGGTGGTCGTCGCGGACAGATAGGTGAACCTGTCTGCCGCCGAGGTCGGCGACGTCCCTCCGGCCGTCGTCACGGTGACATCGACCGTGCCGGCGCCGGGCGGCGAGGTTGCCGTGATCGACGTTGCCGAATTGACCGTGAAGCTGGTCGCGTTGTTGGCGCCGAACTTCACTGCGGTGGCGCCGGTGAATCCGGTCCCCGTGACCGCCACGGAGGTGCTGCCGATCGCGGATCCGGAGCTCGGTGAGATCGAGCCGACCGTTGGTGCCGGCGTGTAGCTGAATTGGTCCGATGCCGATATCGGTGATGTTCCGCCTGGCGTCGTCACGGTGACATCGACCGTACCGGCACCGGCCGGCGACACTGCGGTGATCGAGGTTGCCGAATTGACCGTTAAGCTGGTCGCATTGGCTGCGCCGAACTTCACCGCGGTGGCTCCGGATAATGCGGTGCCCGTGATGGTGACCGACGTGCCGCCGGCGAGCAGGCCCGCATTCGGCGCAACCGACGTCACCGCCGGCGTCGCGGCGTAGCTGAACTGATCCGCCGTTGATATGGCCGACGTTCCGCCAGGTGTCGTGACCGTGAGATCAACGGTGCCTGTGCCGGCGGGAGAGGTCGCGGTGATCGAGGTCGCGGAATTGACCGTGAAGCTCGATGCATTCGTCACCCCGAACTTCACGGCGGTCGCACCGGTGAAATTGGTGCCGGTGACGGTCACCGACGTGCCGCCTGCGAGCGGGCCGCCCGTCGGCGAGATCGACGTCACGGTCGGCAGGGCGAAATAGGTGAACTGGTCTGCCGCCGAGGTCGCTGATGTCCCGCCCGGTGTCGTGACCCTGACGTCAACAGCACCGGCGGCCCCCGCCGGCGAGGTCGCGGTGATCGAGGTCGCTGAATTGAACGTGAAGCCGGCCGCGGCCGTCCCGCCGAATGACACGGCCGTGACGCCGGTGAAATTGGTGCCCGTGATCGTCACCACCGTGCCGCCGGCCGCCGGCCCCGACGTCGGCGAAAGCGACGTGACGGCTGGCGTGGCGACATAGGTGAACTGGTCGGCGGCGGAGGTGGCCGAGGTGCCGCCCGGATTGGTCACGCGGAGGTCAACGGTGCTGGTACCGGCGGGTGACGTCGCGGTGATTGATGTTGACGAATTGACCGTGAAACTCGTTGCGGCGGTTGCGCCGAATGTCACTGCGGTGGCGCCGGTGAAGCCTGTGCCCGTGACCGTCACGACTGTGCCGCCTGTCTGCGGACCCGTAGTCGGTGAGATCGAGGTGACGGTCGGCGCGGCGGTGTAGGTGAACTGGTCCGCGGCGGACATTGCCGACGTTCCGCCTACCGTCGTTACCCTGATGTCCACGGTGCCGGCCCCGGCAGGCGATGTCGCGGTGATCTGGGTTGCCGAATTGACGGTGAAGCCGGCCGCCGCCGTGGCGCCGAACGTCACCGCCGTTGCACCTGACAGATTGGCGCCGGTGATCGTGACCGTCGTGCCGCCGCCCAGGGGGCCGCCTGTCGGCGAAATCGACGTGATGGAGGGAGGGCCGGCATAGGTGAACTGATCAGCAGCCGAGGTCGCGGACGTCCCGCCCGGCGTCGTCACCCTGACGTCCACGACGCCGGTCCCGGGCGGCGAGGTCGCTGTGATCGATGTTGTCGAATTGAACGTGAAGCCGAGCGCGGCCGTCCCGCCGAATGACACGGCCGTGACGCCGGTGAAATTTGTGCCTGTGATCGTCACCACCGTGCTGCCGGCCTGCGGGCCCGCAGTGGGTGAGATCGAGGTGACGGTCGGTGAGGGAATATAGGTGAACTGGTCCGCTGCAGATGTTGCCGACGTGCCGCCGGCTGTCGTCACCCTGATGTCGATCGTGCTGGTTCCTGCCGGCGACGTCGCGGTGATCTGGGTCGCCGAATTGACCGTGACGCCAGTCGCAGCCGTTGCTCCGAACACCACGGCTGTCGCGCCTGAGAAGTTGGTGCCGGTGATGGTTACGGTGGTGCCGCCAGAGCCCGGACCCGAGGTCGGCGAAATAGAAGTGACCGTCGGTGCCGGAACATAAGTGAATTGATCGGCTGCTGACGTTGCCGATGTTCCGCCTACGGTCGTCACCGTGATGTCGACCGTGCCAGTGCCTGCGGGCGAGGTCGCGGTGATCTGGTTCGCGGAATTGACCGCGAAACCGGCTGCCGCCGTTGCGCCGAACGTGACCGCAGTTGCTCCGGAGAGGTTCGTTCCGGTGATGACCACGGTTGTGCCGCCGGTCTGCGGGCCTGATGTCGGCGAGATCGATGTCACGGTTGGCGGAGCTGCATAGGTGAACTGATCAGCAGCCGAGGTCGCTGATGTCCCGCCCGGTGTCGTGACCCTGACGTCAACAGCACCGGCGGCCCCCGCCGGCGAGGTCGCGGTGATCGAGGTCGCTGAATTGAACGTGAAGCCGGCCGCGGCCGTACCGCCGAATGACACGGCCGTGACGCCGGTGAAATTCGTGCCTGTGATCGTCACCACCGTGCCGCCGGTCTGCGGGCCCGCAGTGGGTGAGATCGAGGTGACGGTCGGTGAGGGAATATAGGTGAACTGGTCCGCCGCGGAGGTTGCGGACGTGCCGCCGGCTGTCGTCACCCTGATGTCGATCGTGCTGGTTCCTGCCGGCGATGTCGCGGTGATCTGGGTCGCCGAATTGACGGTGAAGCCGGCCGCGGCCGTTCCCCCGAAAGTCACGGCCGTCGCACCTGTGAAGTTGGTGCCGGTGATGGTCACGGTGGTGCCGCCACCGCCCGGGCCCGACGTCGGCGAGATCGAGGTGACGGTGGGCGCGCCCACATAGGTGAACTGGTCGGAGGCCGTGGTCGCGGACGTTCCGCCTACTGTCGTGACGGTGACGTCGACGGTGCCGGTTCCGGCAGGCGCTGTGGCCGTGATCTGGGTATTGGAATTGACCGTGTAGCTCGCGGCATTGATGGCGCCGAACTTCACGCCGGCAGCGCCTGTGGTCGTGCTGAAATTCGTGCCGGTGATGATCACCGATGTGCCGCCACCGGTTGGACCTGATGTCGGCGATATCGAGGTTACAGTCGGCGCGGCAACATAGGTGTATTGGTCTGCCGCCGATGTCGGCGACGTCGAGCCGTTGGTGACCGTGATATCGACAGTCCCGGCGGACCCTGCGGGCGCGGTCGCGGTGATCTGCGTATTGGAATTGACGGTGTAACCCGTCGCGTTGGTGGCGCCGAACTTGACGCCGGCGGCGCCAGTCGTCCCGGTGAAGTTGGTGCCCGTGATCACCACCGAAGTGCCGCCGGCGAGCGGCCCGTTCGTCGGTGAAATCGACGTCACCGTGGGGCTGGGTAGATTGATCGTGAACGTGTAAGGGGTGTTCGCTATCGAACTGCCGGAGCAGCCCACGTTGAAATCGCTGCAGCCCGGCGTGTAATACAGGGTGATCGAGTCCTGTCCGCCACCTGTCTTGCTGTTCAGCGTGATATCGATCTCGGCCTGGCCGGCCTTCGCGGATTGACCGTTTTGGTTCGGGTTCGTTGGATGAAATGTGTAAGTTGCCTTTGACGTGGTCGGATTATAATCGGCCGCTGTGAGCAGTGCGCTGCCCAAATGGCCGCTCGAATTTGCGATCGGTGCATTGTAAAAGGCGTCTGTGCCCGCGACGGAATAGACGCCGTATACAACCGAGTCGTCGGCCGCGGCTGCGCCGACGGTCAGACACAGGCGATAGATCTGACCGACCGACGTGAAGTTGATGGTCACGCCCGACGTCGAATCTGTCGTTTGATCGCAAGCCGCGTTCGCCGCTGCCATCGCGCCGAGCATCACGACGGCCGCGATGCAGATGCGTTGAGCCGCCCGCCAGAGAGAGCGCAATATCCGCGAAGGCGTAGCTTCACCATCGCGTGTCGGGACGGCCAGTTCCCCGACTATCTCTGGAATGGCCACCGCAATTGCGTGACTCACCGGCCCCCCTTAGCGGCAGCTCTCGATAGAGCATCCGCCTAAAATCCCTGATTGTGAAATTATTCGCCTATATCGTTGCGTGCATTTGACGGGACGCGGTGCGCAACGCAAGCGAACGAGCCAGCCAAACGGCCGGTACCAAGTCGCGGGCACTACTTTCCGGCGAACCGTTGCATAGTGGCAACAAAAGCGTGCTTTGATGGCAATCGACGGAAACGCTTGACGCGTCAATTTATGGTTGCGCTTGCGCTTGACTGTCGACGCTGGCTGTTCAACAATCTCGGCGAGTGGGCCGCAATAAATTCATTCTTTAATTTAAGTGCCGCCGTCGTGGTTTGCATCATCACGCGACGGGTCGTTAGTTTTTTGGGGGAGGGGTCATGCCGTTACAGCCGGTTCTCGGACAGATCATGCCTTTTGCGGGCGCAGTGATTCCCAGAGGTTGGGCGCTGTGTAACGGTGCGCTGCTGGCCATCCAGCAAAATTCCGCGCTGTTCTCGTTGCTCGGCACCTATTATGGCGGCAACGGAGTGACGACGTTTGCACTCCCGGATCTGCGCGGTCGCGCGATCCTCGGCTCGAGTGGCGCCGGCCAATATCCCGTGGGCATGACCGGCGGGTCGTATATGGCCAGCCTCAATGCGCAGCAGCTCCCGGCCCACAATCATTTCATTCAAGTGTCTGCAGCGGTCGGCGGAGGCGGACGCGGGAGCGTCCCTCCCACAGGCAACGTCTTCGCGACAAACTCACTGCCGGCGACCAATCCGACGAAGATTTTTGCCGCAGCCGGGAGCGGCGACACGCCATTGGCGACCGCCACCAATCTGGTGAACGAAGGTGGCAACCAGCCGCATAACAACATGCAGCCCTATCTCACGATCAGCTATCTGATCGCGACGCAGGGGATTTTCCCGTCACGAAGCTGAGCGGCTGCACGGCCGCATTTTCGCAAACGCAATCCGTCCACTTCAGTTTTCTCATATTCGCGCATTCGCCGATCGGATCGGAACGGGCGCACACCAAAGGATCATATGCGATGGCAGATCCGTTTCTCGGCGAGATCAGGTTGTTTGGCTTTCCGCGGGTGCCGGACGGCTGGTTCGCCTGCAATGGACAGTCGGTCTCGATTGCCCAGTTTGAGACGCTTTACGCCGTGATCGGCACCACCTATGGCGGCGATGGCGTCAACACGTTCAACCTTCCCGATCTACGCGGCCGTGTGCCGATCGGACAGGGACAGGGGACAGGCCTTCCGAACTATACGCTGGGCCAGCCCGGGGGTGAGGAGAACCACACCCTGATCGAAGCCGAAATGCCGACCCACAGTCATGCGCTGATGTCCTCGACCGCGACGGCAACGGATGTAACGCCCGGGCCGACCCTCCATCTTGCCACGGCGTCAGCAGGTGAACTCTACGCACCGATTGCGAACGCCGGGACGTACTCCACGATGGCCCCCTGCGTCGCCACTTCGGGCAACAGCATCGGGCACAACAACATGATGCCGAGCGTGGTTGCCAATTACTGCATTTGCTACGCGGGCGTCTTCCCTTCGTCCGGTTAGGCTGCGCACGCATCCGTATTCAGTCTCAAGGAAAGACAACATGTCAGATCCGTTCGTCGGAGAAATCCAGGCTTTTACGTTTCCTTTTGCAGTCGGCGGCTTCAACAGCGCCTGGCTGCCGTGCGGCGGCCAGCTCCTGCCAATTCAGGGTCACAGTGCGTTATTTGCACTCATCGGTACCTACTACGGCGGCAATGGCACGACCAATTTCGCCTTGCCGAACCTGAACGGTTCGGTCGCGATCGGTCAGGGGCAAGGCCCGGGATTGCAAAATTATGTCGTCGGCGAGACCGTCGGCAGTTCGACGGTGACGCTGATCGGCGACAACATGGCGAGGCACACGCACGCCCTGCAACTCGGCAACAAGAGCGCGACAGGCGCTACGGCAGGTCCCGGCGCGGCGGGGACCACGGTTGCGATCGACCCGAACTTCACCGGCTTCACGGCGCCACCCGGCAGTCTCACCTTGCTGCCAAGCGCCGTCACACTCACCGGGCAGAACCTGCCGCACGACAACATGCAGCCGACCCAGGCGATCGTGTGGTGTATCGCCTATGCGGGAATCTTTCCGGCTTTCGGCAGCTCCTGAACGATCTTGAGTGCGCGACGGCATGATTGACGGCGCGCCGCTCGACATCGTCCCGGACGATCCGGCTCTTCGGCTTCGGCCCGCAGGCCCGAATGACGAGCCGTTCATCCGGCGTCTCTTCGAGGAGGTGCGGACAGGGCAATTCACCGCGACCGGATTGTCCGGGCCGATCGTCGGCCAGATCATCGCGCAACAGTTCCGCAGCCAGGCGGCCGGCTATGCCGCGCAGTTTCCGGGGGCGATCTCGCTGATCGTCACACAGGACGGGACCGCGATCGGCCGGCTGCTGCTTCATTGCGAAAGCGAGCACTGGCACATCATCGACATCGCGCTGCTGCCGGCCGATTGCGGTCGCGGCGCCGGCACGAAGATCCTCGACGCGCTCGAAGCGAGCGCACGGCAGCAGGGTGTCGGCGCGCTGACGCTCTCGGTGCTTGCGGACAATCCGGCCGCGCACAGGTTTTACCTGCGGCGAGGATTTGCCGAGATCGGGCAGGCGGGCGCCGTCCACATCGCGATGAAAAAGGATCTCGCCTAAGGCACAGCCACTTCGCGCAGGAACTTCAGCAGCGCAGCATTGACCTCGTCGGGCCGCTCCTGCTGGACCCAATGGCCGGCGCCCTCGATGATCAGCTTCCGCGTCAGATTGGGCAGCACGCGCTCGAGCTCGTTGACGCGCTTGGCGCCGATCAGGCCGGTGATGACGGCGTCTTTCGAACCGGCAATGAAGAGCGATGGCTGATGGATCTGCGCGTCCTGCCAGGGCGCCGTCAGCTCCCAATTGCGGTCGAGGTTGCGGTACCAGTTCAGCCCGCCGCGGAAGCCGGACTTGCGGAAGCTTTCGGTGAAATAGGCGAGGTCAGCCTCGCTGAGCCAGTTGGGCAGCGGCTCCTCGGCGAGCGCGTGACCGAGAAAGCCCTTGCCCTCCTGGACGAACATCGCGGCACTGGGATCGGCAAGGCCGCGCCCGCCAAGCACGATGCGCATGGTGCGGGCGATGTCACGCTCGAACTCGGCCTCGGCGACGCCGGGCGTCTGGAAATACTGCCAGTAGAAATTGGTGACGCCACCCTGGCGCAGCAGATCGAGCGGCTTGCCGCGGCCGCGGAATGGCGGCGGCACGCTCAGGCCCGCCACCGCCGTGAAGATGTCGGGCCGGAACAACGCCGCATGCCAGGCGACCGGCGCGCCCCAGTCGTGGCCGACCACCATCGCCTTGCTCTCGCCGAGCGCATGCACGAGGCCAACGATGTCGCCGACCGTGTCGAAGATCGAGTAGGCGGCAACGTCCGCCGGCGCCGAGCTCTGGCCGTAGCCGCGCATGTCGGGGGCGACGACGCGAAACCCGGCATCGGCGAGCGCCGGGATCTGGTGGCGCCAGGAGTAGGATAGCTCGGGCCAGCCGTGGCACAGCACCACCAGCGGACCCTGGCCGGCCTCGCGGATGAACAGGTCGATCCCGTTGGCCTTGATCACGCGGGTGGACAACATCGCTTTTCCGCCTTGTTTCAGGGGTTTGGTCGGGAAATATCAGGTGCCACGATAGGGGCGCGCCGAGAATCGTGCAATCTCGGGTTCGGCGGCCAGCCCCGTGTTGTTCGCACCGGTTCCTGCTGTTAGAACGCCGCTCTCAGGGCTTCGCCATGGCATTTCGTCTTTTTCCGCTCCGTCGCACCCGGTTCTCCGCCGGTGCGCTGGCGCGCGGGCTGATCGCGGCGGTTCTGGTGGCGGGCATCGGCTGGGGCGGGGCACTCTACGCCGCCAACCAGAGCATCCAGGGTGCCAAGAAAACCGAGGATTCCGGCTTCGATGGCGACGCCCCCACCGCGATCCTGATCGAGGCTTCCAGCGGCAGCGTGCTGTTCGAGAAGAACGCCGACGAGCTGCGTGCGCCCTCCAGCATGATGAAGCTGATGACGGCCGAAGTCGTCTTCAACGCCATCAAGAAGGGCGACATCAAGCCGACCGACGAGTACCGGATCAGCGAGAACGCCTGGCGCAAGGGCGGGGCGCCCTCGGGCGGCTCGACCATGTTCGCCGCCATCAACAGCAAGGTTTCGGTCGACGACCTCCTGCATGGCGCGATCATCCAGAGCGGCAATGACGCCTGCATCGCGCTGGCCGAGGGCATTGCCGGCAACGAGAAGATCTTTGCCGCCGACTTCATGACCAAGCGTGCCCGCGAGCTCGGCATGACGAAGTCGACCTTCGGCAATTCCAACGGCCTGCCCGATCCCGGCAACAAGATGACGGTGCGCGAGCTCGGCATCCTCGCGCGCCACATCATTCTCGACTTCCCCGAATTCTACAAACTGTTCGGCGAGAAGGAGTACACCTGGAACAAGATCCGCCAGCCCAACCGCAATCCTCTGCTCAATTCGATGGAAGGCGCTGACGGTCTGAAAACCGGCTACACCAAGGAAGGCGGCTATGGCATGGTCGGCTCGGCCGTGCAGAACGGCACGCGGCTGATCGTGGTCGTCAATGGCCTGGAAGATCCTGAGGATCGCGCCACCGAAGCCAAGAAGATGCTGGAATGGGGCTTTCGCAATTTCGAGACCCGCACCCTGATCGCGGCCGACCAGCAGGTTGGCTACGCAAAAGTGTTTGGCGGCGAGAGCCGCTCGGTCAAGCTGGTCGCCAAGACGCCCGTCAAGGTGATGGTGCACAAGAACGGCAGTGACAAGCTGATTGCGCGCGTCGTCTATAGCGGACCGGTGCGCGCGCCGATCGAAGCCGGCCAGAAGGTCGGCGTGGTCAAGGTCTGGCGCAGCGGCAATATCGCGGTGGAGACGCCCGTCTATGCCGCCGAAGCGATCGGCACCGGCTCGACCATGCGCCGCGCGATCGATGGTGCCAGCGAGCTCGTGATCGGTATGTTCCGCGCGGGCGCCGAGAAGCTCTGATCATGAGTGAGAGCGCAGCACAGCGGCCGTCCGGGCGCGGACGCTTCATCACCTTTGAAGGCGGCGAGGGGACGGGCAAGTCGACCCAAATCAAGAAGCTCGCCGACCGCCTCACTGCGGCCAGGATGCGGACCCTCGTCACGCGCGAGCCCGGCGGCTCGCCGGGTGCCGAGATCATGCGCCACCTGGTGCTGTCGGGGATGGGCAAGCTGCTCGGGCCCGACGCCGAGACGCTGCTGTTCGCGGCTGCCCGCGACGACCATGTCCGCACCGTGATCCAGCCTGCGCTCAATCGGGGTGCCTGGGTGCTGTGCGACCGCTTCGCCGACTCGACGCGGGCCTATCAAGGCAGCCTCGGCCGCGTGCCGATGGGCCTGATCAACGCGATGCAGCGGGTCACGATCGGCGATCTCAAGCCTGACCTCACCCTCATCCTCGATTTGCCGGTCGAGATTGGATTGCAACGCGCCGCCGTGCGTCGTGGTAGCGGCACACCTGACAGGTTCGAGGGCGAGAAGCTCAGCTTCCACCAGGGCCTGCGCGAGGCCTATCGCAAGATCGCCGAGGACGATCCCGGCCGTTGCGTCCTGATCGATGCCAATTCCGATCCTGACACAGTTGCTGGACGAGTCTGGACGGCGCTGCGCGACCGTCTTCTCCCAACCCCTGCATCGGTGGTTTCCCTATGAGCCCGCGCCAGGCCGAACGCGAAACCGCCATTCCGCATCCGCGCGAGACGAGCCTTCTGTTCGGCCATCGCGAGGCCGAGACGGCGCTGCTCGCGGCCTATCGCAGCGGGCGCATCCCGCATGCCTGGCTGATCGGCGGGCCGCAGGGGATCGGCAAGGCGACGCTGGCCTATCGCATGGCGCGCTTCGTGCTTTCCAACGGCCAGCCGCTGGCGCCGTCCGTGCAGCAAGCCCAGACCCTCGCGATCGATCCTGATAACGCCGTGGCGCGGCAGGTTGCGGCCAGCTCGCATGGCGGGCTGTTGACGCTGGAACGCACCGCCAACGATCGCGGCGTGATGCGCACCGTGATCACCGTGGACGAGACGCGGGAGACGATCGGTTTTTTCGGCTCGACTGCCGCGGCAGAAGGCTGGCGCGTCTGCATCGTCGACACCGTCGACGAGCTCAATCCGAATGCCGCCAACGCGCTGCTGAAGATCCTCGAGGAACCACCGCAGCAGTCGCTGTTCCTCCTGGTCAGCCACGCGCCGGCGCGCGTGCTCGCCACGATCCAGTCGCGCTGCCGCAAGCTGCGCCTGCGCCCGCTCGACACGGATGATGTGATCGGCGCCGCAGCTTCGACGGCTGACCTCGATCCGAACGATCCGGCGCTGCGCGAGGCCGCGGAGGCCTCCGAGGGCAGCGTCGCGCGGGCGCTGACGCTGCTCGGCGGCGATGCCCTGAAGCTGCAGCAGCGCACGGCGGCGCTGCTCGCGCGCCTGCCACAGGTCGATCCGCGCGAATTGCACACGCTCGGCGATTCGCTCGGCACAAGTGACCGCGTCGCGCTGGCGGCCTTCATCGACGGCATCGATCGCTGGATCGCGGAACGCCTGCACTCCGACGAGGCCAATGCCAACCAGAATCTGCCGCGCCTTGCGCGCCTAGCTGAGGTATGGGAAAAGATCGTCCGCGCCGCGCGCGACACCGAAACCTACAATCTGGAGCGAAAGCCCTTGGTTTTCTCGGTGTTCGGCTGGCTGGCGGACGCAACGCGCTAGAGCATGATCCGGAAAAGTGTGCAGCGGTTTTCCGAGAGGATCATGCTCAAGACAATAACCGAACGCAGGTTCGTTTCCAAATTTCGAGAAGCCGGTAAAGGAATTCGTCGTGGCCACGCGAGCTAAGAAAACCGCCAGGGGCAAGAGCAGCAAGAAGAAGGCTGCCAACAAGGCCGTGAAGAAGGCAGTGAAGGCGCTCGCGCGCAAAGCTGCCAAGAAGGTCAAGAAGACCAAGAAGGCTGCCGTCAAGAAGGGCGTGAAGAAAAGCGCTGCGACGACGACAAAGAAGGCCGGCAAGAAGGCTGCGAAGAAGCAGGTCGTCGCCAAGAAGGCGGTGAAGAAAGCGGCCAAAAAGGCAGCCAAGTCTCCGGCGAAGAGCAAGGCTCCGGCAAAGAAGGTCGCCAAGAAAGCGAAAGTGACCGCGCCTGCCGTGACCGCCGCACCGGCTCCTGTCGCCACGCCGCCGAAGGTTGTGAAGCCCAAGGTGTCGAAGCCCAAAGTGTCGAAGCCTGAGGCGCCGCCCGCGCCGAAGCCCGTCGCAGCTCCGCAAGCCGCAGCTCCTGTTGCCGCTCCCGCGCGCGACAACGTCTTCTACATCTCGACCGCCATCGCCTATCCCAACGGCAGCCCGCATATCGGCCACGCCTATGAGGCGATCTCGGCCGACGTGCTGGCGCGCTTTGCGCGGCTCGACGGCAAGGACGTGTTCTTCCTGACCGGCACCGACGAGCACGGTCAGAAGATGGTCCAGACCGCGCAGAACGAGGGCCTGACCCCGTCCGCGCTCGCGACCCGCAATGCTGGCCGCTTCAAGGAGATGGACGAGCGTCTGAACGTGTCGTTCGACCRCTTCATCCGCACCACCGAAGAGCAGCACCATCGCTCCAGCCAGGAAATCTGGCGGCGCATGGAAGCGAACGGCGACATCTACGCCGACAGCTATGCCGGCTGGTACTCGGTGCGCGACGAGGCGTATTACGCCGAGGACGAGACGCGCCTGAACGACGACGGCGTGCGCCTCGGCCCGCAAGGCACGCCAGTCGAATGGGTCGAGGAGAAGAGCTATTTCTTCCGCCTGTCGACCTATCAGGACAAGCTTCTGAAGCTCTACGAAGATCATCCTGAATTCATTGGCCCGGACTCGCGCAAGAACGAGGTGGTGAGCTTCGTACGCGGCGGCCTGCGCGATCTCTCGATCTCGCGCACGACCTTCGATTGGGGCGTGAAAGTGCCCAGCGACGAAGAGCACGTGATGTATGTCTGGGTCGACGCGCTGACCAATTACATCACCGGCGTCGGATTCCCCGACGAGAGCGACAAGAACTGGCGCTACTGGCCGGCCGACGTGCACATCATCGGCAAGGACATCATCCGCTTCCACGCGGTCTACTGGCCCGCATTCCTGATGTCGGCCGGCATTTCGCTGCCGAAGAGGGTCTATGCCCATGGCTTCCTGTTCAACAGGGGCGAGAAGATGTCGAAGTCGGTCGGCAATGTCGTCGACCCCTTCAATCTTGCCGACCAGTATGGCGTCGACCAGATGCGCTATTTCTTCCTGCGCGAAGTCTCGTATGGCCAGGACGGAAACTACAACCACGAAGCCATCGTCGCGCGCATCAATGCCGATCTCGCCAACGACCTCGGCAACCTCGCGCAGCGCTCGCTGTCGATGATCGCCAAGCAGCTCGGCGGCGTGCTGCCGGAGCCCGGCGAATTCAGCGACAACGACAAGGCGATTCTGGCGATGGCCGACGGCATGATCGCTGCATCGCGCGAAGCGATGGCGACGCAGCAGATCCATCACTGGCTCAACGCCGTGTGGGCCGTGGTCGCGGAGGCCAACCGCTATTTCGCGGGCGAGGCGCCGTGGGCGCTCGCCAAGACCGATCCTGTCAGGCAGAAGACGGTGCTCTATGTCACCGCCGAAGTCGTGCGCCAGATTGCGATCCTGGCCCAGCCGGCGATGCCGACCGCCTCGGGCCTGCTGCTCGACAGCCTCGGCATTCCCGCGGGCGAGCGGAACTTCGCGATGCTCGGGGGCGCCAAACGGATCGCGCCAGGCTCGACGCTGCCGGCGCCGACACCGGCGTTCCCGCGCTACATCGAGCCGGCGGCCTAGGGCGTTCGGGCGATGCTGGTCGACAGCCACTGCCATCTGGATTTTCCGGACTTTGCGGAAGATCTCGACGGGATCGTCTCGCGTGCACGTGCGGCCGGCATCGGCCGTATGGTCACGATCTCCACGCGGGTGCGAAAGCTCAATCAGCTTCTGGCCATCGCTGAGCGCTACGACGACGTCTACTGCTCGGTCGGCACCCATCCGCACAACGCGGACGAGGAAGACGGTATCTCGCCGGACGAGCTGATCGGGTTGACCGGGCATCCCAAGGTCGTCGCGCTCGGCGAGGCCGGGCTCGACTATTTCTACGACAACGGCGCGCCGGAGGCGCAGGCGAGGGGCTTTCGCGCCCATATCGCGGCGGCTCGTGCGACCGGCCTGCCGCTGGTGATCCACACCCGCGAGGCGGACGAGGATTGCGGCCGCATCCTGGAGGAGGAAGCTGCCAAGGGATCGTTTCGCGCCGTGCTGCATTGCTACACGGGCGGGCGCGAGCTGGCGCTGAAGGCGGTGTCGCTCGGGCTCTATATCGGGTTCACGGGCATCCTGACCTTCAAGAAGTCGGAGACCCTGCGCGCGCTTGCGGCTGAACTGCCGTCTGACCGTATTCTGGTTGAAACAGACTCGCCTTATCTTGCGCCCGGCAAGTTCCGGGGCAAACGCAACGAGCCGGCCTATGTGGTCGAGGTCGCCAAGGTGCTCGCCGAAACGCACGGCGTGTCGCTCGATGAGATCTCACGCCAGACCACCGAAAACTTCTTCCGCCTGTTCTCCAAGGTGAAATCTTAGGACTGGGAGCCGCATGACGCTGACGCTGACGATCCTAGGCTGCGGCTCCTCCGCCGGCGTGCCGCGCCCGGCACTCGGCTGGGGCGCCTGCGATCCCAACAATCCAAAGAACCGCCGCCGCCGCTGCTCGCTGCTGGTCGAGCAGACATCACACCACGGCACCACGCGCATCGTGATCGACACCTCGCCCGACCTGCGCGAGCAGCTCATCGATACCAATGTCGACCACATCGACGCGGTGTTCCTGACCCATGAACATGCCGACCAGACCCACGGCATGGACGATCTGCGCTCCGTCGTGCTCCACATGCGCAAGCGCATTCCGGTCTATTTCAACCAGTCGACCGCGAAGGACATCATGGCGCGGTTCTCCTACTGTTTCATCTCGCCCGAAGGCAGCGACTATCCGCCGATCCTGCACCGGCATTCGATCGAGGCCGGCGAAAGCCGGACCATCAGCGGCAAGGGCGGCGACGTGACCATGACCGCCTTCCTGGTCCAACACGGCCAGATTCCCGCGCTCGGCTATCGCATCGGCAATGCCGCCTACACGCCCGACCTCAACGACATCCCGCGCGAGAGCTGGGGCGCGCTGGAGAATCTCGATCTCTGGATCGTCGACGGCTTGCGCTACACCCAGCATTCCAGCCATTTCAGCATCAACGATGCGCTGTCCTGGATCGAGCGCTTCAAGCCGAAGCGCGCCGTCATCACCAACATGACGGCCGACGTCGATTACGAGGTGATCCGGCAATCGCTGCCGGCGGGCGTGGTGCCGGCCTATGACGGCATGCGGCTCGACACGCACTGATCGCGCCGGCTCGGTTCAGGCCGAGATCGCCTTCGACGAGCCGACCTCGTTACGCAGCAAGAATTTCTGGATCTTGCCCGTGGACGTCTTCGGGATCGGTCCGAACACGACGGCCTTCGGCGTCTTGAAGCCGCTCATATGCGTGCGGCAGAAGGCGATGATTTCGGCTTCGGTCGCGCTGGCGCCGTCCTTCAGTTCGACGAAGGCGCAGGGCACCTCGCCCCATTTCGGATCGGGCTTTGCGACGACGGCTGCGAACAGCACGGCCGGATGCTTGTAGAGGATGTCCTCGACCTCGACGGAGGAAATGTTCTCGCCGCCGGAAATGATGATGTCCTTGGAGCGATCCTTGATGATGACGTAACCGTGCTCGTCGAGCACGCCGAGGTCGCCGGTGTGAAACCAGCCGCCCTCGAAGGCTTCCTTCGTCGCCTTCTCGTTCTTGAGGTAGCCCTTCATCACGATGTTGCCGCGGAACATGACCTCGCCAATGGTCTCGCCGTCGCGGGGCACCTCCTGCATCGTCTGCGGATTGATGACGGTGACGCTTTCCTCGAGCGGGTAGGGCACGCCCTGCCGCCGCTTCATGCTGGCGCGCTCGGCGGCGGGCAGATCGTCCCAGCCGGGTTGCTCGGCGCAGACGGAGGCGGGGCCGTAGACCTCGGTCAGGCCGTAGACGTGCGTAAGCCTGATGCCGATGTTTTCTGCGCCTTCGAGCACCGCGACCGGCGGCGCGGCGCCGGCGATCAGGCCGACGACGCGACGCGCGGCAATGCCCTTCGGCGCATCGGGCGCGTTGATCAGCGTGTTGTAGACGATCGGCGCGCCGCACATGTGGGTGACGCCGTGCTGCTTGATCAGCTCGAAGATTTTTGTCGGCTCGACCTTGCGCAGGCAGACATTGATGCCGGTGGCCGCCGCAATGGTCCAGGGGAAGCACCAGCCGTTGCAGTGGAACATCGGCAGCGTCCAGAGATAGACCGGATGCTGGCCGAGCTGGCCTGCGAGGATGTTGCTGACGGCGTTGAGATAGGCGCCGCGATGATGGGTGACGACGCCCTTGGGATTGCCCGTGGTGCCCGAAGTATAGCTCAGCGCGATGGCATCCCATTCGTCTTTGGGCGGGATCGCGGTGAAATCAGGATCGCCTTGCGCGAGCGCCGCCTCATACTCGATCTCGCCGATGCGCTTGCCGCCCTTAAAAGCGGCGTCGTCGACGTCGACGACGAACGGCTTCGGGCCCTTCATCTGCGCGAGCGCGTCGGTGATGACAGTCGAAAACTCCGGATCGACCAGGATGATCTTGGCGCCGCCATGATCGAGCTGAAACGCGATCGAAGGCGCATCGAGACGGATGTTGAGCGCATTGAGGACGGCGCCGGTCATGGGGACGGCGAAGTGCGCCTCGTTCATCGCCGGAATGTTCGGCAGCATCGCCGCGACGGTATCGCCGACGCCGATGCCCTTGCCGCCGAGCCAGGACGCAAAGCGCTTGCAGCGCTCATGCGTCTCGCGCCACGTGAAGCTGCGGCCCTCATAGACCGTGCTGACGTGGTTGGGATAGACGGCGGCGCTGCGCGCGAGGAAGCTCAGCGGGCTCAGCGGAACGTAGTTGGCGGGGGTCTTGTCGAGGCCGATATTGTACTGGTTCTGCCGCTCGCTCATCGAACCCTCCTTGACGCCGCGCTCTACAGGAATCCGATCGAGATCCAGGGGAAGATCGCGACGATGATCAATCCCACCAGCAGCGCCAGCAGATAGCCCCAGATCGGCCTGATGCCTTCGGCCGGATCGACGCGTCCGATGGCGCAGGCGGCATAATAGCCGACGCCGAAGGGCGGGGCGAATAGTCCGATACCCATGGCGAGAATGATCACCATGGCATAGTGCACCTCGTGCACGCCGACGGCACGGGCGATCGGAAACAGCAGCGGCCCGAACAGCACGATTGCCGGAATGCCCTCGAGCACGCTGCCGAGGATGGTGAAGGCCAGGATCGACACGGCGATGAAGGTCGCAGGTCCCCCGGGCAATCCGGTCATGGCTGAAGCCAGCGAGCGCGAGAAGCCGGATTGGGTGAGCCCCCAGGCCATGCCGGTCGCCGTGCCGATGATCAGCAGGATCGCGCCCGACAGCGCCGCGGTCTCGACCAGCATGGGAAACAGCCGCCGCCAGTCGAAGCGGCGGTAGACGAGGAGGCCGACCAGGGCGCCGTAGACGATGCCGATGGTGGAGACTTCGGTCGCGGTCGCAATGCCCTCGACCACGGCGTAGCGGATCACGAAGGGAAGCGCGAGCGCGGGCAGGGCGATGACGAAGGTCTTGCCGATCTCGCCACCCGTGGCGCGGCGCACATGGCTCATGTCCTCGTGGCGATAGCGCCACCACACCAGCATGCAGAGGGTGATGGCGAGCACGACGCCGGGCAGCAGGCCGCCGGTGAAGAGGGCGGCGATCGACACGCCCGTGACCGAGCCGATCGTGATCAGCACGAGGCTCGGCGGAATGGTCTCGGTTTGGGCACCCGTAGCCGCAAGAAGCGCCACGAGGTCGCCGGGCTTGGCGCCGCGCTGCTTCATCTCCGGGAACAGCACTGGCGCCACCGCCGCCATGTCGGCCGCTTTGGCGCCGGAGATGCCGGAGACGAGGTACATCGCGCCGACGAGCACGTAATGCAGGCCGCCGCGGACATGGCCGAGCAGGCTCGCCAGGAACGCGACCATGGCCCGCGCCATGCCGGTCATCTCGATCAGGAGCCCCAGGAACACGAACAGCGGCACCGAGAGCAGGATGAGGTGGCTCATGCCCTCGTCCATCCGCCCGACCAGCACCATCACCGGCGTCCGCGTGGTCAGCGCCAGATAGCCGTAGATCGCGAGGCCAAACCCGAACGCAATGGGAACGCCGGCAAAGACGCAGAAGCCGGCGACGCCGACGAAGAAGATGACGAGGTTGAGATTGCCGAGCGGCCGCAGATAAGGCTGCGCCAGCCAGAACAGACCGACGATGACGGCAACCGATATCACCGCCGTCAGCACCATGCGGTAATCGGCGGCGCGCAGCAGCCGCAGCAGCGCGAACACCGCCATCAGGCAGACGCCGGCCGGCAGCGCCGCGGCGCGCCACATGTTCGAGATCTGGAGCGCCGGCGTGGTGATGAAGCTTTCCTCGTAGGCGTATTCGGCGGATGGCCAGACGATCAGCGCCAGGAACGCCAGCGCCGCGCAGGTCGCGACCATGTCCAGATAGGCGCGCAAGGCCGGCCGCGCGCTCGCGACGAGCGCCGTCATGCGCATGTGCTCGGAGCGGCGGAACGCGACCGCGGCGCCGAGCATCGCCAGCCACAAGAACAGGATCGAGGCGAGTTCATCCGACCAGATCAGCGGTCGATGCACGCCGTAGCGTGCGACCACGCCGGCAAACAGGATCACGATCTCGGCGACGACCAGGATCGCCGCGGGGATCTCGACGGCGAGGCCGAGGATGCGCTCCAGCGAGGCCAGCACAGGGGATCGGCGAGGGGGCTGAACAGCCACCTCGCCCACCACTCCGGTCGCCTGAACCTCGACATGAGCCATCTCGATAAGAACCTCGGCGGCCCCAACGCGCGTTACGACAACTTGCCGACGGCCTTTTCCAGGAGATCCCAGGCCTGGTCGCCATACTTGCCCTTCCACTCGGCATAGAAGCCGGCGGAGCGCAGCTTGTCACGGAACGGCGCCACCGCAGGCTGGTTGAAGGTCAGGCCTTTGCCCGCGAGCTCCTGCTGGAGATTCGCATTGAGCTTCGCGGTATCCTCACGCTCCTTAATGGCGGCGGCGTTGATGTTCTTGGCGACGATGGTGCGCACATCCTCCGGCAGCGCGCTCCAGGCGCGGCGGTTGGCCAGGAACCAGAAGCCGTCCCACATGTGGTTGGTCAGTGAGCAGTACTTCTGCACCTCGTACAGCTTGGCGGTCGAGATGATCGCCAGCGGGTTCTCTTGGCCCTCGACGATCTTGGTCTGGAGCGCGGAATAGACCTCGGCGAAATTGATCGAGGCGGGCGCCGCATCGAACGCCTTGAACATCGAGGTCCACAGCGGCGACACCGGCACGCGGATCTTGAAGCCCTTGAGGTCGTCGGGACCGGTGATCGGCTTGCTCGACGACGTGGTCTGGCGGAAGCCGTTGTCCCAGATCTTGTCCATGACCTCGAGGCCGGCCTTCTTGATCTCGCCGCGGACATGGGCGCCGAGGTCGCCGTCCATGGCCTTCCAGACCGTGCCGTAGTCCGGGAACGCGAAGCCGATGCCGTTGATGGATGCGGCCGGCACCAGGGTCGACAGGATCAGGCCTGACAGCGTGAAGAATTCGACGCCGCCGGACCGGATCTGGCTCAGCATGTCGGTGTCGGACCCGAGCTGGTTGTTCGGGAAGATCTGGAGGTCGAACTTGCCGTTGGTCTCGGCCTTGATCGCCGCCGCCATCTCCTTGGCGCGCACGTTCAGCGGATGGGTGTCAGGCAGGTTGTTGGCGTATTTGTAGGTGAACTCGGCGCTCTGGGCGCGGGCCACATGGGGCGCACCGAGGCCGCCCAGGACCGCGGTCGCGGCGGAGGCCTTGAGAAGCGTGCGTCGGGAAAAGCTCATGGGTCTGCTTCCTCGGAAGTTTGTTGTTGTTCTGAGATGCAAACCTATACGGACGGAAGGCCTGAAGGTCATCTGCGATCTCGCGAGGTCTCGCTTATTGCAGCCGGACACCGTCGCGGCAATATCGGCGTTCGGCAGATGGGCCGGATTCAAAATCTGAAAAACAACCCCATGCACAGTAGCCGTCAAGAAGCCGGGAGGCCGGTCGCGGCCCAGATCGAAAACGGACGGCGAGCGAAGTCGCGGTGTGAGGAATTCGATCTAAATATCTGATCTAATTGTATATAAAGATATTCCATAATATACCTTATGCGAATCAAGGATATGGAGGTCCGGGCTGGGGCCCGCTGCGTATTGCAGCGGAAAATGAGTCCATTGCAGATGAAAATGAGTCCCTCTCCGCCGCCGAGAGAGCGAGCACCGCGCCGCTAATGGGGCTCCTCCGACGGAGGCGGCGCGGCGTAATAGGCCGTCAGCTTGAGGTGCCGCTGAGGTTCCTGGGCCGGTATGGCGCGGTCTCGTAGTAGTGCTGCACGCCAGCTTCCGCTGCGAACCGTTTGAGGACGCTGGAATGCAAGATCGCCTCGGGCTGGATCTCCCGCRGGCCTTCAGCCCATTTGAACCGACCGCCGAACCATCCAGGCTCGTGCTCATCGTGCTGGGGTCCAAGTGAATCCGGATTGAGCTTTAGGTAGTAGCGCTCGTCGGCCTTGATGCCGTAACCGTCCGAGGTCGTCCGTCCGGCAGGTTCCTTGCTGCGTGGACCATCCATCCACGCGCGATATCCGACAGGCGGGCTTCGTTTTCCGGGTAGCTACCGCCCACGTCGCTGTGGTTGGTCGTCGGGGCGCTCTGGGCCCTTGTTGTGTACCCCTCCCCACGGCACCCTCGCGAAGTCCGCGCGGTTCTCGTCGATCGACATCGCGTGGCGCGCGCGCATACCAGACGCCGTTGTTCAGGTGCAGATGGTCATCGCCGCATATGTAAACGGGCCTCCAGTCTCCCACACGCTGCGCGATGGCCGGAGCCTTCGTGGGCATACGGACCGGCGCAAGATCGGCAGCCCGGGCCGAGATTGGGATTGGGCTGAGCGGGATGGTCGACAGCAACGCGAGAGCAAGCTTCCTCATCCCAGAACTCCTATATGTTGGGCCRCCCCCAGAGCGGTGGAATGAAGAGCCCGACTTCTTCGTTGGAACGCTCCAGGATGGAAGGCTTGCCGCGCTCCTGGAGTGACTCGATGCCGGTCGCCGGCGGCGCTGAGGCGGGCTGCAGCACAGAGCTTGCACGGCACCTACCGGTCTGGCAATTACCGTCTTGTCCGTCATATCGGAGCTATTATGCGGACGCCGCCAAACCTACTTCCTTGCTGGACAGAACGCACAAACATGCCAACCACCGCGACCTTCCATTCATGGCTCGGGACATTGTTCGGGCATTCGGAGTCGCAGGTGCTACTTCTGCTCGATAACAAGATGGCCTTGCAGTTCCTGGTAGCGTGGTCGCTATTCGAGTCCAAGTGTTTCGCGGGCTACGTCAGGGCCCCAGATATTGCGCAATACGCGCAGCGCACGGCACCTAGCATCGGCCCTGCGGCATTGCGTGACGCCGCAGCGCACTTTCACGCGCGGTATCAGGACCGGAAGCGGTTTGAGAACCTTATGCATGGGCACAAGGACCAGCGGCTCTTAGCCTTGCTCGTTCGCCCATTCGACGAGCTCACTAGCGAAGACAGGTTGTTTCTTCTGGTCTTCGTCGTTTTCCGCTACCGCAACAACATCTTTCACGGCAACAAGGGCGTGGAATCGTGGCTGTTCTACCGCGAGCAAATCCAGATATGCGTTCAGGCCATGCAAATCTTGGTCTCTCATGCCGAGCAGACCACGCCAACCATGAAAGACGAGGCGGCGTAAGAGTGCGCTCTACCCTACCCCCTTCATCGAGCGGACAGGTAAGGCCAGCTGCCTACAGCTATCTGTCACTCATATCGAGTTTTCTGAGCCGCGGCCGGCACGTTATGCTCGATGCCGAATCCCACCATCGTCACCTCATCCATGAGCGAACCCGGTGCCGGACGCTGCTCTAAAGATCGTCATACGCGGCACAGAGAAGGAAGACAAAGCCGCCGCCTGATAAACCCGTTGCCTTGGCAAATGGAGGAGGCAAGCGTGCAAATAGGAGTCGTCGGAGCTGGCGCCGTCGGATGCTACTATGGCGGACTGCTGGCGAGGGCTGGACATGACGTGATGTTCGTCGGCCGGCGAACGCACGTCGATGCGATCAATTCGCATGGCCTCCTTTTGGAGACGCAGAACTTYAGGGGATACGTGCCTGCCAAAGCGGCTACAGGCGCAAGCTCCCTCACCTCGCCTGGCCTGATACTATTTTGCGTGAAGTCGACCGATACAGAAGTAGCAGGTCGGTCTTTGGTTGGGCGCTTAGGGCGGGAAACGTCGATCCTAAGTCTCCAGAACGGCGTCGACAATCCACAGCGTCTCCGCACCGTCACTGGGCATCCCGTTCTTCCTGCCGTCGTCTATGTCGGCAGCGAAATGGCCGGCCCCGGCCATGTCAAACATCATGGCGGCGGTGCCCTCGTAATCGGCTCATCACCAAGGAGCGAAGCGTTGGCGCAGATGCTGTGCGCGGCCGACATCCAGACGACTATCACCGACGACATCGAACGGATCCTTTGGAGCAAACTGGCCACGAACTGCGCCTATAACGCGCTCTCTGCCGTGGCAGGCATCTCCTACGGACCGATGCTAGATGTCGAAGGCACGACGGATGTCGTGGCGAGCGCGGTGCAGGAAGCCATCAACGTCGCTCGTGCTTGCGGCGTCCTCGTGCAGGAAGACCTGCTTGAACAAATCCTGAAAATTCCCGCGGCCATGCCGAACCAAATGTCGTCCACCGCGCAGGATCTCGCGCGTGGCAAACCCAGCGAGATCGACTTTCTCAACGGCTACGTCGTTCGGAAAGGTGCCGAATTGGGCATTCCAACACCGACCAATCGTGCCCTGCAAGTGATGGTGAAGCTGGCAGAGATGAAGCGCAAACAATGATCCGGCTCAGGCTAGGGCTGATGGAGTGAGAGACCGGCAAGTTGGACCCAATCGCCGCAGGATTGCTGATCACTTTGGCCTAACGGATGGCGAGAAGTGAAATGCGCTGTGCGACAAATTCCGTGCATTTCATGCCAGCTCCGGGCGAGAGCGCATCTGGCTTCCTGATACATCTATCGCGCTCCTTTTCCGCCGAATTAGCGCCTTTGCTCTCTGCTCTTTTGAGTGATCCGCAGGCAGTCGCTTCTGCTGTATATTCGCCAATGCTTGCCGGGCCAATCTCTGACTTGGTTGGAGCGTCCGTTCGTGAGTTGCTTCCGATGTTCGCTGCGCCGCACAGCAAAGCGAACTACCTCCGGATTGGAGAGTTTGTGTTGCGATACGGACAGATCAATCAAAGCACACGACGGGTCGCACCTGAAACGTTTGCGGACGATATCGGGGCTGGACGGCGGCCATATCATCGGCTGAGCTGGTCAATTGCTGCTCTGCGGATCGACCCCGATACGTCTCACCGGCTGATCGACACGTGCGACCGGTGCGGACGGCGCCTACGATGGATGAATACCTTCGATGTATCTCAATGCGGTGAATGCACGCGCCGCCTTTGGCTTTGCAAGGGTGATTCAGCAGCTCCCGATGCTTACGACGTGTTCGTTGGGGAGCTCTTCAATTCCACGATCAACGTGCGGAAAGCAGCGCGCAATCAGCTTCCGCGGAGAATTAGAGCCTGGATTGAAGGTGATATTCTCGACTTGATAGAAGTCATTGGCGCGGTCATTTGTTTGGCGAACCAGGGAGTGGAGTTGCCGCCCAACCGATCGGAGGGGATCGAAATTGTTTTGGCCGGCGAATCCGCGATTCGCCGATGCTTGCGTCGGCCGTTGGGTCAGGCAATGTGCAGCAAAGACAGGCTCGCGCCCGCTTTGGCATCGAGCAAAGTCTTTGCGCGATTGCGGCGCGCCCCGTCTCGTCTGGTTTCCGAATATCTTATGTCGCTGGTGATTTGATATGCGACGACTGGTTTCAACAGTTCAACAGCGCATCGCCGCGGAAATTGCGCGAACCGTTGGCGAACGCGAGGCCATTTTGGCTGCCCGCGAGATGAGAAGGCTGGCAAATCATTGCCGTTCCCCAAAAGGCAACTTTCTAAAACTTTCCCGGCAGGACCTTGAAGTCATCCTTACGAACCGCGGAACAGGCGATTCTACGAACCGGAGATGTCTCCAAATCATACGTCGGATCTATGATGTCGCCGTCCATTTACGCATGATCCGCGAAAATCCGGCGGCCAGCATAACGCGGCCGAAGTATAAGCAAACACGTCCAGATTATTCCGTGGATCAATCATTAGTTGACGAGTTGATCGCGTATTGCTGGAGCGCTCTACGACTTCACGATTCACCTCTGGTAGCATTTAGGACCCTATTAAAGCTGGCACTGGTCTATGCACTATCGTCGGGAGCTTTCCTGTCGGAACTGCCCGCAGTGCGTTGCGACGACCTTTTGTCCGACGGACTTGTCGTTGGCCGCGGCTCTCGAAAGCGGAGGCTCAATCTTTCGTCTGACGCAGCAATTGCCCTTCGAAACTATCGCTCGGTCCGGATCGCCACAATTCAAGGGCGACGTGCCGTGCTGCTATTTGTGACTGAGTCCGGCAAGGCGATTTATTTCAAGCTGGTTTGGAAACTATTAGATAAAGTTATACACAAGGCGGGGGTCGGTGATTTGGGTCTCACGCCGGCGAAGCTACAAAGAGCGTCGGTGAAGCTCCTTGCCGATAATGATTTGGATTGGCTAGACGCCTTTGCAGTTCATGGCTATCGCGGCATTCCGAATGTTAAGCTCAAGCCTTACTCTTCAGACGAGCTAGCCGAATTTGTCGATCGCCTCCATCCAATGAGCGCAGATCGCCCATCCCGGCAATAAACCACCTTCACCTCCCAATTCTAGTTGGCTCCCGGTTCCGAGGAAGCCGGCTAGATGCAAATGAATCAGACTCGAATTCCATTGCTTGGAACCCGGATCGGACTCGAATTCAGGCGTCGCTGAGACTCAAAATCATCGAAATCAAGCCACTGCAATTGCTAGCGTTTTTTGAGATTCGGGATGGAATTGACGTGCAATACGCACCCGCCATGGCGCATGGTCGCCGAAATCCCTCCCCACCGTTCATGGTGAGCCGCCTTGCTGGCCGTGGCGTCGCGGCGCATCGCCGCGCGCGGACTCAGCTGTGCATTCTTTTGAACGGGTGACGCTCGCACACGGCGTCACCCGAGAAGGCCCGGCCGGCAGTCAGGACGGTGCGGCGAAGTCGTAGGAGATGCGTCCGGCGGGCAGATAGAACAGAGCGATGACGGCGCCGCCGCGGACCTCGGGATAGTGCCGGCTGCCGGGATCGGGCGCGGTCCAGCCAGGCCCTTGCCAGCCTTGCAGCCCCATCAGCTCGGCGCCTTTGTCCAGCGGCACGACCAGGTTCAGTTCCCCATATGGGTGACCGTGATATTGCCCGCGGAGCACGTCGTGGTCGTCGTCGTCCTTGAAGCGGCGTGGATCGGTGCTGTTCATGTAGACGGCCGTGATGCTGAACTGGAACGTTTCGGGCATCGGCTCATGGATGCGGCTGCGCCGATAGTTCGGACCTTCGACCTCCTGGTTCGCCGCCCAGCCTTCCGCGACCCCGAGCTTAATCAGGCGTGCCAGGTCCTGGTAGAGCTGGCTGCTCTCGCCGTATGTTTGGTTGAGCCACCGCTCCATCTCCGCGCCGGGCGTCATGTCCTTGACCTCGCGGAGGAACGGAATGCTGCACTGAATCAGTTCGTCTCGGCTTCCCATGGCGTTGTCCTTTCCATTTGGGTTGCACTTTGTTCTTCAAAGCCCGCGAACGAGGCGAAGTCCGCGATGTCCGCGCGCGGCATCAGCCTGCCCGCGATTTGGTCCCTGGCACGGCCGATCGAAATGCCGCACACGACCATTTGCTCCGCCGGGATCGACAACAGCGGACGCAGGATCCGGTGGTATTTCGAGAACGTCTCCTGCGGACATGACTGGAGCCCATGGCCTGCCGCAGCCAGCAGCACGTTCTGAATGAACATGCCGAGGTCGAGCCAGCTGCCGACCTCCAGGCGCCGGTCGATCGTGACGATCAGCGCGACGGGCGCGCCGAAGAAGGCATAGTTCTTGGCGGTCTGGCCGCTCCTGGCTTTGATATCGGTCTGGGCGATGCCGAGCGAACCGTAGAACAACCGGCCGAACTCCTGTCGTCGTTGCAGGTAGGGTTCGGGCAGATCACTGGCGTAGTATCTGTATTCCGACATATGCGCGTCGCGGGCAGTTTCGTGCGCCTCGCGCAGCGCCACCGAGACCCTGTCTTTGGCATCGCCGGCCAGCACGTAGACGTGCCAGGGCTGGATATTGGCGCCGCTTGGCGCAAACCGTGCCACGCGCAGAATCTGCTCGATGGTCCCTCGCCCGACCGGCGCGCCCGAGAAGTCGCGGCATGCAAAACGGCCTGCGATGATCTCGCCTATGCCGCTCTGCACGGCTGCGCCCTCGCCGATCATGGCTGCTTCAGGAGCGGACATCCGCCTTGCTCCATCGGCCGGAAGGCTTCCTCGCCCGGAATCGTCGCCAGCAGCTCGTAATAGTCGAACTTGTATTTGGACTGCTCGGGCGACTTGACGCGAAACAGATACATGTCGCGGACCAGCCGGCCGTCCTCGCGGATCCGGCCATTTTTCGTCATGAAATCGTTCACGGGCATGGCGCGCATCCTGGCGGCTATGGTCGGCCCATCCAGCGTGCCGGCCGCCTGGACCGCCCTAAGGTAGTGCATCACCGCGCCATAGGTGCCGGCGTGGATCATGGTCGGGACCTTCTGGGTCTTGGCGATGAAGCGCTTCGACCACGCCCGCGTGTCTTCGTTCAGGTCCCAGTAGAACGCCGAGCTCAGCATCAGGCCCTGGGCGCTCTGGAGCCCGAGACTGTGAATGTCGGCAATGAAGACGAGCAGCCCGACCAGCTTCTGCCGCTGCGTGATGCCGAATTCGCCGGCCTGTTTGACGACGTTGATGAAGTCGCCGCCGGTGTCGGCGAGCGCGATCACGTCCGCCTTCGAGGACTGTGCCTGGAGCAGGAAGGACGAAAAATCCGGCGTATTGAGCGGATGTTTCACCGCGCCGATCACCTTGCCGCCCATGGCATCGATGACCTTGCGGCTGTCGGCCTCGAGTTGCGCGCCGAGGGAATAGTCGACCGAAATGAAGTACCAGGAGTTTGCGCCGAGACGTGACATCGCCCGCGTTGTTCCCTGCGACAGTGCATAGGTGTCGTAGGTCCAGTGAATTCCGGTCGGCGAGCATTCGTCGCCAGTCAGGCGCGACGTGGCGGCGCCGGTGGCGAGGAACAGTTTCTTCTTGTCCCGTGTGATGCCCTGCACCGCCAGCGCGACCGCGGAATTGGGCACGTCGAGGATGACCTCGACGTTTTCGTTTTCAATCCAGCGCCGGGCGATGGTCGCTCCCACATCGGCCTTGTTCTGGTGGTCTCCCGTGACGATCTGGATGCCGCGCCCCAGCACCTGACCACCGAAATCGTCGACCGCCATTTGCGCCGCAACCACCGAGCCCTGGCCGCCATTGTCGGCGTAGAGCGAGGACATGTCGGTGAGAACGCCGAGCTTGACCGGACCATCCTGCGCAAGGACCGGCGCCGTGAACAGCGCCAGTGCTAGTCCGAAAGCTCCGATCGACATCCCGCAGGATTTCATTGCCCGTCTCCTCCAAATTCGGCGCCGGGATCATGACGGGATCGCGCGAATGCGGAAGTGAAACTCTTGCAGAGTGATCCTGAACCGCCTTCAGATTGGTGACGCGAACGCCCGGGCGTCGCGGTCCGGGCGCCCTGCTCGGTTGCGTCGGCTGCGCGCATGGCCTTAACTGGAATCGATCGCAGGTACGCAACGGGCGCGCGATCCGCCTGCGACGGTGTGCTGCTCGTGGCTGTTTCCTTCAAGACCCTGGACCTGAACCTGCTCAAGGTCTTCGACGCCGTCATGGAGGAGCGCAGCGTGCTGCGGGCCAGCCAGAGGGTCGCCCTCAGTCAATCCGCCGTGAGCCATTCACTCGCCCGGCTCCGCGAGATGCTGGAAGACGATCTGTTCGTGCGCACGGCGACCGGCATGCAGCCGACCGCGCGTGCGTTGACGATGGCGCCACAGGTTCGCGAAGCGCTGCGATCCCTCGAGGCGGCGGTCGAGCAGCCGCGCTTCGTTCCGGCGGCCTCCACAAGGCAATTCACCCTCGCCGCCAACGACTTCACCACGATGGTGCTGGCGTCACCGCTCCTGAAGATACTTGGGCTTGAGGCGCCGGCGATCGACCTGATCATCAAGCCGGTGACACGGATCGACCTTGCCGAGCAGATCGACCTTGGTCGCATCGACGTTGCGATCGGCGTCTTCTCGGATCCGCCGAGCCGCTTCCGGACCTCGCTGTTGTTCGAATATGACGACGTGCTGATCGTGGGCGGAAAGCGCAAGCTCGGCCGGATCGACAACGCGGCCCTGGCGCGCATGCCGCTGGTCGTTGTGTCCTTCGGCGGCGAGCAGGAGGGAGCGATCGGAGGCTTCATCTCCGAGCGCGGCCTCGCAAGGCGATCGGAAATGTATGACCGCGCGGCGCTCGAACGGGCATTGTCCGAAAGCGACCGGCCGCCGCGCATAGCGGTTTCGCTGCCGCATTTTCTGGCGCTGCCCGCCCTGCTCGCGGACTCTGAACTCGCGGCCATCGTTCCGCGTCCATTGGCGCGGGCGTTCGAACGCGCGCATGCCATCACGACGTACGAATTGCCTTACGCCACAACCCCTGTCGAGGTCCGGCTGCTCTGGCACGAACGTATCGAGGGCGAGCCATCGCATGACTGGCTTCACGATATCCTCAGGCGCGCGACCGCGGACCTCAGGCGTGGACGCTAGCTGGCGACGGTCTCAGTCCTGGTTCCATTTGCCATTGGGTCGTTCAGTTGGGTGCGCGAGTGGAGGTTGTGCTAGACTAGGCGTCGCAGTCCTGAAGAGGTCAACGATACAAGGCGGTCTCAACCGCCGCTCAAGGAGCCCGTCATGCAGGAGAACGTCACCCGCGCGAACAGCTCGCGCGCCATTCCGTTCGACGCCGCCAAGCTCGACCGTCTCATGGAGGCCGCCGGCCTCGACGTGCTGGTCGCGACCTCCAAGCACAATGTGCAGTACCTGCTGGGGGCCGAGCGCGCGATCTTCTTCGACTACATGGACGCGATGGGCGTCAGCCGCTATCTGCCGGTCTTGGTCTATCCCAGGGGTGCGCCGGACAAGGCGGTCTATATCGGTCACCGTCTGGAAACCCATCAGCGTGCCGTGGCGCCGCCGTGGGTGCCGCAGGTCCGCACCGAATCCAATGGCTCGGTCGACGCGGTCACACGGGCCATTGGCCTGATTCGCGACGCCGGCGTGCCCTTGAAGCGGGTCGGCGTCGAGATGGCGTTCCTGCCGATGGATGCTGGAAGGGCGCTCGC
The DNA here is from genome assembly GCF_056402655.1 of Bradyrhizobium sp. P3_C3. NCBI lineage: Bacteria > Pseudomonadati > Pseudomonadota > Alphaproteobacteria > Hyphomicrobiales > Nitrobacteraceae > Bradyrhizobium > Bradyrhizobium sp. P3_C3. The sequence goes on along the minus strand of NZ_JBFUGY010000012.1, from coordinate 146,227 downwards.
TGACGCCCTGCCCGGTGCCGAGCTCAAGGACGCGCTGCTGGTGCTGGAGCGGCTGCGGGCGGTCAAGTCGGCGGACGAGCTGGCCAAGCTCAAGACGGCGTCCGAGCTCGTCATTGCATCAATGCTGGAGGTGATCGCCGCGCACGGGCCGGGCACCACCAAGCAGCAATTGTCGGACAGCTTGCGTGTCGCCGAGGCCAATCGCGGCCTGACTTTCGAATACTGCCTGCTGGCCTGCGGCAGCAGCCACAACCGGGCGCCGTCTGCGCAGCGCTGGGAGCAAGGCGACGTTCTGTCGCTCGACTCCGGCGGCAATTATCACGGCTATATCGGCGACCTCGCCCGAATGGCCGTGCTGGGCGAGCCCGATGCCGAACTGAGAGACTGTCTGGCCGAGATCGAAGCCGTGCAGCGCGCCGCGTTCGCCGCGGTCCGGCCGGGCGCTCTGGGCGGCGACATCTACGTCGCGGCCGAGCGGCAGCTTGCCCGGATCACCCAGCGCGACTGCACAGATTTCCTGGCCCACGGCATGGGTCTCGTTAGCCACGAGGCCCCTCGCCTGACCGCCAAGGGTCCGGTCCCCTACGACGACACCGACGCCCGGCTGCCGCTCGAAACAGGCATGGTGGTCTCGATCGAGACGACGATGAAGCATCCGAAGCGCGGCTTCATCAAGCTCGAGGATACGGTTGTGGTGACGCCTACCGGGTATGAGATTTTTGGCGAAGGTGGCCGGGGCTGGAACGTTGGTGGCAGTGCACTTTAGACGGCAATCCAACCTCAGACACTCTTCAAGGCGTCAGCAAACTCGGCCACGATCGCCTTCGTCAGGCGTCCGCTGAACCTGTCCTTCTGCCACAGCGCAGTCATCTCGACGGGCGACGACTCCCATCCGGTCATGACGCGGACGAGCGCTCCCGAATTCAGCGCCGCCTCCACCATGAACAAAGGCAGGTTCGCGACACCGAGTCCGGCGATCGCCGCCTCTACCAATATCGTTTGTCGGTTTGCCGCGAAGCCAATCCGTGGAGTCACCGTGACAGCAGCGCCGTCGTGACTTCGTAGATCCCACTCGACCAAATCATGACGGATCGCAAGTGCGGGGATCTCATTCAGGTCCTGCGGCTCTTTCAATGGCATCTGTGTGGCGAGAAAGCCCGGACTCGCGACCAGCACGCGCGGCAGAGAGGCGAACTTCTTGAACATCAGTCCGGAGTCGGCAACCTGCCCCATCCGCACGACTAGGTCGTATCCCTCCTCGATCAGCGAAACCCTTCGATCGGCCAAGGTCATCTCGATCATCACGCTGGGATGCCTGACCTTGAAGCGGATCAACGCTGGCGCCAGAACGGCCGTCGCGATGTCCGGCGGCAGCGACAATCGAACGGTGCCTGACAGTGCAACCCGCTCGTCCTGAACCTCAGCCACGGCCTCTTCGGCGAGGTTGAGCGCGGGCCGGGTGCGGTCGAAGAGCCGCTGTCCCTCTTCGGTCAGCGCGACGCCCCTCTTCGTCCGTCGCACCAGTCGGACGTTGAGCGTCTTCTCGAGGGCGGACAGACGCCGCGACAGCGTTGCCTTGGGAATGCCCGTCGCACGCTCGGCCGCCGCCAGCCCGCCGGCTTCGACGATGCGGGTGAACAGTGCAAGGCCGTCGAAATCTGAAAAGGCTGACATGTTCCATTTATGAAACATGAGGTGGGCATTTTTCAAGTCTGCCGCGGGGTTCGTTCCATCCATAGGTTCATCGGCGAGCGATGCCGCTCGTTCGACCGAGGGAGACCCCGCCATGCCTAACTATTTCGCGCCTGAGGATTCCGCGCTTCTGCTGATCGACCACCAGATCGGCACCATGCAATTGATCAAGAACATCGATGTCGACCGTGCCCGACGCATGTCGCTGGCGCTGGCGAAAACCGCGAGCATTCTCGGCATCCCCACCGTCCTGACATCGAGCCAGGAAGATCGCTTGCAGGGTCCGCTGCTGCCCGAGCTGAAGGACATCCTTCCCGACGCCTTTGACAAGCGCGTCAAGCGCGAAGGCATCGTCAACGCCTGGACCGACGCCAACTTCAAGGCCGCCGTGGAAGCGACGGGTCGCAAGAACCTGATCATGGCGGGTGTCACGACCGACGTCTGCCTCGTCTTCCCGGCGATCGACGCCGTGGCCGAAGGCTACAAGGTGCAGGCCGTCATGGACGCCTCGGGATCGCCGTTCGAACTCTCGGAAGATATGTCCCGCCGCCGCATACAGGACGCCGGCGTTGTCCTGACGGCAACCAACACCATGATCGCGGAACTGGCCCAGAACTGGGGCACGCCGAGCGGGCAGAAGCTGATCCATCTCCTGTTCACCGAGGTGTTGCCGCCGATCCAGTCGTAATCGATCCCAAGATCGACCTAAGCCGCCGGGGCCAAGGAGTAACAGCATTTCTTTCGTTGCGCCCATCAATGGGATCGGAATCGTGTCACCGGAGACCCATCAGGTCAGGTCACACGGGCCATTCCAGTTGCGCCGAATCCATCCAGGCATCTCGCTGGATCAACGGGACGATGCGGGCTTCGGCGGGCTTGGGGTCATCGACCACGCCCGGCTTCACCCCGGTCTCGTCGTGAGGATGCACGAACACCGCAACGACGAGATCATCAGCTACATGCGTAGCGGAAGGATGCTGCACACCGATTCCTCCGGCAGAAGCGAAGTCATTTCATCCGACCGGCTCATGGTGATGAATGCAGGTCGGGGCTTCCACCATGAAGAGAAGGTCGACGGCGACGACCAGATCGAAATGCTCCAGATCTTCGTTCGGCCCGAAACCGCAGATGCAGAGCCCAACGTTCAGTTCGTCGAGCTGGACGAGGCTGCGCGAAAAGACAAATGGCGGCTATTGACGGGGCCGGAGGGATCGGACGCTTCGACCTTCGTGCGGCAAGCCATCTACCTTTACGACATACATTTGCCGGCGGGGCGAAGCACTGAGCTTCCGTCGAAACCGGGTTTCGATCGCTGGCTCTACGTCTTCCGGGGCAGCATCGTCGCGGACGGGCACAAGGCCGATAAGCATACCGCGCTGATGTTCGCCGGCGACAGAGCCTCACCGAGGCTGGAAGCGAGTGAGGACGCCGACCTTATCGTTTTTCTCGTTGATCGAGACTCCAGATATTCGCGTGGGGGAACGATCAGCGGTTGAAGGCGGCCGTAGTTTGATGAATTGCGGCTGCCGCGCGCTCTAGCGGATGGGAAGCAAATCGATCTGGCTCTGCGCCTTCTTCACCGCCGCCGCGTACCAACCTTGGTTTGGCGCTTCCTTGGCGAAACATTTGGTGTAGGCGTCCATCGCCTGGTCTTCCTTGGCCATGGCGTCCTCTGGGGTGTTCCTGGCCATCATCTGCTTCCAGACTTTTTCGCAGGCCGGGATCTCGGCCGTCTTCGCGGCGTCGGTTGCGGCGAGGAAGTAGACCTTGTCGCCCTGGATCGCGACGACGTCGATTTCATGCGGCGCGCCCTTCAGGTCGCCGTTGCCGCGCACGCCGAGCACGGCGACCGCGGCACTCGCGGATGCGGGTTTCGTGATCGGCAGCTCGGCATATTTGGCGAAGGCCGAGTCCTGGATGGCTTGATAGTAGAAGCGATCCGACTTGAAGGCTGCGGCGATCTCCTGCGGCAGGCCGTCCTCGCGGTGCTCGGCAAGCCAGTGCTTGAGCAGCGCGGTCGTCGTCACCACGGCCTGCATCTTGTCGCCCTCTGAGGCGAAGCCCAGCCCGTCGAGATGGCCGAAGCCCGAGTCGCCCTTGAACAGCGTGTCGGCGTTCGACTTGCCCTCGGCCGGCAGCCCCTTGATCGTGACCGGTCCGACCAAGCCGCGCAGCACACCGGTCAGCTCGTTAAGCGCCGCATCGTGCTGCTTAAAAGTCTCGTCGTTCTCCTTGGCTTTGGAGAATTTTGCGATGTAGCGATCGCGCAAATCGAGATAGTGCTGCTCGGGCGTGGCGGCGTCGGTGGGTGTCGCGAAAACGAGCAGGCAGAGCAAGACGAGCGATCTCATTGCAATTTCCGGAAGACTGGGAGCGATCTCCAGTCTTTGTGCCGGTGCCGGACTGGAAGGTTCATCGGCTCCTGAACTGCAAACGTGCGCGGCGGCCGGAGGTGTCGATGTACCCGTTTCAGGTTGACAAGAGCGGCCGTCCAGCGCCAAAATTCGGTTGGGTCGATACACCCGCTGCCTGCGCCCTTTGGGGATGGTGAACGTATCAAAGTCGCCCTCACCCTCGCTATTGGCGAGCGGGTCGGCAAGGCAGGCACCGATCTTCTCCGTTCGCCGATACGGGTGCTCTCATGCGCGATTTCCGCGATGCGAAGGCTATGGCTCGTTCCTTGCGCGATGCCTTGAATGCCAAAGCCGTGCAAACCACTCACAGCGAAGCTTTGGAACTGATCGCGAAAGCGTTCGGGTACGAGAACTGGAATATTCTGTCGGCCAAGATTGATGCGGCGCAGCCGAGTGCTGGCGTGCAGAATCCTGCCCAGCAGGATCGTCCCATCTACTGTTCGTTCTGCGGCATGAACCAGCATGAAGTGAGCAAGCTGGTGGCTGGGCCGGCTGTCTTTATATGCGACGAATGTATCGACCTATGCACCGATATCGTTGATGAGCAGCTGCTTCGCCTCATCGAAGGAGATGCAGACAGTGCTCGCGCCATGCCCACCGATCGACTGCTTCACTATGTGGAGCACGCGAACAAAGGGGTGGAGCGCAATCGGCTGTTGTCGCAGAACATCGAAAGGGTTTTTGCGCTTCGACAGAACGCTTCGGCGGCAAATGATGACGTGTTCAAGACATCCAACGTCGCTCGATTGAGAGGCAAGACGTCCGACGAACTGCTGGCGATGAAGAAATTCTCGCTCAGTCAGTTGAAGCGTTACGAGCAGGCGCTGCAGACAGCGGTTCCCATCGTCAACGAGCGGACCCGGTAAACGCACAGACGATCGAGCGGCACGCCGGCCCTACTCTGCCGGCGTGAGCTGCTGCCGGCTCGGGCGCATCGCCGCGGTCTCGCGCACCCTGACGCGGGCGCGGCGCTTGCGCCACCAGATCACGACGCCGGTAACCGAGAGTGCCGCCACCACGAGGCCCATGATCGAGATCAGGATGCGGCCGAACAGCCCGACGATACGGCCCGAATGCAGCGGGAATTGCGCCTGCACGAAGATGTCGGCGGCGGTGCCGACCCAGGGCAGCCGTTCGCCGATCGGGCGGCCGTCCTCGCTGTCGTAATAGAGCTGGGCCGGCCCGACGCCGCCGGCGCCGTGATCGTCGCCGGGATGGAAGTAGGCGGCCGCGTAGACGCCATGGGCCGGGCCGTAGCTGAGCGCGCCGACCGGGACGGTCCACCCTCGCCCCTTGCCGTCAGCCGCCGCGCGCGCAGCAATGTCGGCGAACGTCACCCTGGGCTCGATGGGATCGTCGAGATCGCGATAGGGCCGCTGCTCATAGGGCGTCGGCGTGTAGTTCGACACCATCTTCATCATCGGCGAGAACACTTCGAAATAGAGGTTCAGCGAGAACGCCGTAAAGGCGATGATGAACAGCACGCCCCAGGTCCACAGGCTGAAGGCGCGATGGATGTCGAAATTGATCCGGTAGGCGCTGCCCGATGCCTTGATGGTCCAGGCCGGCGCCCAGCGCGCCCAGAAGCCGCGTTCGAGCTGGCGCGTGACCTGGGGCGCCCGCGCGGCCTTGGCGCGCCGTCGCGAGGGCAGCGTCAGATAGAAGCCGACGAAGCAATCGATGGTCCAGATGATGGCGATCACGCCGAGCACGCGCATGCCCCAGCGATCGCTGCCCCAGAATTCCGGGATGTGCATGGTATAGTGGAGCTTGTAGAGGAACGAGACGAGGTTTTCGCGCGTCACCGGCCACACCGCGCCCCAATAGCGCCGGCCGAGCTCGACACCGGTGTTGGGATCGAGGAAAATCTGGTTGTAGTCGATCGCGAAGCGTTTTCCCGTCGCCGGATCGATCCGCGGCATCACGAAGAACCACAGCGAGTGCCCCTCCTCCGGCGTCATGAAGAGGTAGACGACGCGTGCGCGGGGATCGCGCTGCTCGATCATCTTCGCGAGCTCGATCGAGGGAATCGACGGGCCTTTGCTGGTGACATCGAACAGGTGGTGATTCAGCACCTCGTCGATCTCGTGGTCCCAGGAGATGATCGCCCCGGTGATGCCGGAGAAGAACAGGAAGCCGGCCGTCAGCAGTCCCGCCCAGCGATGCAGCTTGCCAAATATCGCTCTCATCGTCTCGACTTTCATCAAGCGGGTCGGGCGCGCTGCGCCGGCGCTTCCACCGAGACCGTGGGAATTTGAGTCTGCGCCTGCGCAGGCGCGAAGGGAACGCAGAGAGCGAATATGCTGACGGCGCCGAAGAAAAGCACCTGAAGCTGTCGAAGGCGCGCATTGGAGCACGAACGAAGTTGGAAGTCTGACACGTCTAGCGAGGCCCCACGCACTGCCGGCTTTGCCGGAATGATTTTTGGACTCTCGCCCTAACGCGGGGGCATCTTCAGTGCGAGAGACGCAGAGTTAGAATCTATCGAGACCGGAGAATAAATCGTGCGACCAATGCGCCCATATGCGCGTCGAGGTGCATCGCCGGCTTCTGCGAGCGCTTCGAAATGGAATGCTTCTAGAGTGAGAACATTCGCCACTTGTCCGCAACGGCGGGCGTGCTACCTCGCGCCGATCGCCGGAGCTTCGGCGATCAGCGTTGCCGCGAGCGAATGGCTGCGACGACGATGCGACGGCTGACGGGAGCCGGCAATTCAACCTTGCGCGGCAATCATCGCGTTGAGCGCTTTAACGCTCGGGGCAAACAGCACCGCGACCCCCTTGTAGCGGATAAATTGCTTCATCTGGAACGTCACGGAGGCGTCCCCCGCGAGCGGAACCTGGAACCGGGTCTCGGCCTTTGGATCTGCCCGGTTTCCGGTCAAGGCATCCTGCGCATTGGCTCCGTTCGGAAGGCGCATGTAGGCGTCGGCAAAGTCGGTCTGATGCATCCACCGCAGGATGGTATAGAATTGCTCGTTGATCCTGGCGAAGTAGAAAAGCCCTACGATGCCGCGGTCCTTGCCGTCGTCCTCCGTGCCCTCCAGATGAGGACCGTAGGAAAATCCGCGGCGTATGACGCGTGGCGGCCCCTTGGGGAAACGAATCTGATTGGCAAATTTCAGCGGATGATCGCGGCAATTGACAATGCGAATGTGAGCCCCGAGCGGGCATCTGACGCCGTTTGGATCGTCGCCATAGCCGAACGCATCGTTCAATTGCGGGGTCGACGGTGGTGCATCCGGAAAGCGTGACAGCGGCGACCCGTGTCGCCAGCGCCCCATCATCTTGGCCGCGATCCATTCTTCGGCCAGTTCCGGGCCGACATGCGGCGCCGCCTGCGGTGCATTCGCCTTCAGGAATTTGTTGAAGGCCGCGACGTCCTGATAAAGCCACGACAGGCCGACGAACGATCCATCGCGCGCGAAGTCCTGCCACGGACCGGACTTGAACGGTGAAGTGGGAAAATCGCTGTTCGGATAGCCGACGACGATCTCGCGACAATCGACGGCGTCGGAAGCCCTGGCAGCCGGCGCATCCTGCCAGTCAACATTGGGCGCGGTGATTCCATCACGATAGCCAAAATGCAGGCGGCCGTCGGCTGGCCGACAGCCGGACAGCGCGCCGTCGTCCCAACTTTCGAGTGACAATTCCCGGACACCGAAACCTGTCGCCGACTGCCGCACCTGCGCGAGGCAATCGGCTTTCTGCTCGGGCGTATCGAACCCGATATGGATGGCCAGATCGATATCGCCCGACTTGAACTTGCCATCCCACCATCCCGCCGGAGCGCTGGCGTCGAAGAAACCAAGCTGTGTCGCAATGCCGCCATCCGGCGCCTGCGCGGGGTCCACGAACGATACCTCGAACTGCCGCCGCCCCTGCGCGACGTCAAGGTCGGGGCGACCCGACATCAACGTCGCGATGCCGTTCCAACTGAACATGAAGTGGAACGCGGGACCATCGGGGTCCGGGCCCGCCCCCACCGCTGCTCGCGGTATCCATTGCCGCAGGAAGGACCTGGCACCGCCGGCGTCGCCAAACCTAAACAACAGAACCGCGAGTAGCGGCTTGGCGGAGCTTCGAGCGACGATCGCCTGCAAATTGCCGAGATCCACCATGGCGCCTGTCCTGCAAGAACGGTCAGCCGATAGGCAGCCTCAAAGCCGGCCTATCTCGAAAGCGCAAATACGCTCTGAAAGCTATTTCCCGAGCTTTGCCAGAATGTCTGCGACAGTCATGCCGTCATAAGCCGAGAACAGCCAGCCGGACGGGTTGCCGCTGATGTCGGTTGAGCCGTCGGTCGCGGTGCCCAGCGAACGCGCGTTGTGGTTCTTCGAGAATTCGAAGAACGCATTGGGATCGTTGATGTCCAGGCCAGTCGTATCTGCCAGGGAAAATATCGCGGCAAATATCGGCGTGAGCGCTCGCCGGAAAAACTCCGTGTATTCCTGGTGCGTTCCCTCATATTCGGTGATGACCTGGATGTACTTGTCCTCGATGACGACGACCCGGGCGAAATGAACGATCCTGGACTGCTTCAGCGCCGCCGCGATGGCGGGCTGAACCTTCTCAGTGAAGCTCGCCTCGAGATTCCGCAGCTTTGCCAGGGTCTCGGCATCCTGCTTGATCGGCAGCGTGAGATTGAGTGCATGGGTCATGGGAAATCTCCTTAAAGAATACAACCTTAAGATGGTATCACTCTCGAAAGGAATTGGAAGCGATCTTTTCGACGTGCGGCCGGCCGTCGCGTCGCGGGCCCTTCGAAAGGGGCAGCAATACTCCCCTGACAATTCGACCGCGAGCGCATGCGACCAGCGAACGAGCGCTGGTTGGCCTGCTGCGAACGTTGTTGTCGCGCGACGAGCCTAAGCTTTGCCGGCGTGGCAGCACGCGCCGCCGGCGGCATCCTTCGGGTCGCCCGCCAGCACGCTGCGGCTGTTGCGCTCCGGCGGAATGTCGCCGGCGGCATTGGCCGAAAAGAATCCGGTCGGCTTCAGCATGAAGCCGGCATATTCGACCGGCATGATCGGAAAATCCTCGGGCTTGCAGACGTGGGTGTGGCCGAAGGAGTGCCACACCACGAGATCTGCATTCTCGATGTTGCGGTTCTGCGCGGCGTAGCGCGGCAGGCCGTCGCCGCCGGCATGGACATTGGGATAATCGCCGCTGGCGTATTTCTCGTCCTTGTCGAAGGCCGTGACCCAGACGTGCTTTGTGGCAAAGCCGCCGCGCTTGCGTACGTAGCTGCCCTCCTGCGCCAGCATCAGCGGGCTCGGATTGACCACGAGCTTGTAGGCCGGCGCGTTGCCGACCGAATTGGTCTCGTTGGGATTGCTGATCTTCCAGAACCGGCCGGTCTCACCATTGGCGATCGCCGCTGCGTCGCGCTCGCGCGACAGGATGCGCGTGGTGGTATCGAACGCATTGCCGTGCGGATTGTCCGCGCCCCAGGGCCGCGGCACGAACTCGTGCTCGGTGACGGTATTGCCGCCGCCGTCGAGATCCATGTGCATGCGCACATTGAAGAAGTGCTGGTGCGTGGGGCCGCCGAGATTGTCGTCGACCATGCCGCCCCATTTGTACTTTTCGCCTGATGGCACGGCGGCGGTCTGGATGATGCCGGTGAGCTTGGTCTCGAGCTGGATCGTGCCGTCCTGGTACAGGTACCAGTAGAAGCCGTAGTCGTAATTGCCGACGGTGGCGAAGAACGAGATGACGAGGCGCCGCGAACGTCTTACTTCGAACAGGCCGTTGCGGAATTCGTAGTGTTTCCAGGCAATTCCGTAATCTTCTTCATGCATGCAGATGGCATTCTGCATGACGAAGGGCTCGCCCTTGTTGTCGGCGGCCGGCACGTCGAAATAATGGATGTTGCCGAGGCAGTCGCAGCCGAGCTCGAGCGCGTTGGCGAGCATGCCGAGGCCATATTCGCCGGCGTCGAACGCGGACTTCCAGAAATGGTTCTCGGTCGGATCGGCATAGGGCACCACCATCTCGGTGACGCTGGCGCGATGGATCAGCGAGCGCTTGCGATCACCGTCCTGGTAGGCGAGCTGATGCAGCACCAGCCCTTCGCGCGGCGTGAAGCCGACGCGAAAACTCCATTTCTGCCAGTCCACTTTCCAGCCATCGACCTTGAAGCTCGCGCCCTCCGGCTGCTCGATATGCAGCGGCTTGATGTCGGTGCGCGGGTTTTTGACTTCATGCGCACCGTAATTCCGCTTCTTGCGCGGGATCGGCACGATCGGATCGGCGTCCGTGAGGTCGATGACCTTGCCGCCGATCAGGTCGACCACGGCGACCACGCCCTCGATCGGATGGGCGTAGCCGTTATCCTGAAGGTGCTCGCGGAGAAAGCTGACAGCGCGCACGATGCGGGCGCCGCGCTCGTACTCAAAATCGAAGAAACCCGAGGAGAACGGATCGACCTGGACCAGCTCGATATCCTTGTCGGTGAGCCCGCGGCGGACCATCGCAGCGCGCCAGCCTGAATCGGCCTTCACCACGGCCTCGCACTTGAAAAATTCTTCCAGCATCACCGGCGGCTGCCCATAGGGCGCCTCGCGGTTCGGAATGACCTTGCGCGCGACGATCTCGTTGCGGTCGAGATCGACGATGTGCTCGATCGCCTCGCCCGTGGTGACGTCGAGCGTCAGCGCGAAGGCGCGGCGCCCTGCTCCGCCCGTAGCCAATTCCTGTTTGGTCGGCTCCTCCAGCCGGACGGTCGGGAAGCGGCAGTTCTCCGGCGAGGTCGCGGCGGCACGAACCAGCGTGCAGGCGGCCGTGATCTCTTCGGCTGTCAGAGGATCGAGCGGATGAGGTGCTGCCGCTTGAATCGGTGATTTGGCTTTGACGGTATCGAGCATGATGATGACCAGAAATCAGCGCGGGGCGAGATGCGCGGTGATGGCGCGGAAGGCGGCGAGCCAGCGGTGGTCGAGCGGAACGTCCATCGCCTTCGGCTGCGTCGCGAGCTTGACGATGACGGTGTCGGTGGCCGCGTCGATGTAGAGCCACTGGCCGTGAATGCCGATCCCCGCGAGATCGTTCCGCGAGGGATCGATCGTGTACCATTTGCTGCGGTAGCGGGCGCCCGGGAAGATGTCGGCGAGGTCGCCGTCTTTCCACGCCTGGGGATCGCCGTTCTCGTGGATGTCGTCGATCCACCAGCCCGGCACCACCTGCCGTCCCTCGACCACGCCGCGGCAGCGGATCATTTCGCCGAAGCGCAGCAGATCGCGTGCGGTGACGGAAAGCCCGCCGGCGATGCGGCCCATGCCGTGGCTGTCGAGCGTGAGGGAGCCATCCTCCTCGGCGCCCATCGGCTGCCAGAGATAGTCGGAGAGGATGCGATGGTAGGGCAAGCCGCAGGCGCGCTCGTAGACCCAGCCGAGCACTTCCGTATTGGTCGAGACGTAGTGGAACACCTTGCCGTGCGGCTTTCCTGTCCCGCGCAGCGTGGTGAGATAGGCGCGCTGATGGCCGGCCTCGACGCCCGGCGGCGGCACATCCCAGCCCGAGGAGAAGCGATAGCGCGCGACGTCGCCGGCGGGGTCCTCGTAATCCTCCTCGAACTTGATCGCGACCGCCATGTCGAGGACGTTGCGGACGGTGCAGCTGCCATAGACCGAGCTCTCCAGCTCCGGCACGTAGCGCACCACCCTCGCCTCCGGATCGAGCAGGCCGCGCGCGGCCAGCACGCCGCCGAGCGTGCCGGCGATCGACTTGCTGATGGAGCAGATCAGATGCGGCGTGGTAACGCTCATGCCGTCGCCGTACCATTCGTGGATCAGCGTGCCCCGGTGCATGACCAGCAGCGCATCGCCGAAGGTTTCGCGCGACGTGGCCTCGACCGTGGTCGGCTTGCCGTCCGGCGCGGTGAAGCTGAGCTTTTGCAGCTCGCGCGGCGCGCTTGCCATCGGTGTGGGACGCGCGGAGCGGCGAACCTCCGCGGTCGGCAGCACTTCGCGGGTGTGGGTGAAGCCCCAGCGGATGGCGGGAAAGCTGCGCCAGTTGGCGCGGGTCACCTGGGCCTCGGGCGTGGGCGGGCTGCCGCGCATGATGTCCGTCGGTCGCATCTCGATCCTCCGCAAGGCCATCCCGACTGCGATGTCGGAACGGCAAGGGAGAAGACTGCACACAGGCCGCATCGGGCGTTATCGAGATCCGGCAATATTTTGCTGGACAGCGGCCATGGCCGTGCCAGTCTGGCGTAGTTCTTGCTGGCTATTCGGCTTGCAAATTCTGACGTGCTGTCATGGCCTTAAGCGCAACTCTTCCGATTCAAGACTCGGCTGCCAATCTACTTCAAGCGAGCAGCACGGATGTCGACGAGCATTGCGCCACGCTCGGCCGCTGGCGGCTGAGCTACGACCAGATCAGCGCCGGGGCGTTCCGGGGCAGCTTCACGCAACTCTCCCTGCCCCGGCTCGAAGTGTTCTGCGAGATCACCAGCCAGCAGGTGCGCCAATATGGCCAGTTAGGTGCCGACAGCTTTGGCATCGGTCTGCCCTGGCACGGCGATGGCGAGGTGAATTGCAACGGGGCCAGTGTTGCGGGCTCCCAGGTCATCGCCAGCATCGACGCCGAGATCGACATGTGTACGCCGAAGGCGTTCGAGTTGCGCGGTGTCGTCGCCAGCGCGGTGCTGATCGCGGAGCTTGCGGCACGGCTCGACATCGAATTGCCGCGCGCCGTCTGGCACCAGTTGCGGGTGATCGAGATGGCGGCGGCGCCGGTCGCGCGGCTGCGCGCCCACCTCGCCGCGATTCACGAGACCATCACGGCCGCACCCGAACGGTTCGACGATCCGGCCGCGCGACAGGCGCTGGAGGACGCCCTCCTCGTCGAGATCATGGACATGCTGCCGACGGCCCAGCCCAGCGATCCCGGCCGCAGCGCCACGGCGCGCAAGCGCACCGTGGATCGCGCCCGCGAGCTGATGCATGGCAGCGGCGATCGCTCGCTGTCGCTGCTGGAGGTCTGCAAGGCGGTCGGCGCGAGCCCGCGCAAGCTCGGCTATTGCTTTCAGGAAGTCGTGGGCACGAGCCCGATGCATTACTGGCGCGCGATGCGGCTGAACCGGGTGCGGCGGGACCTGAAGCGCGCCAGCGGCGCAGAGACGTCGATCTACGACGTCGCCGTGCAGCACGGCTTCTGGCACTTCAGCCAGTTCTCGCTCGACTACAAGCGCCACTTCTCCGAGCTGCCCTCGGAGACACTGCGGCGCGCGAGGCTTGTCGCCTGACGCGCGCGTCTTCTACTCTACGACTAGTCGTGGCTAGCAGCTCGCTTGCGGCCATCCTTCGAGACGCCCGCCTCTGGCGGGCTCTCGGGATGAGGTCGCGTTTTGCGGCGGGATATTGGACCCTCATGGTGAGGAGCCCGCGCAAGCGGGCGTCTCGAACCATGCAGGCCGGCACGTTACCAGGTCGGCAAATACGTACCCTTGAAGCGCGTCTCAAGAAACGCCTTCACGGGATCGGAGTGATAGACCGCGATCAACTGCTTCACCCACGGCTTGTCCTTGTCCTCCTCGCGGACGGCGAGGATGTTGACCCAGGGACCATCGGGGTTCTCGCGCGCGATCGCATCGGTCGCCGGATTGAGGCCGGCCTGCACGGCATAATTGTTGTTGATCGAGACGACGTCGACGTCCTGCAGCGCGCGCGGAAGCTGGGCGGCATCGAGCTCGACGAAGCGCAGCTTCTTCGGGTTGTCGGTGATATCAGCGATGGTCGAAGCGACGTTGGTCGGGTCCTTCAGCTTGATCACGCCGTGCAGCGCCAGGATCATCAGGCCGCGCGCGCCGTTGGAGGGATCGTTGGCAATTGCAACGCGGGCGCCTTCTGGCAAATCGGCGAGCTTCTTGAATTTCTGCGAATAGACGCCCTGCGGCGAGCCGATCGAGTTCGCGACCTTGACGATTTTCCAGCCGGTCTTGGAGATCTGGTTCTTCAGGTAAGGCTCGTGTTGGAACGAGTTGGCTTCGAGGTCCTTCAGCGCCAGCGCCTGGTTCGGAATCACGTAGTCGGTGAACTCGACCACCTTGATGTCGAGGCCGCGCTCGGCGCCGACCTTCTTCACCACGTCCAGGATCTCGGCATGGGGGCCGGCGGTGACGCCGACGCGGATGGTTTCAGCTTGAGCGGTGGTCGCAAGCAAGGCTGCAGCCGCAAGGGTTGCGAGAAAACGCATTGAAGTCTCCAGTTTCAGAAAATGTGTATCAGCGCTGCCGCAGCCGGCGGTTGACCCGACGTGCCAGATAATCGCCCGCGCTCTGCACGAGCTGCACCAGCGCGATCAGCACGACCACGACGGCGAGCATCATCTCCGGCATGAAGCGCTGATAGCCGTAGCGGATGCCGAGATCGCCGAGCCCGCCGCCACCGACGGCACCGACCATGGCGGAGTAGCCGAGCAGGCTGACCACCGCGAGCGTCAGTGCCAGGAGCAGGCCGGGCAACGCTTCGGGGATCAGCACCTTGAGAACGATCTGGATCGGTGATGCCCCGAACGAGGACGCGGTTTCGATCAGGCCGCCATCGACCTCGCGGATCGCAGCTTCGACCAGGCGCGCGATAAACGGCGTCGATGCGATGACCAGCGGCACGATCGCTGCGGTCGAGCCGATCGAGGTGCCGGCAATGAGCCGGGTGAACGGGATGATGGCGACGACCAGGATGATGAAGGGCGTGGAGCGCGTCGCATTGACGACGATGCCGAGCACGCGATTGATGGCGGGCGCCGCGAACAGCTCGCCTTTCCGGCTGGTCGCGAGGAACACGCCGAGCGGCAGGCCGAAGGCGGTGCCGACCAGTGCCGCGATGCCGACCATGTACAGGCTTTCGCCTGTTGCCTGGACGATGAGGTTGATGAGTTCAGGCGACATAGCCGAGACGCTCCGCCGGGAGTTGATATTGAGAGAGCCAGGCGAGCGTGCGCGTCACCGCGTCCTCGCCACCGGGAATACCGAGGGTCAATGAGCCCACATGCTGGCCGCCGATCTCGTCGATGCACGCCGACAGCAGCGCCACGTCGAGACCGAGCTCGCGGGCAAGCCGCGCCACCACCGTGTCGCCGGCCCCTGCCCCGCGCACCTGGACGCGGATCACGGCCTGCCCGCCGGCGGACGGCTCCGCCACGATCCGGCTCGCAAGCGACACCGGCAGGCTGTCGCCGATGACTTCGGCGAGGAAGGACTGCGTGATAGGATGCTTGGGGTGCGTGAAGATGTCGGCGACATGGCCGCTCTCGACGACATGGCCGGCGTCGAGCACCACCACTTCCTTGGCGAGCTGGCGCACCACGGACATTTCGTGGGTGATCAGCACGATGGTCACGCCCAGCTCGCGATTGATGTTGGCGAGCAGATCGAGGATCGCGCGCGTGGTCTGCGGGTCGAGCGCCGAGGTCGCCTCGTCCGACAGCAGCACGCTCGGCCGCGTCGCCAGCGCACGGGCAATGCCGACGCGCTGCTTCTGGCCGCCCGAGAGTTCGGAAGGATAGCGGTCGTGCTTGTCGGCGATGCCGACCAGCGCCAGCAGCTCGGCGACGCGGGCCTTGATGTCGGCCTTGGCCCAGCCGGCGATCTCCAACGGCAGCGCGATGTTGTCGGCCGCCGTGCGCGACGACAGCAGGTTGAAATGCTGGAAGATCATCCCGATAGAGCGCTGCGCAAGCCGCAATTCGCGGCCCGCCAGCGCCGAGATGTCGCTGTTGTCGACGATCACGCGGCCCGTGGTCGGCTTCTCCAGCCCGTTGATCAGCCGGACCAGGCTCGACTTGCCAGCGCCGGAGCGGCCGATGACGCCGGTGATCGAGCCGCGCGCAATCGCGAAGTCGATGTCTTGCAGCGCGTTGACGCCGGGCTTGCCGCGATAGGCGGGATAGATCTTCGAGATGCCCTCGAAACGGACCATCGCGTCGGCGTTCCGTGCGGCAGGTGAAATCGCTTCAAGCGTTTCGATCTTCTGTCCGATCGCGAGCGATTGGTGGGCGTTCATGGAGGCGGCCTTCATGCACAACAGTTCCTGCTGCCCCCCTGGGGCATGCGGGAACCCGTCGCGTCAAGCGACGGAGAGTGAAATCGCGGCGAGGGTTCGGGTGGAACGCGCTGCACTGCAGCACACACCATCGCTTTTTCAGGTCTTCCTTGCAATGTCAGATATTTGCGGGGAGTTGGACGAAGTTTTCCCAATCCCACCCCGGCGAAGAAAATTCGTCTGCCAGGGGTATGAGCTTCCGGCCCCGCTCAGCTGATCTGCAACCAGGGCAGCACGATCAGCAGCAGTCCCGCAAAATAGAGCAGCCCGAACAGCAGCCCAAAGCCCCAGAACTGGCCCTTCCCGATATAGCCGCTGCCGAAATACATCGGCGCGGGTCCCGTCGCGTAAGGCGAGATCACGCCCATCAGGCCGAGCGAATACATGCAGAGCATGGCGAGCGTCGTGACCGGCAGGCCGGGGATGCCCGATCCGACCGCGAGCACCACCGGCAGCACGGCTGCGGCATGCGAGGTGATGCTCGAGAAGAAGTAGTGGATCCAGAAGAACAGCGCGACCAGCAGGAGCATCGCGGTCGACGGCGACAGCCCCGCGAGCGGTTTGGCGTATTCGGTCGCGAACCATTTGATGAAGCCGATTTCGTTGAGGCCCGAGGCCAGCGTCAGCAGCGAGGTGAAATAGAAGAACACCTCCCAGGCGCTCTTCTCGCTGACGATGTCGGCGAACTCGATCACGCCCGTCACCAGCATCAGCGAGATCACGATGAACACGACGGTGGTGGCGTTGACGAAGTTCGAGCCGAGCAGCGGCACGTGGATGTCCGGGCTCGAGCCCGCGATCCACAGGAACATCGCGAGGACGATCAGAGCCAGCATGATCCACTCGTTGCGCGACATCGGGCCCATCTCGCTGACCTCCTTGGCCGCCCATTCGGAGATCTCCGGGCTGTGCTTCACCTCGGGACGGCAGACCACATAGCTGAGCAGCGGCACGAGGATCATCAGGAGGATGCCGAGCGGCGCAAAGCCGACGAACCACTGCGCCCAACTCACCTCGACGCCGGCGGTCCTCTTGGCGATCGCAAGCGCGGCCGCGTTGGGCGCGAGCGCGGTGAAGAACAGCGAGCTGGTGATCGCGGTTGCCGCAAACGCCGTCCACATCACATAGGTGCCGATCTTGCCGGCGGTCGGCCCGGGCTCGGAGCCGTAGATGCGCGGGATGTTGCTGATGATGGGATAGACGATGCCGCCGCTGCGCGCGGTGTTGGATGGCGTCGCTGGTGCCAGCAGGAAGTCCGACATCGCGACCGCGTAGCCGAGACCGAGCGTGTTGCGGCCGAGCTTCTGCACCAGCACCAGCGCGATACGGCGGCCGAGCTGGCTCTTGCGATAACCGATCGAGAATACGAAGGCGCCGACGATCAGCCACACCGTGCTCTCGGCAAATCCCGCGAGCATCCAGCGCAGCGATTTGCCGGGATCGGGATCGATATAGCCGGCGACGCCCGCGACCGTCAGCCCGATGAACCCGACCGCGCCGACCGGCATCGATTCCAGGATGAGCCCGGTGATGACGGCCGCGAACACGGCAAAATAGTGCCATTGATTGGCGTTGAGACCCGTCGGCACCGGCCACAGATAGATGGCCAGCCACACCGCGAGCGGCGCGATCAGCTTCCAGCTAAACCCTTTTGCCTGAGGCGTCTGCGAGCTAGCGGCCATGGGCCCTCCCCCCTCGATTGTCGTCGCATTGTACCGCCCGTTGGCCGAGCCGTTTTTGTCCTAGCGCGGCGTATACGGACTGTCCGCGGCGCGATCAATGGCCTGACGTCACGTTCTACTGCCCCTTGAAGCGCGGCTTGCGGCGGGTCAGGAACGCATCGACGCCCTCCTTGTGGTCTTCGGTGAGACTCGCCAGCGCGAACTGGTCGACGTCCATATGGCTGGCGAGATCGTCCAGCGCGTGTGCCAGCCGGTTGACGGTCAGCTTGGTCATGGCGACCGAGAGCGGCGGCTGCGCGGCGACCTTCCGGGCAAGCTCCATGGCGGCATCGAACGCATGGCCGGGATCGGCCACCTCCTCCACCAGGCCCCATTCATAGGCCTCATCAGCGCTGATGCGCTGGTCGGCCAGGATCACCGCCTGCTTGGTGCGGGCCGGCCCGATCAGATGCAGCATGCGCGGGATGCTCTGCCAGCTCATATTCATGCCGAGCCCGATCTCGGGCACGCGCAGATGCGCGTCGTGCCCCATCACGCGGAAGTCGAGCGCCACGGCCAGTGCGACGCCGCCGCCGACGCAAAAACCCTCGATGGCGGCGATCGTGATCTGCTCCATCTCATGCCAGGCATGGGTCAGACGCGGCCCGAGCTTGAGATGCCGCCGCAGCGTGCCGAGATCCATGTCCTTGCGCGAGCGCCCTTCGGCATCTTTCAAGTCGAAGCCGGCGCTGAAGGCGCTGGTGCTGCCCGTCAGAACCACGACGGACGTTGCGGCATCATCCTCGAAGCTGCGCGCGGCCGCGGTGAGCTGGCGCAGCGCCTCCGGCGAGAGCGCGTTGATGCCGTCTCCGCGGTCGAACCGCACCACCGCAATCCGCCCCTCCGGTCCGAGCCCCTTCTCGATCGTCACGAAGTCCGTCACCGATGTCTCCCTATCCGCTTTGCTGCGAGGCTAGCCTACATCCGGCCTCACGAATATGGGACCCGGTTGCGCCCCAGCGCATACTCGACAGGCAGGGACCATTGCGCCTATCTTTGCGCCATGAGCCACGATCACGACCATCATCACGACCATTCCGAGCTGTCGGAGACCGAGCTGCGCGTGCGCGCGCTCGAGACGATCCTGACAGAAAAAGGCTATGTCGAGCCGGCCGCGCTCGACGCCATCATCCAGGCCTATGAGACCAGGATCGGCCCGCACAACGGCGCGCGCGTCGTCGCCAAGGCCTGGACCGATCCGGCGTTCAAGAAGGCGCTGCTGGAGGATGGCTCGAAGGCCATCGGCACGCTCGGCCATGTCAGCCGCGTCGGCGACCATCTCGTCGTGGTCGAGAATACGCCAGAGCGACACAACATGGTCGTGTGCACGCTGTGCTCCTGCTACCCCTGGGAAATGCTGGGCCTGCCGCCGGTCTGGTACAAGGCCGCGCCCTACCGCTCGCGCGCGGTGAAGGACCCGCGCGGCGTGCTCGCCGATTTCGACGTCACGCTGCCCAAGGACATGGAAATCCGTGTCTGGGATTCGACGGCCGAGACCCGCTTCCTGGTGCTGCCGATGCGCCCCGCGGGCACCGAAGGCTGGAGTGAGGAGCAGCTTGCCGAGCTCGTCACGCGCGATTCCATGATCGGCACCGGCTTTCCCAAAACGCCTGGAGCGCCCTCGTGAACGGCGTCCACGACATGGGCGGCATGGACGGGTTCGGCAAGGTCGAGGCTGAACCGAACGAGCCGATGTTTCACGAGGAGTGGGAATCGCGTGTCCTCGCCATGGTGCGCGCGATGGGCGCGGCGGGCGCCTTCAACATCGACACCTCGCGCTTCTATCGCGAGACGCTGCCGCCGCACGTCTATCTCTCGAGCTCCTACTACAAGAAATGGTTTCTCGGGCTCGAGGAGATGCTGATCGAGAAGGGCTACCTCACCCGGGAGGAAGTCGCTGCCGGTCACGCGATGCAGCCCGCAAAGGCGCTCAAGCATGGCAAGTTCGACCTCGCCAATGTCGAGCGCGTCATGGTGCGCGGCAAGTTCGCCCGCCCTACTCCGGCGCCGGCAAAATTCAACATCGGCGACCGCGTCCGCGCCAAGAACATTCATCCGACCACGCATACGCGGCTGCCGCGCTATGTGCGCGGCCATGTCGGTGTCGTCGAGCTGAACCACGGCTGCCACGTATTTCCGGATTCGGCGGCGATGGAGCTCGGCGAAAATCCGCAGTGGCTTTACACGGTGGTATTCGAGGGCCGCGATCTCTGGGGCGCGGACGGTGATCCGACCTTGAAGGTGTCGATCGACGCCTTCGAACCCTATCTGGACCCGGCGTGATGAGCAGCCCGGCTGCGGCCGCCGCGACGGCGGCCATTCCGAGCATCCCGCGCGATGACGACGGCCCGGTGTTCCGCGCGCCCTGGGAAGCGCATGCGTTTGCGATGGCGCTGACGCTGCACGAGCGCGGCGTGTTCACCTGGCCGGAATGGGCCGCAGCCTTGGCCTCCGAGATCAAGCGTGCGCAAGCCGCCGGCGACCCCGATACGGGCGAGACCTATTACCTGCATTGGCTCGCCACGCTGGAAGGTTTGGTCGCAAGCAAGGGCGTCGCAACGGCGGAGACGCTGCACCGCTACCGCGACGCCTGGGACCACGCCGCCGACCGCACGCCGCACGGCAAGCCGATCGAGCTGCGGCCGGAGGATTTTCGGTAGGTCGCGCCTGACCCGTCATTGCGAGCGCAGCGAAGCAATCCAGTATCTCTCCGCGGTGACAGTCTGGATTGCTTCGTCGCTTAGCTCCTCGCAATGACGACGTTGGGAGAGCGCAAGCTCTCTCCTCCGTCGTCGCCCGGCTTGACCGGGCGACCCAGTACGCCGCGGCTTCTCGGCTCAAGCACCTTCTCTGGAATACTGGATCGCCCGCTTTCGCGGGCGATGACGGCGGAGATTGGAGCGCTATTTGCGCCCCGCCGCAAACTCTCGCCATCCCTTCGCCCGCAAACTGCAGGCCGGGCACTCGCCGCAGCCATAACCCCAGTCATGCTGCGCGCCGCGTTCGCCGAGATAGCAGGTGTGCGAGTGCTCGCGGATGAGATCGACCAGTCCTGCGCCGCCGAGGTCATGGGCGAGCTTCCACGTCGCCGCCTTGTCGATCCACATCAGCGGCGTATGCAGCTCGAATGGCCTGGCCATGCCGAGCGAGAGCGCGGCCTGCATGGCGCGGATGGTGTCGTCGCGGCAATCGGGATAGCCGGAATAATCGGTCTCGCACATGCCGCCGACGATATGGGTGATGCCGCGCCGGTAGGCGAGCGCCGCGGCAAACGTCAGGAACACCAGATTGCGGCCCGGCACGAACGTGTTCGGCAGGCCGTCGGCGCCCATCGCGATGGCCACGTCGCGCGTCAGCGCCGTTTCGGACACGGCGGCCAGCGTCGGGATCGACAGCGTGTGGCTCTCGCCGAGCTTTGCGGCCCAGTCTGCGCGCAGGCCCTTGATGCCGTCGAACAGCCGGTCGCGGCAGGCGAGCTCGATGGCATGGCGCTGGCCATACTCGAAACCCAGTGTCTCCACGCGTGCAAAGCGGCTGAGCGCCCAGGCGAGGCAGGTGGTGGAATCCTGGCCGCCGGAAAACAGCACCAGCGCGGTTTGTGATGAAAATGCGTCACTCATGGCCCGCGCTTTAGCACTGCGGGCGCTGCTCGCCAATCTGCCGCCAATCGGTGGAAATCGGCCTGTTCCGCCGCGCCGCGCTGGGAACGGCGGGCCGCTTTTGGCATAAGGTTTTGGACCCAGGAGACTGCCCCGCAATGACCCCTTCCCGTGACATTTCCCGCCTGATCGAGATCATGGCGGCGCTGCGCACGCCGGTGACCGGCTGCCCCTGGGATCTCGAGCAGAATTTCGCGACGATCGCGCCCTACACGATCGAGGAAGCTTATGAGGTGGTCGAGGCCATCAGCCGCGGCGATCTCGACGATCTCAGAGAGGAGCTCGGCGACCTCCTGCTCCAGGTCGTGTTTCACGCCCAGATGGCTTCGGAGCAGAATGCCTTTGCCTTCGGCGACGTCGTAGAGGCCATCACCCGCAAAATGATCCGGCGCCATCCTCATGTCTTCGCCGACAAGGACGGCAATATCGCCTCCTCCCACGTCAAGGAGGTCTGGGATCGCATCAAGGCCGAGGAGAAAGCCGAACGTGCGGCGCGCCGGCCGCCGGAGGAAACGCCGACACACAAGTCGTTACTCTCGGGCGTCAAGGCCGGTCAGCCCGCGCTGACCCGCGCCATGGAGCTCCAGCGCAAGGCCTCGACGGTCGGCTTCGACTGGAATGACCCGCGTGCGGTGCTGGCGAAAATCCGCGAAGAAGCCGACGAGATCGAGGCGGCGCTCGACCGCAACGACAGCGAGGGGTTGGCGGAAGAGACCGGCGATCTGATGTTCGCACTCGTCAACCTCGCCCGCCACGTCGACGCCGATCCGGAAGCCGCGCTACGCGCGACGAATGCAAAGTTCGAGCGGCGCTTCGCCTTCATCGAGCGCGCGCTCGAGGCGCAGGGCCGGACGCTCGAGCAGGCGTCGCTGGCGGAGATGGACGCGCTGTGGAATGCGGCTAAGAGTGAGGCGAAACCGGTATCGGAGACTCGTTCGCAGGCCCGCCGCTAGCGTTGTGGCCTGCTCCATCGGCGTATCCGCAAGGATCGAAGCGGTCGCGAAGGAGATATAGGTCAGCATCTTTTCCCAAATGCAGCGAGGCGGTCATGGCGGATCGCAGTCAAGCCATGAAACCGTCACGACAAGCAGTCTAAAGTTGAGCAACGGAGCCCGCGCAGCCGAAATCCCACCTCAGGTGAGTGCGATGCCATTAAAGCACTATTCGGTCCTCAAGGGACGCCCGATCGCGATGCGTTTCGGCACCGGCCAGTCGCCGCACTATCAAGTCCATGTCGTGGCCGACAACGCGGATTTCCGCATCGCCGTCAATGTGCAGTCAGGCGACGGAAGCGAAGTCGAGTTCCTGGTGCGATCGCATTTTGTCCATCCGATCACCGATCATCTCGCGGCGCTGCCGGAGGGCCTGCACCCGCAGCCGCCGAAGCCGGCCAGCATCGCGCTGGACTTCATTCGCGGCAATCTGATGCAGCCCCAGGAGATGATCCCGCTCCCGCTGTCGGTGCCCGGACCCGACAATGACCTCAACGAGAAGCTCGACCAGTTCGTCCAGCGCGCGCTCTCAAACGAAAGCGCGATGATCTACGCATTCGGTGAGACGTGGGGGCCGGAGACCAAAGCGGACAATTATTTCGGCTTCCGGCCGGGTCGCGGCATTCACGACATCCATATGAATCAGGGAAATCCGATCGGAAGGTTCTCGGGCGACAACGGGCCATGGCAAGACGGCGGGCTGGTGTTCGAATTCCCGGATCAGAAGCTATGGACGGCGGTCTTCCTCAAATTCCAGACGCAGGCCTGGCACACCGACGACAAGACCGGTGACCCCATCGATCTCGGCGCGCCGACACAGCCGCCAGATCCGACGGCTCCTCCGACCGGGCAAATGCCGGACGGACTCGTGCGCATCATCGCAGCACTCGTCAATGCCTTGAAGACGCCCGAGCGGGAAGTCGTCACGCTGCTCAATACAGCCGATCGCGACATCGATCTCACCGGCTGGATGCTGGCCGACAAGCAGAAGAACAAGATGGTCCTGTCAGGGAAGATCGCAGCCGGGGGCACGCTCGCAATCGTCGTGCAGAAGCCGATGGAATTGTCGAACCAGGGCGGCATCATTTCGCTGCTGGACGAGCGCGGGATCAAGATCCACGGCGTCGCCTATACCAAGGCGCAAGCGAAGAATCCGGGCCTGACCATTCCATTCTAGCGTTACGCGTCTCAACCCAGAAACGCGGATACGGTCGATATCGCACTCAAGCCGGTCGGGCGCACCGCGCCCTTCGGATCACGCCACGCGCGGCACGGCATCGAACCGGTTCACCACGATATCCCGCTTGGTCTCGTCGACCCGTACGGTCATGTCGAAGCGGCCGTCGTGCAGCTCTTTCGCCAGCACCTCCGCATTTCGATGCAGCCAGCTGATGCCGGCGCCGTCGGCGGCGTCGATGGAGAGATCGAGCGTGGTGCGTTTTGCGGCGAGCCGTTCCTCGATCGCCGCAAGCAGAGCGTCGATCCCCTCGCCTGACACGGCCGACACCAGCATCGCCGGATGATCCTCCGGCCGGCGCGCGGMGATGTTCAAGAGCTCTTCGCGCTTGTCAGGCTCGTAACGGTCGATCTTGTTCCAGACCTCGATGATGCGGCCGGAATCGTCGGGGTTGATGCCGAGCTGGCGCAGCACCGCGTCGACGTCACTCTGCTGGGCCTCGGCATCCTCGTGCGAGATGTCGCGCACATGCAGGATGACGTCGGCCTCCAGCACCTCTTCCAGCGTGGCGCGGAAGGCCGCGACGAGCTGGGTCGGCAGGTTGGAGATGAAGCCGACGGTGTCAGACAGCATCGCCTTGCCGCCATGCGGCAAAGTGAGCGCGCGCAGGGTCGGATCGAGTGTTGCGAACAGCATGTCGGCGGCCTGAACGTCGGCGCGGGTCAGGCGGTTGAACAGCGTCGACTTGCCGGCATTGGTGTAGCCGACCAGCGCGACGACGCGATACGGCACGCGCTGGCGTCCGGCGCGATGCAGCCGCCGCGTCGCCTGCACCTTCTTCAGCTCGCCCTCGAGTTTCGAGATGCGCTCCTGGATGAGGCGGCGATCGGCTTCGATCTGCGTCTCGCCGGGACCGCCCATGAAGCCGAAGCCGCCACGCTGGCGTTCCAGATGGGTCCAGGAGCGAACGAGGCGCGAGCGCTGGTAGTTGAGATGCGCAAGCTCGACCTGGAGCGAGCCTTCCTTGGTCTTGGCGCGGCGGCCGAAGATCTCCAGGATGAGGCCGGTGCGGTCGAGCACCTTGGCGTGCAACTCCTTCTCGAGATTGCGCTGCTGGATCGGCGCCAGCGCGCAATCCATCACGACGAGCTCGACATCGAGGCTCTTGGCCAGCGCGGCGATCTCCTCGACCTTGCCCTTGCCGATATAGGTCGCGGGGCGGATCTGGCTGATCGGCGCGATGATGGCATCGGCAATGACGAGGTCGATCGCCCGCGCGAGGCCGGCGGCCTCATCGAGCCGGGCCTCCGCGTCACGCTGAACATGGCTTTCCGATTGCGCGTCGGCACCGCCCGCGCGCACACGCAAGTAGGGGCCGATGACAAGCACCCGCCCCGTCTGCTTCGCCCCTGCCGACCGCGGACGGTCGGCCTCCCCGTCGAAATTCCGGGGTTCCAATCAGATCACTCTCAAGCCGGCTGATCCTCGCCGCCTTCGAACAACTGGATCGGAGCGCCCGGCATGATGGTCGAGATCGCATGCTTGTAGACAAGCTGCGAGTGACCGTCGCGCCGAAGCAGCAAACAGAAATTGTCGAACCAGGTCACGATGCCCTGGAGCTTCACTCCGTTGACCAGAAAGATCGTCAGTGGCGTCTTGGTTTTGCGAACGTGATTGAGGAAGGTGTCCTGTAGGTTTTGTGCGCGGTCTGCCGCCATTGTTTTTTTCTCGCTTTGAGTTTCTTTTTATTGCGCCGGTTGCGGCCCTCTTTGTGACATTCGGGGCCTCTTCCGGTTGCTATTCCTCATGAGATCCCCCTCGGAGGAACAGCGGTTCGATTAGAGGACAGGACGGGTTATTAGGCAAGCCGCTTCACGCGGCAGGCAACGCCCAATTGCCCCGAAAAACTACGGAAATCGATGATTTTCCTCGCTAATCCCTGAGCTGCGGCCGCGACGTCGCGGTGTCAGCCGACACCGAGCGCCTTCAGCTTCCGGTGCAACGCCGAACGTTCCATGCCAACAAACTCAGCCGTGCGAGAAATATTTCCTGAAAAACGGCTGATCTGTGCAATCAAATAGTCGCGCTCGAACACTTCGCGCGCTTCGCGCAGCGGCAGCCCCATGATGTGCTCGCCATTGTTGCTGGTCGGCATCGCCGGCACCATCGAGCCGACGTCCTGCGGCAGCATGTCGGCGGTGATGATCACCTCCGGTCCGCCCGCGGCCAGAATCATGACTCTCTCAACGTTGTTGCGGAGCTGGCGCACGTTGCCCGGCCACACATGCGATTGCAGCACCGCCATCGCGTCCTGCCCGATCTGCCGCTTGGGCAGGCCGCTGCCGGCCGAGATCTGCTCCATGAAATAGTCGATCAATTCCGGAATGTCCTCGCGCCGCTCCGAGAGCGCGGGCACGCGGATCGGCACCACCGAGAGCCGATGATAGAGGTCTTCGCGGAAATGACCGGCAGCGATCTCCTCTTCGAGATTTCGCGCCGTGGAGGAGATGATGCGGACGTCGACCTGCACCTTGCCGGTGCCGCCGACGCGCTGGAACGACTGCTCGACCAGCACGCGCAAAATCTTGTTCTGGGTCTCGCGCGGCATGTCCGCGATCTCGTCGATGAACAGCGTGCCGCCATGGGCTTCCTCGAGCGCGCCGGG
This sequence comes from Bradyrhizobium sp. P3_C3, assembly GCF_056402655.1. Classification (NCBI taxonomy): domain Bacteria; kingdom Pseudomonadati; phylum Pseudomonadota; class Alphaproteobacteria; order Hyphomicrobiales; family Nitrobacteraceae; genus Bradyrhizobium; species Bradyrhizobium sp. P3_C3. The sequence goes on along the minus strand of NZ_JBFUGY010000012.1, from coordinate 119,861 downwards.
YTTGCGCGCCTGCTCGCCATTGGACTGCTCGACGCCGAACATCTCGTGCTCCATGCGCTCCGGCGTGATCGCGGCGGCATTGATCACGACGAACGGACCATCGGCGCGGCCCGAGGCCGTATGCAGCGTGCGCGCGGTCAGCTCCTTGCCGGCGCCGGCCGGGCCGACGATCAGGATGCGGCTGTTGGCCTTGGCCGCGCGGTCGATGGTCTGGCGCAGCTGGTTCATGCTCGGCGAGCGGCCGACGAGCGAGCTTGCGCTCGGCGCGAGCTGCTTCAGCTCCTTGACCTCGCGCTTGAGCCGCGAGTTCTCGAGCGCTCTGTTCGCGACCAGGATCAGCCGGTCGGCCTTGAACGGCTTCTCGATGAAGTCGTAGGCGCCGCGCTTGATCGCGGCGACCGCGGTCTCGATGTTGCCGTGGCCGGAGATCATCACGACCGGCAGATCGGCATTGTCCTTCTTGACCTGCTCCAGCAACTGCAAGCCGTCGAGCTTGGAGCCCTGGAGCCAGATGTCGAGAAACACCAGATGCGGCCTGCGATTGGCGATCTCGGCGAGCGCCGTATCGCTGTCGCGGGCGGTCCGGGTCACGAAGCCCTCGTCTTCGAGAATGCCCGCAACGAGATCGCGAATATCGGCCTCATCATCGACAATCAGAATTTCACTTGCCATGGTTCGCGCCTGTCTTGTCAGATGCCTGTTGAGGCTTCGATCTTCGTTGAATCATTGGTCATTTCAGCCGGCTCTTTGGTTTCGGCGGCCGGCGGTTTTGTTTCGGGGGGCTTGGCGACGTCCGTGACCGCGTTTGCGGCCGACGATGCCTGCACGGTCCCCTCGCTCTTCGCGGGGGCACCGGAGATCGCAAAACGCATCCGCATCCACGCGCCGCGCTGGCCCTCGCGGAAATCGGAAGCGTCCTTCAGCTCGATACGCCCGCCATGGTCTTCGAGCACGCGGCCGACGATCGCCAGGCCAAGGCCGGTGCCCTTGGCCCGCGTCGTCACATAAGGCTCGAGGAGGCGCGAGCGCGCGACCTTGGGCAGGCCGATGCCGTTGTCGATGACATCGATCAGCACGTCCTCGCCCTCGCGCGAGACCACGACGTCGATGCGGCCCTTGCCGTAATCCTTGCCGAGCTCCTCCGGCGGCACCTGCTCGACCGCCTCGGTGGCGTTCTTGACGATGTTGGTGACCGCCTGCGAGATCAGCCGCCGGTCGAACTGCGCGCGCAGCGGATCTTCCTTGAATTCGGCCTCGATATCGATCTCGGGATGGGCGACCTTCATCAGGAACACCGCCTGCCGCACGGTGTCGGCGACGTCCTCGCCCTCCATCACCGGCTTCGGCATCCGTGCGAAACGCGAGAACTCGTCGACCATGCGGCGGATATCGTCGACCTGGCGCACGATGGTATCGGTGCACTGCTCGAAGATCTGCTTGTCCTTGGTCTCGGTGATGTCCTTGCCGAACTTGCGGCGGATGCGCTCGGCCGAGAGCTGGATCGGCGTCAGCGGATTCTTGATCTCATGCGCGATGCGGCGCGCGACGTCGCCCCAGGCCGAGGTGCGCTGCGCCGAGACCAGCTCGGTGATGTCGTCGAGCGTGATGATGTAGCTGTCGTGCGGCTGGCTGGTCTTCTCGGCGCTGACGCGGACCGACAGGTTGCGCTCGGTGCCGTCGCGCGTGATCGTGATCTGGCCCTGTACCAGGCGCTGGGTCCCTTCCCGCGCCGTCTTCATCATCTCCTCGAGCTCGGGCAGCACGTCGGAGAGCGGATGGCCGAGCGTCTCGGCTTCGGAGTGCCCGATCAGCTTCTCGGCAGAGCGGTTGAGGATGCCGACGCTGCCCGAATTGTCGACGCCGATGATGCCGGCGCTCGCCGAGGACAGCACGGCCTCGATGAAGCGGCGGCGGCTGTCGATGAGATCGCTGGCGTTGACGAGCTCGTCACGCTGGCTGCGCAATTCCTGCGTCATCTTGTTGAAGGTCTCACCCAGCTGGGCGAGGTCGCCTTCCGACTGATGCACGGGCACCTTCACATGGAGGTCGCCGGTCGAGACCGTGTGTGCCGCGTTCATCAGCCGCCGGATCGGGGCCACCAGCGAGTTGGCGAAGTTGAGGCCGATCAGCACCGAGGCCATCAGGATGGTCAGCGCGATCACCGCGAACATCAGCGCGAAGGCGACCTGGATGCCGAGCCGGCGCGACTCGATCTGGGCGTATTCGGCGACGCTGACTTCGGTCTGCTTGAGCTGGTTGACGACGTTCGGATCGAGCGGCCGCGCGACATAAAGGAAGGTGTCGCTGAAGGCGCGCAGGCGGATCACCGCGGCGACGAAGCTCGCATCCGGCAGCACCGCGATCTCGGGCTCGGATTCGTTGACGTTGCTGAGGAAGTCCGGCGCCGGCGGCGAATAGGCGAGCCGCATGCCGGTGTCGGCCGATTCCAGGATGTTGGTGTTCTTGTCGATGATCATCGCGCCCGGCAGGTTGCGGGAGCCGGCGCTGGCGGTCAGCAGCTCGCGGAACGAGCGGCGGTCCTGGTCGTAGAGCGGCCGGGCGTGGGCGATGTCATTGGCCATGCCGAGAATGTCGCCGCGGATCAGCTGCGCGTGGTCCTGCATGTAGGCCCGCGCGATCGTCAGCGAATTCTGAATCACCTCCTTGGTCGGACCGGAGAACAGCCGGTCGAGGCMGCGCTCGATGGTGACGTTGGCGACGACGGCGACCAGCACCGCCGGCAGCACCGCGACGATCGAGAACAGGCTGACGATCTGGACATGGAGGCGCGCCGCCGCCCGGCCCCGCCGACGCGCCAGGATCAGCTGCCAGAGCTCGCGGACGATGATGCCGACCAGCAGCAGGATCGTGGCCGCATTGATCAGATAGAACGAGCGGACCACCTCCGGCGTCGGCTCGATCCTCGTGAGACCGGTCAGGACCAGGAAGGTCAGGAGGGCCGACAGCAACGCCATCGCCACGGCAAGGGGTGCCAGCCAGCGACGCACCGACCAACGCCGGGGCTCTTCCGCTGGGGCCGTGTCGAAGTGTGCGGCCGAGGTGTCTGCGCTGGTCATTCCGGCAATGGTGCTGAAAACGGGGTCCGCGGCGGGCGGATACTGATGTATTCGTACCACATTGTTGCCGAATTGCGACAATTCCGCGGCGCCCTCGCCGCGACGGACCGGCGCATCCACAGGCGGCTGTTCTGGCAAACCTCGCTTGCGGGAACGGATTCCCGCCCCTGCGGCTTGACCGCCATGGACAGGTTCTTTCTCGCGATGATGGTGTCGGCCGTGCTGCTGCTGATCGTAGCCGCCGACCTCTTGGTCAACGGTCTCGGGGTGCAGCAGCCGCTGGCGAACGTCGCCAGCGCCCAGCCGGCCTCGGCGCGGCTGATCAGATGAGCGCGACGCAGCGCTCGGCGGTTGAATAACAATTCATACGTTCCAGCGGAACGTTTCGGCCTGATTCGGACTTTTGCTCACCGCGTTAGCCACAACGGCCAGCGCGATCCGGACAGGCTCAGCTCCGCTTTGGTAGGGGGAGCTGAGCCACCGTCCGTTCGGGAAGACTAACCCCCGCTCCGGTACACCTGGATATCGAGGTCCCGGATCTTCTTCCGCAGCGTGTTGCGGTTGAGACCGAGCAAATCGGCGGCGCGGATCTGGTTGCCGCGGGTGGCGGCGAGCGCGGCCGTGAGCAGTGGCACCTCGATCTCCTTGAGGATGCGGTGATAGAGGCCCGGCGGCGGCACGCCGTTCGGGAAGCCCTGGAAGTGCGAGGACAGATAGGCCTCGACCGCGCCGCCGAGATTGTCGACGCCCTGCTGGACCGCGGCACCGGGGCTGACCGTGGGCGGCGCCAACTCGCCGTCGATGACGGAGCCCGTGATCACGTCCTGCGGGTAGAGCGCGGCGAGGCGCCGGGCGAGATTCTCGAGCTCGCGCACGTTGCCGGGCCAGCGGTGCTGCTTCATCCGCTCCAGCGCCAGCGCATCGAGCTTCTTCGGCGGCAGGCCGTCCTTCTCGGCCAGCGTGAAGAAGTGCCGCACGAGGTCCGGCAGGTCTTCGATGCGCTCGCGCAAGGGGGGCAGCCGCAGCGGCACGACGTTGAGGCGGAAGAACAAATCTTCGCGGAACAGGCCCTGCTGGATCAGGACGCGCAGGTCCTTGTTCGACGCCGCGACGATCCGCACGTCGGTCTTGATCGGAGTGCGGCCGCCGACGGTGGTGTATTCGCCCTGCTGGAGTACGCGCAGCAGGCGGGTCTGCGCCTCCATCGGCATGTCGCCGATCTCGTCCAGGAACAGCGTGCCGCCCTCGGCCTGCTCGAACCGGCCCGAGGCGCGGGTGTTGGCGCCGGTGAAGGCGCCGCGCTCGTGGCCGAACAGTTCGGACTCGATGAGGTCACGTGGGATCGCGGCCATGTTGACCGCGACGAACGGGCCGTTGCGGCGCTTGCCGTAATCGTGCAGCGCGCGCGCCACCAGCTCCTTGCCGGTGCCGGACTCGCCCGTGATCATCACGGTGAGGTCGGTCTGCATCAGACGCGCCAGCACGCGGTAGATTTCCTGCATCGCGGGCGAGCGGCCGACCAGCGGGATCGCCTCCATCTCGGCGTCCTCGTCCGGCGTCGAGACCCGTTCCTTCGGCTCGGCCAGCGCACGGCCGACGATGGCGATCAGCTCCTTCAGGTCGAAGGGCTTTGGCAGATATTCGTACGCCCCGCGCTCGGAGGCGCGGATCGCGGTCATGAACGTGTTCTGCGCGCTCATGACGATGACGGGCAGATTGGGCCGCATCTTCTTGATCCGCGGCAGCAGGTCGAAGGCGTTCTCGTCGGGCATCACCACGTCGGTGATGACGAGATCGCCCTCCCCCTGGCTGACCCAGCGCCATAGCGTTGCGGCATTGCCGGTCAGCCTGACCTCGTAGCCGGCGCGGGACAGTGCCTGATTGAGAACTGTACGGATGGCGGTGTCGTCATCCGCAACGAGAATGCTACCTGCGGGCATCGTTAATCCTCATTTCGCCCCCTGTGACGCAGACGACGACTTCCCGGCAGAGCCGTCGCGGCTGCTTTGATCGGCATGTTTGACCGATGTGGAATACATCGGCATCAGCACGCGGAAGGTGGTCTTGCGCGGCTGAGACTCGCATTCAATGATGCCCCCGTGATCTCCGATGATCTTTGCGACCAGCGCCAGGCCAAGACCCGAGCCGGTCTGCTTGGTGGTCACGAAGGGATCGAACAGGTTGGGCAGAAGATCGTCCGGCACGCCTGGTCCGTTGTCCTTCACGCAGAACTCAAGCGGCAGCGATACACGGGATTTTTGACCGGGGACTGACAGGCGCACGCCGGGACGGAACGCGGTGGTGAGCTGGATCTCGGCGTCGGGGACGTCGATCAGCGCTTCGGCGGCGTTCTTCACGAGATTGAGGAACACCTGGACGAGCTGATCCTGGTTCGCCAGGACCGGCGGCAGCGAGGGATCATAATCCTCGATGAAGCGGATGTTGCGGGCAAAGCCCGACTGCGCCAGTCGCTTTACGTGATCGAGCACGGAATGGATGTTGACGGGACCGCGCACCACGGGACGTTCGTCGCCGAACACCTCCATGCGGTCGACCAGCGTCACGATGCGGTCGGCCTCGTCGCAGATCAGCCGCGTCAGCATGCGGTCCTCGGACGAGGCCTGCTGCTCCAGCAGCTGCGCGGCGCCGCGGATGCCGGAGAGCGGATTCTTGATCTCATGCGCCAGCATGGCGGCCAGGGCGATCACCGAGCGCGCGGCGCTGCGATGGGTGAGCTGGCGGTCCATCTTGTCGGCGATGGAGCGCTCCTGGAGCATCACCACGATATGGCCGGGCCGCTCCGTTAGCGGAGCGACATGCAGATCGACCTGGCGGTCGCCGCCCATGCGCGGCGTGCCCAGATCGACTTTGTATTCGTTGACCGGCGAGTTCGACGAACGAACCTGGTCGATCAGCGCCAGCAAGGGGCTGCCGAACGGCACCAGTTCTTTCAGCGACTGCCGTTTCAGGAACTGCGTCGAGATGTCGAAGAAGGCTTCAGTCGCGATGTTGGCGGCGACGATCTTGCCGTCCGGCCCGATCATGAGCACGGGATTGGGCAGCGCATCTAGGATCGCGTCGCTCTCGGACGGAAGCGGCCGGCGATGGTCAGCAACTGAGCTCATGCAGCAGCGCTCCATGCGAAATCGTCGAAGGCATCTTGCAGCGACTGGTGGACGAGGCGCGGATCCTCGGAGGTGAGGATCTTCTGGCGCCAGGCTTTCAGCTTCTCGGCCGGTGCACGGCTCACATCGGCCGCGACGTCGAGCGCCCAGCCGAGATGTTTTCGCGCGTGCCGGAGGCCGATGCGCAGGCCGTAGAGCGCGCAGACGCCCTCATAGAGCGTGCGGACATAATGCAGCTGGGTCTCGAGCGACGGCGCGGCTTCGACCGCCCCGCCCTTCAGGCGGCGGCCGATCTCGCCGGGCAACCAGGGCTGCCCCTGCGCGCCGCGGCCGATCATCACGGCATCGGCGCCGGAGGCCTCCAACGCCGCGAGCGCCTTCTCGTAAGTGGTGATGTCGCCATTGACGACGAGTGGAATGGAGATCGCTTCGCGCACCGCGCGGATCGCATCCCAATCGGCCTCGCCCTTGTAGAACTGGCAGCGGGTGCGGCCGTGCACGGTGACGAGCTCGATGCCGGCAGCTTCCGCGCGTCGCGCCAATTCCGGCGCGTTGCGGGTGTGATCGTCCCAGCCGAGCCGCATCTTCAGGGTCACCGGCAACTTCACCGCCGCGATCGTCGCATCGATCAGGCTGACGGCATGGTCGAGATCGCGCATCAGGGCGGAGCCGGACTGGCCGCCGGTGACGTGCCGGGCCGGACAGCCCATGTTGATGTCGATGATGTCGGCGCCTCCGGCTTCCGCGATCCGGGCCCCTTCGGCCATCCAATGCGCCTCGCAGCCGGCGAGTTGGACCACATGAGGCCCGATCCCGGTCGCTTCGCAGCGCAACCGAGACATCTTGTGGCCATTCGCGAGCTCATCGCTGGCGGTCATTTCGGACACGACCAAGCCGGCCCCGAGCTCGGCGGCAAGCCGGCGGACGGGCGAGTCGGTGACCCCCGACATCGGCGCCAGGAAGACCGGGGTGGCGACCTCGATATCGCCAATTTTCAACGGCTTAGAGCCTGATACTGCCGAGCCGGTCACAGGGGTCTCGTTGCGTAGGCAGGGCCTCATCGCGCCTGCCATGACCTATCTTGCGCACAATTCTTGTGCAGTCAAGCGTCATGCCTACAGTTTAGACAGTTCTGCAAATCTTTCAAGTGCAGTGCAGCAAAATGCTGTTTCCCACAATCCGGGGAAACCCCCTTTTTTTGCGGGCCTGCCGTGCTAGAGGCATGCGGCAATCACCCCACTCTCCGACTCTCTTCATCACCAACTGAGTATTTGAGTCCTATGGCGAAATCACAGCGCACCGCAGTCGTCCTTGTCGCGGCCGGACGCGGCCTGCGGGCTGGCGCCGGTGGTCCCAAGCAATATCGCGAGATCGGCGGCGTGCCCGTGATCTATCGCGCCATGGAAGCCTTCAGCCGTCACCCCGACGTGTTTGCCGTGCAGCCGGTGGTGAACCCCGACGACAGCGCCATGTTCACGGCAGCGGTCGCAGGTCTCAGCCACGAGCCGCCGACGAATGGCGGCGCGACGCGGCAGGCCTCCGTGCTCGCAGGGCTCGAAGCACTCGCCAAGCATAAGCCCGATATCGTGCTCATCCACGACGCCGCGCGCCCCTTCGTCTCGGCAGGCGTGATCTCGCGCGCAATCGAGGCGGCCAGCCGCACCGGCGCTGCGCTCCCCGTCGTTCCTGTCACCGACACCATCAAGGTCACCGGCGAGAGCGGCAATGTCGAGGACACGCCGGACCGCGCAGCCTTGCGAATCGCGCAGACGCCGCAATCCTTTCGTTTCGACGTCATCCTCGAGGCGCATCGTCGCGCGGCGAAGGACGGGCGCAGCGATTTCACCGACGATGCCGCGATTGCCGAATGGGCGGGATTGACGGTCGCAACCTTTGAAGGCGATGTTGCCAATATGAAGCTCACCACTCCCGAGGATTTCGTGCGCGAGGAAGCGCGCCTGGCCAGCCTGCTCGGCGACATCAGGACCGGCACCGGCTACGACGTGCATGCCTTCGGCGACGGAGACCATCTCATGATCTGCGGCGTGCGCGTGCCGCACACCAAGGGCTTTCTGGCGCATTCCGACGGCGATGTCGGCCTGCATGCACTGGTGGATGCAATCCTCGGCGCGCTGGCCGACGGCGACATCGGCTCGCACTTCCCGCCGAGCGATGCCAAGTGGAAGGGGGCTTCCTCCGACCAGTTCCTGAAATACGCCATCGAGCGCGTTGCGCAGCGCGGCGGTCGCGTCGCCAACCTCGAGGTGACGATGATCTGCGAGCGGCCGAAGATCGGCCCCTTGCGCGACACCATGCGCGCCCGCATCGCCGAGATCTCCGGGGTCGACATCTCGCGCGTCGCGGTGAAGGCGACCACCAGCGAGCGGCTCGGCTTCACCGGCCGCGAGGAAGGCATCGCAGCCACCGCGAGCGCCACCATCCGCCTGCCCTGGAGCGTCTAGGTCATGGGCGGCAGCGACGCACGCGCCCTCTCCCGCTCGCTGCTCGATCTGTGCCGGATGCGCAAGCTGACGATTGCCACCGCCGAGTCCTGCACCGGCGGTCTGGTTGCCGGCGCGCTGACCGACATTCCCGGCTCCTCCGACGTGATCGACCGCGGCTTCGTCACTTATTCCAATGACGCCAAGCGCGCGATGCTAGGGGTCGAGGCGAGCACGCTTGCGAATTTCGGTGCCGTCAGCAAGGAGACCGCAACCGCGATGGCGGTCGGCGCGCTGGAGCGCGCCGGCGTCGATCTCGCCGTTGCCATCACCGGTATCGCCGGCCCCGGCGGCGCCACGCCCGGCAAGCCGGTCGGTCTCGTGCACTTTGCTGTCGCCGCGCGCGACGGCCGCATCGTCCATCGCGAGCATCGCTTTGGCGCGATCGGTCGGACCGCCGTGCGCCAGCGCTCGGTGGTCGAGGCATTGCGCATGCTGATGGATCTCGCCCGCGGCCCGAAGGCCCAGCCCAAGCCCCGGCGCGCGGCCGCGGCAACCCGCCTGCGGCCTCGCGTGACCCGCTCGCCGCGCCGGCATGCGGTGAAGCGCAGGACGCCGCGGTCACCGCGCGGCTGAGCCACTTCATGCCGCCGCCAGCAGCGCGCTCGCGCTGTGATTGATGATCGCCACGCCCCACACCGACCTCGACGTCGGCGCCGATGTGGAAGGGCCGGAACAGCAGCAGCATCACGCCGGCAGCGAGATTGGACAGCGTGCCCTGTAACGCCAGACCGATCGCGAGCGATATCGCGCCCTATTGTTCCTGGCGCTTCGTCCGACAAATAACAGGGAGCTTCTGCTCAATCGCCTTCGCCAGCACCGTGCCGCGGGTCCGGCCGAGCTCTTTCGCTATCAGCGCAATCGGCTTGGTGCCTGCCAGTACCTTCAGCCTGCCAAGGTCTTCTTCGCTCCATGCCTGCTTCCAGCGTCCCATCTCCCCGATCCCGCGATAAGGCGCCCGCGCCCGACTCGGATTGTAGTCGAACCTTTCGCGAAGGGCAGAGCTCGCGGTGCGCCGTTTCCGGCAAGGGGTGTTGCGTCAGCGCGGTGCGTTTTGGCACAAACTGCACTTGTCGCCCGACGGGAAGATGCACTTTGCTGAAAGATTGTCTGCCCGGCCCAAGCGGCAGAACATCCGCGCGCGCGCGAACGGATTCCACATTGCCGCGCTTCCCGCTTGTGAAGCAAAGCTCGGGCGGAATACGCCGCGAGATCGCGGCGTTACGCCAGTTTTCAAAAAGCACGCAATTCTTGTCAAATTCGATCAGGATCGCAAATGTGCAACCGCGACCAAGCGTCATCGCCATGTCCGATCTTGCGCGCAACTGTATTGGCGCAATAATGCGGCTGTACGCTGTGGCCAGGAATCAACCCGGTCCTGCTTTCTGGAGGGCGACGGCGTGTTCGCTCGCGACATTGCACTGGCAATCGCCATTGCTACCTTGGCCGCCATTGATGGTACTGCCGCACAAACGGCCAACCAGCCGCCGGATACCATGGCGGCGCGGGTGGAGGCGTGCACGCCCTGTCACGGCAACAAGGGCGAAGGCACCAGCGACGTCTATTTCCCGCGGCTTGCCGGCAAGCCGGCCGGCTATCTCTACAACCAGCTCCTCGCCTTCCGCAGCGGCCGGCGGAAATACCCGCCGATGAACTATCTGCTGGAGTTTCTGCCTGATCCGTATCTGGAGGCGATGGCCGAATATTTCGCCAGCGAGCATCCGCCGCTGCCGCAGCCCGCGCCGAGCGAAGTCAGCAAGGAAGTGCTGGCGCAAGGCGAGCTGCTCGCGACCAGCGGCGATGCCGGTCGTAACATACCGGCGTGCGTGAGCTGTCACGGCCCGGGCCTCACCGGCATGCAGCCCGGCATCCCCGGTCTGCTGGGCTTGCGCGCCGCTTACGTCAGTGCGCAGCTCGGCGCCTGGCGCTACGGCACGCGAACGGCAAAATCGCCGGACTGTATGCAGCTCGTCGCCGGCCATCTGACAGAAGCAGATGTTACCGCCGTTGCGGCCTGGCTCGCGACGCGACCCGCGCCCACCAACCCGGCCCCCGTCCCGAAAGGCACCTACGCGCTGCCGTTCGGCTGCGGCAGCCAGCCCAACTGACGAGGCGCATGATGGGCTCAAGACTGTCGATCACGCTGCTTTCGATCAAGCTCCTGGCCCTCGCCGCGCTCATCACGGCCGCGCAGGCGCAGGACAAGGCCGGCGACGTCATTGCGCGGGGTGAATATCTCGCCCGCGCCGGCGATTGCACGGCCTGCCATACTGCGGCTGAGGGCCGGCTGTTTGCCGGCGGGCGCCCGATGCCGACCCCGTTCGGAACGATCTACACCTCCAACATCACGCCCGATCCGGAGACCGGCATCGGCAAGTGGAGCGCGGACGATTTCTACAGAACCATGCACAACGGCCGTTTCCCGGATGGTGGGCTGATCTATCCGGCGATGCCGTTCGCGTCCTATACCAAGGTCACGCGTGCCGACAGCGACGCGATCTTCGCCTATCTGCGCTCGATTCAGCCGGTGAACCAGAAGAACAAGCCGCACGAGCTGCGCTTTCCCTATGACAACCGCCAGCTCATCCTCGGCTGGCGCACGCTGTTCTTCCGCGAGGGTGAGTTCAAGCCCGACCCCACCAAGTCGGCGGAATGGAATCGCGGCGCCTATCTGGTCGAGGGGCTCGGTCATTGCGGCATGTGCCATTCGCCGATCAACGCGCTCGGCGGCACCTCGCAGTCGGACGCCTTCAAGGGCGGCCTGATCCCGATGCAGAACTGGTACGCGCCGTCCCTCACCTCCAACCGTGAGGCGGGTCTCGGCGACTGGAGCATCAAGGACATCACCGACCTGCTCCAGACCGGCGTCTCCATGCGCGGCGTGGTCTACGGCCCGATGGCCGAGGTCGTGCACAACAGCCTGCAATACCTCAACGACGAGGACACGCGCGCCATGGCGGTGTACCTCAAGGGCATCGCGGAGCCCTCGCCGCCGCCGGCGCCGAGCTCGGCGTTGCCGACCACCGAGAGCAGCCTGCTGATCAGCCTCGGCAAGACCGTCTACGACAAGAACTGCGCGAGCTGTCACGGCCTCCAGGGCGAAGGCAAGCCGCCGCATTGGCCGCCGCTCGCCAACAACCAGTCGATCGAGATGCAGTCGGCGGTCAACCCGATCCGCATGGTGCTCAATGGCGGCTATCCGCCGGGCACCAAGGGCAATCCGATGCCCTACGGCATGCCGCCCTTCGCAGGCCTCCTCTCCGACAACGAGGTCGCCGCCGTCGTCTCCTACATCCGCACCGCCTGGGGCAATCGCGGCACGCCGGTCTCGGCGCGCGAGGCCAACGAGCTGCGCTCCGCACCGCTGAACTGAGAGGCGTCATGTTCAATTCCGATCCGCCGACCAGCCCAGCCGCCGCCGACCAGGCCGTCGAGGAAGTCGTCTCGCAAGGACCGTCCGGCGCGATCGTGCTGGCCGGCATCGCCACGGCCTGCGTGGTCGCGATGTGGTTTGCCTTCTATCTCTTCGTCTTCCTGCCGCGCGGATCGCTGCAATGAGCGCAGGGGACACCCACACCCATGGCAGCGCCGAGGTCGCGGCCCGCGTCGAGCGGCGCTGGGCGACCATTGCCGTGATCATCGTCGTCGGCATGGCGCTTCTGGCAGCCTTCGCCGGCATCCATCGCGCCACCATGCCGCAGCCGCGCGTCGAGACCACCGATCCCTCGCGCATTCATCTGTCCGGCGAATTCGTCGAGAGCAATCTCGGCAGCGTGCTGGAGGCCAATGGCAATGTGACCGTGCGCGCGATCGGCCAGCAATATTCCTTCACGCCGGCCTGCATCGTGGTGCCCGTGGATACGCCGATCACGATGCGCGCCACCAGCGCCGACGTCGTCCACGGCATCCTGATCCAGGGCACCAACATCAACACCATGCTGGTGCCGGGTTACATCTCCGAGCAATTGATGCGCTTTACGAAGACTGGCGACTATCTGATGCCCTGCCAGGAGTTCTGCTCCTTCGGCCATGAGGGCATGTGGGGCAAGGTCAAGGTGATCGACAAGACCGAATTCGCCGATCGAGCGAAGGGTGGCGGGAGGCTGAGCTGTGTTGGTCAATAGGAAGCTCATCCTCGCCCATTTCTGGCTGGCCTTCGGCGTGTTCGGCATCGCGCTCACGCTCGGCGCGTGGCAGATGTTCATCCGCAGCCCGATCGGCACCTGGCTGTCCAATCCCGAGCTCTATTACCGCTCGCTGACCGCGCACGGCACCGTGATGGGCTACGTCTTTCCCACGCTCGTCGCGATGGGCTTTGGCTATGCCATCAGCGAGTCCGCGTTGGAGCAGCGCCTCGTCGGCGTGCGTTGGGCCTGGACCGGCTTCTGGCTGATCGTGGCGGGCGCGATCATGGCAATGGTCCCGGTCGCGCTCGGCCGCGCTTCGGTGCTCTACACCTTCTATCCGCCGCTGATCGGCAACGTTTTCTACTACCTCGGCGTCGTGCTGGTCGTGGTCGGCTCCTGGATCTGGGTCGCGTTGATGGCGATCAATCTGCGCGTCTGGCGGAAGGCCCATCCCGGCGCACCGGTGCCGCTGGCGATGTTCGCCAATGTCGCGGGCTCCTATCTGTGGGCCTGGACCGCGGTCGGCGCCGCCCTCGAGCTGTTGCTCCAGATCATTCCCGTCGCGGCCGGCCTGAAGGCCACGATCGACGCGGGTCTTGCCCGCGTGTTCTTCTCGTGGACGCTGCACGCCATCGTCTATTTCTGGCTGATGCCGACCTACATCGCCTATTACACCATCGTGCCGCGCGCGATCGGCGGCCGGGTTTATTCCGACAGCATGGCGCGGATCTCCTTCATCCTGTTCCTGGTGGTGGCGATGCCGATCGGCATGCACCACACCTTCGCCGATCCGCAGGTCGGCGCCGGCTTCAAGTTCATCCATTCGGCCTTCACGGCGCTGGTCGCGCTGCCGACGCTTCTGACCGTGTTCACGATCTGCGCCTCCGTTGAGATCGCCGCGCGCCTGCGCGGCGGCCGCGGGCTATTCGGCTGGATCAAGGCCCTGCCCTGGGACAATCCGATGATGCTGGCGCTGGCGTTCTCGTTCGTCATGCTCGGCTTTGGTGGCGCCGGCGGCCTGATCAACATGAGCTATCAGCTCGATGCGTCGATCCACAACACGCAGTGGATCACCGGCCATTTCCACCTGATCTTCGGCGGCGCCATCGTGATCATGTATTTTGCGATCGCCTATGATCTGTGGCCGCATCTGACCGGGCGCGAACTCATCGATATCCGCCTGATCCGCACCCAGCTCTGGCTGTGGTTCATCGGTATGATCATCACGACCTTCCCGTGGCACTGGGTCGGCATCCTGGGCATGCCGCGCCGCATGGCCTATTTCGACTTCGGCGATCCCGCGATCGCGCCTCAGGCGCTCTCGGTCACGTTCTCGGCGATCGGCGGCTTCATCCTGCTGACCTCGGGCATCATGTTCATCGTCATCCTGGCGCGTGGCATGCGTGCGCCTCGGGTTGACGCCGGCCCCTACCGCTTTGCGGTCGCCGTGCACCAGCCGACGACGGTGCCGGTTGCGCTCAACACCCACGCGCTGTGGGTGGCACTGATGATCGCCCTCACCCTCACCAATTACGGCTATCCGATCCTGAACCTGGCGCTGAGTTCGGGAACGTCGGTGCCCGCCGTCTATGTGGGAGCGCAGTGATGACCACGCGCGACCTCTTCACCCTCCGGAACAGCCATTTCAGGATTGGCGTCGGCATTACCGCCGCGATCCTGATCGTGACCGCAATCGTCGGCTTCATCGTGCTGCCATTCGCGCAACCCTGGGTGCAGTTCGCCAGTGTCTGGGACGCGATTTGCAGCGCCGCAGGCGTGCCACAGCGTGCGCCGAACGTCAGGGCGCCCGAGCAGAGCAAGCAATTGTCGGAGGTCGTGCTGACCTCGCGTACACTGGCACGTCCGAGCCAGGAAGCGATCGGCCGGGGCGCAACGCTGGCGCAGCGCTGCGCGATCTGCCACGGCCCGACCGGCATCAGCCGCGCGGATTCGCCCAATCTCGCCGGCCAATATGCCGCCGTGATCTACAAGCAGTTGCACGATTTCCACTCGGGCGCGCGCACCAATGCCGTGATGTCGCCGTTCGCCGTCAATCTGACGGACCAGGAGATCGCCGATCTCTCCAACTATTACGCCTATCTGCCGCGGCCGGCAGCCTATCACCCGACGCCGCAGCTGCCGAAGCCCAGCATCGTCATCTACGGCGCGCCGATGCGCGGGATCGCGCCCTGCGGCTCCTGTCATGGCAGCCTTGACAACAAGACCGGAAGTCCGTGGCTCGAAGGCCAGTCCGAAGCTTACATGAAGGCGCAGCTCCAGGCCTTCGCATCCGGCGAGCGGCGCAATGACATCAGCCAGCAGATGCGCAACATCGCCCGCGCGATGACGCCGCAGGAGATCGAGACGGCCGCGGCGTACTACGCCTCGCAGCCGCCGGATGTGGTGAAGGCGGTGGATTGAGCCTCACTGTCATTGCGAGCGCAGCGAAGCAATCCAGAATCCCTCCGCGGAAAGGCCCTGGATTGCTTCGTCGCAAGGGCTCCTCGCAATGACGGCGGAGAGAGTACGCCTTACGACGACGCCAGCTTCGGCCGGCCGTAGATCGCATCCGCCCGCTTCTCGAATGCGATGGAGAAGCGCGCGAACGCGGCATCGAACATCGAGCCCATCAGCATCGCCAGCATGCGGCTCTTGAACTCGTAGGCCAGGAAGAATCCGACGTCGCAGACGCCCTCACCCTTGGGCTCGAACGTCCAGCGGTTCTCGAGGTTGCTGAACGGGCCTTGCAGATATTCGACCCGGATATTCAGATTGGCGCGGTCGAGAGTCACGCGGCTGGTGAAGGATTCCTTGACCAGCTTGAACGACACCGTCATGTCGGCGACCAGCACCTCGGTGCCGTCGGGTTTGGCCATCCGCTGGCGGATCTTGAGCGCGCTGCACAGCGGCACGAACTCCGGGTAGCGCTCGACGTCGGCGACCAGATCAAACATCTCGGACGCGCTGTGATGGACACGGCGCTTGCTTGAAAATTTGGGCATGGCGGTTCAGCGGGCAGTCGCGGCCCGTGCGGCCTTCAGTCTCGCAAAGTCCTCGCCGGCATGATGCGACGAACGGGTGAGCGGGCTCGCCGACACCATCAGGAAACCCTTGGTGTAGGCGACCTTCTCGTAGGACGAAAACTCGTCGGGCGGCACATAGCGCATCACGGCGTGATGCTTGCGGGTCGGCTGGAGATATTGCCCGATGGTCAGGAAGTCGACGTCGGCGGAGCGCAGATCGTCCATCACCTGCTGCACCTCGTGGCGCTCCTCGCCGAGGCCGACCATGATGCCGGACTTGGTGAAGATGGTGGGATCGAGCTCCTTGACCCGCTGCAACAGCCGGATCGAGTGGAAGTAGCGCGCGCCGGGCCGCACCGTGAGGTAACGCGACGGCACGGTCTCGAGATTGTGGTTGAACACGTCGGGCCTCGCCGCGACGACGACCTCCAGCGCGCCCTCCTTGCGCAGGAAGTCCGGCGTCAGGATCTCGATCGTGGTCGACGGGCACGCGGCCCGGATCGCACGGATGGTCTCTGCAAAATGCTCGGCGCCGCCATCGGCCAGATCGTCGCGGTCGACGGAGGTGATGACGACGTGGGCCAGCCCCAGCTTGGCGACGGCTTCGGCGACGTTCTGCGGCTCGGCCGCATCCAGCGCATTGGGCATGCCGGTCTTGACGTTACAGAACGCGCAGGCCCGGGTGCAGGTGTCCCCCATGATCATGAAGGTCGCGTGCTTCTTGTCCCAGCACTCGCCGATGTTCGGGCAGCCCGCCTCCTCGCACACGGTATGCAGGCCGTTGGCGCGCACGATGTTGCGGGTGTCGGCATAGCCGCGGGTATTGGGGGCGCGCACGCGAATCCAGTCCGGCTTCGGCGGCGAAGCGGAATCAGGGCGATTCACCTTTTCAGGGTGGCGGGGGCGCAACGGGTTCGAGATGGTGTCGACAATAACGACCATGGGCTGTCCGGTCTGTTCAGGTCCTACCTAGTCGGTCTGGCTGCCTGCCGCAACCCGGCTCGCGCCGCTTCAGGGAACATGGCAGATATGGGCAATATCCTGCTCTGTTCTCAGGCGATTCTCACCTCGAATGGCTCCAACCTCGAAAGCCTCACCACCGCGGCTCGGCAAAGCCCTGAAGCGTGCGTTTTTCGGCCGCAGCGTCCACGAGGTCGCGCCCGATTTGATCGGGGCCACCATGCTGGTCAATGGCGTCGGCGGCCTCATCGTCGAGGTCGAGGCCTATCATCATACCGAGCCGGCGGCGCACTCCTACAATGGCCCGACGCCGCGGAACCAAATCATGTTT
Source organism: Bradyrhizobium sp. P3_C3 (assembly GCF_056402655.1). Classification (NCBI taxonomy): domain Bacteria; kingdom Pseudomonadati; phylum Pseudomonadota; class Alphaproteobacteria; order Hyphomicrobiales; family Nitrobacteraceae; genus Bradyrhizobium; species Bradyrhizobium sp. P3_C3. The sequence continues at coordinate 102,717 of NZ_JBFUGY010000012.1, read as the reverse complement.
GGCCCGCCCGGTTTTGCCTATGTCTACCGCTCCTACGGCATTCACTGGTGCGTGAACTTCGTCTGCGAGGAGGAAGGCTCCGCCAGCGCCGTGCTGATCCGCGCACTGGAGCCGACGCATGGCATCGCCGCGATGCGCCGCCGCCGCCATCTCCAGGAGGTGCACGGGCTGTGCTCGGGTCCCGGCAAGCTGACCGAGGCGCTGGGCATCACCATCGCGCACAACGCCCTGCCGTTGGACCGGCCGCCGATCGCGCTGCATGCGCGGACAGAGGAGGTCGAGGTGGTGGCCGGCATCCGGATCGGGATCACCAAGGCCGTCGAGCTGCCCTGGCGCTATGGCGTCAAGGGCTCGAAGTTCTTGAGCAAGCCGTTCCCGAAGGAGGCCTAGAACCCGTTCCGATGGAACGGGCTCTAGATTCTAGTTTTGACGCGTTTTCTTGACGCGAACCGGTTTCCACTTCGCTCGAAAACGCTCTACGAGGCCTGCTTCAGCCGCTCCAGCGCCTCCAGCAGCTTGGCCTTGCGGGCCAGCGCTGCCTCGCGCTTTTCGCGCTCCTCCTCGACGACCTCTTCGGCCGCGTTGGCGACGAACTTCTCGTTCGCCAGCTTGGACTCGGCGCGCTTGATGTCGGCGTCGGCCTTGCCGATTTCCTTGTCGAGGCGCGTGCGCTCGGCGGCGACGTCGATCACGCCCTTCAGCGGCAACGCAACCACCTCGCCGCGCACGAGAAGCTGGACCGCACCATCAGGTGCGCGGTCGGCGAAGGAGATGTCGGACAGCCGTGCCATGCGCTTGATGACGTCGGTCCAGCGCGGCGCGCGTTCCTTCGTCTCGGTCGAGGCGCCCGCGAGCACCAGCGCCGTCAGCGTTGCCGGCGGGATGTTCATTTCGGCGCGCACCGAGCGGATCTGCGTGACCAGGTCGATCACCCAGCCGATCTCGGCTTCCGCCTTGGGATCGGTGAAGTCGGCATGGTCGAAGATCGGCATGATCAGGACCGGCGAGATCAGCGGATCGGTCGGCCCGGCAGCCGCGGCGAGCATCGCGAGTTGCTCCGGCGTCGGCTCGGACGGTTTCAGCGGCCATTGCGCCAGCGCCAGCAGGCCGTCGCGCTTGGCCGTCACCTCCCACAGCTCTTCGGTGATGAAGGGCATGAAGGGGTGCAGCAGCTTCAGGATCTCGTCGCGCGCCCAGGCGACCATGGCGCGGGTTTCGTCCTTGGCGGGGCTGTCCGGACCAAGCAGCACGGGCTTTGCGAGCTCGACATACCAGTCGCAATATACGTTCCAGACGAAGCGGTAGATCGCACCGGCCGCATCGTTGAAGCGATAGGCTTCGATTGCCTCGGTCACCTCGCGCGTGGTGTGGGCGCTCTCGTGCGCGATCCAGCGGTTCAGCGTCTCCTTGGCCTTCGCCGGCTCGAAACCTTCGGGCACGGCGCAGTGGTTCATCTCCGCGAAGCGCGACGCATTCCAGAGCTTCGTCGCGAAATTCCGGTAACCCTCGACGCGGCTGGTGGCGAGCTTGATGTCGCGTCCCTGCGCCGCCATGGCGGCCAGCGTGAAGCGCAACGCGTCGGCGCCGTATTCGTCGATCAGGTTGAGGGGGTCAATGACGTTGCCCTTCGACTTCGACATCTTGGCGCCCTTCTCGTCGCGGACGAGGGCGTGGATGTAGATCGTCGAGAACGGCACTTCCTTCATGAAGTGCAGGCCCATCATCATCATCCGGGCGACCCAGAAGAAGATGATGTCGAAGCCGGTCACCAGCGCGTTGGTCGGGTAATAGCGCTGCACTTCCGGCGCGTCCTCGGGCCAGCCGAGCGTCGAGAACGGCCACAGCGCCGAGGAGAACCAGGTGTCGAGCACGTCCTCGTCACGCGTGATGAAGCCCTCGCGCTTGTTGCGGTCGAGCGCCATCTCGCGGCCCTGCTCGGCCGTGATAACCTCCTGCTCGACGTAATAGCCGAGCGCGTGGCTGACGGCCTCCTCCTCGGTCTCGGCGACGAACACCTTGCCATCGGGGCCGTACCACGCCGGGATCTGATGACCCCACCACAGCTGGCGCGAGATGCACCAGGGCTGGATGTTCTCCATCCACTCGAAATAGGTCTTTTCCCAGTTCTTCGGCACGAACATCGTTTCGCCCGAACGCACCGCCGCGATCGCGGGCTTTGCCAGCGTCTTGGCGTCGACGTACCACTGGTCGGTCAGATACGGCTCGATCACGCTGTTCGAGCGGTCGCCGTGCGGCACCATGTGGGTGTGCGGCTCGATCCGCTCGACGAAGCCGAAGGATTCCAGCCGCTCGACGATGCGCTTGCGCGCCACGAAGCGGTCGACCTTGTGAAACTCCTCGGCGAACTGCGAAGCGCCTTCCGGCAGGTCGCGCAGGTAATCCTCGTTGTCGAGGAGATCGAGACAACCTTCCCTGTCGAGCACGCTGATCCGGCGCAGGCCATGGCGATTGCCGACCTCGAAGTCGTTGAAGTCGTGCGCCGGCGTCACCTTCACCGCGCCCGAGCCCTTGTCCGGATCGGAATACTCGTCGGTGACGATCTTAATCTTGCGACCGACCAGCGGCAGGATCACGTTCTTGCCGACCAGCTTCTGATAGCGCTCGTCATCGGGATGCACCGCCACGCCGGTGTCGCCGAGCATGGTCTCGGGCCGCGTGGTGGCGACGACGATGAAGCTCGAGGGATCCTCGGGGCTGAACGTCTTGCCCTCGATCGGATAGCGCAGATACCACAGGCTGCCCTTGACCTCGGTCTGCTGCACTTCGAGGTCGGAGATCGCGGTCAGCAGCTTGGTGTCCCAGTTCACCAGCCGCTTGTCCTTGTAGATCAGGCCGTCGCGATGCAACTCGACGAACACCTTGATGACGGCCTTCGACAGGCCCTCGTCCATGGTGAAGCGTTCGCGCGACCAGTCGCAGGAGGCGCCGAGGCGCTTGAGCTGGTTGATGATGGTGTCGCCGCTCTCGGCTTTCCACTGCCAGACCCGCTCCAGAAACTTCTCGCGGCCCATCTCGCGGCGGCTGGGCTGCTGGCGCTCCATCAGCTGCCGCTCGACCACCATCTGGGTGGCGATGCCGGCATGGTCGGTGCCGGGCTGCCACAGCACGTCGCGGCCGCGCATGCGCTCGAACCGGCACAGGATGTCCTGGAGGGTGTTGTTGAGGGCGTGGCCCATATGCAGCGAGCCCGTCACGTTCGGCGGCGGGATCACGATGGTAAAGGGCACTGCATCGCGGCGGTCAGGGCGGCCGGCCCTGAAGGCACGGCTGTCCTCCCACACGACGGACATGCGGGCTTCGATATCGGCGGGCTGGTAATTTTTCTCGATCATGGGCTGCTAGAAAGCCGCGCGCGGGGGGCAAGTCAACGAAAAGGTCCGGGAGAGGATCAACGGAAAGCCCGGCGGCAAAACGGCTTTCCGGCCGGTCGGCAGGCCAAACAGGCGCATAAGAGGGGCTTTATGAGGGCTCGGGAGCCGCCCTCACCTGCCGCCGCGCGAGACCCGCTCGATTTCGGCCTTCACGATGCGTTCAACGAGGCCCGGCAGGTTGTCGTCGAGCCAGGATTTCAGCATCGGACGCAGCATCTCCTTGACCAGATCTTCCAGCGTCCGCGCATTGCTGCTGAGCACTGTGTGGGCCAGGGAGTTGAAGGCGGATTCGACCGCCGAGACCGTCGATTGCGCCAGGATCGGCTGTTGGGGCGRCAGCGGCGGCGCATCGTAGTCCACCGACGGATAGGACGGTGTCGAGCGCGGCAGCGGCGATTCGGCGAATTCCAGATCGTCGCGCGGCTCGACCTTGCGGAAGCTCGGCGGCGGCGGAGGCGGCGTCGGCTCCGGATCCACCGCCATCTCGTCGGTCAATTCGAGCACGTCGGGTTCAGGTTCGGGCTCTGGCTCAGGCGCACGGACCTCGGGCGCAGGCGTAGCCGCGTCCAGCCCCGCTAGCAGAGCATCAATATCGTCCTGGCTATTGGATGCATCCGCCGCAGGTGCGGGCGGCGGCGGCGCTGGAGCCGGCTTCGCAACCGGGGGCGGCGCGGGCTTCTCGGCAGCAGGTTTTGCGGGAGCGACCTTGGATGGCGGAATGTCGTTCATTGCTGACGGCTTCGGCGCAGGTGCAGCGGGCGCTGGCTTGGCAGCTTCTGCCGGCGGCGGCTTGGCCTCATCGTCGGCAATGATGCGCCGGATCGAGGCCAGAATCTCCTCCATCGAGGGTTCTGTGACCTTTGCAGGCTGCGTCATCTCCGACTCCACATCATCAACGCCCTCGCATGCGTTGTTTTACACCAAGCACGACAGGATTGGCCGGTTCCGCAACGGACGCCCCGACATTTTCGTCGCGGCAGCCCGACTTGTCCCCAGTTCACGGCTCAACGTGCGGAGGTGCGCCCCTGCCCTCGGCACTCAAGCCTTTACGCACACGACATCAGGTGCCGGGCGAATCGACCCGCATCTTCTTGGCAAGGCTATGTCAGGGATTTTGATGATTGCAAGCAAAGCACCAGTCGGCCTCGGCTGTTTGCGAGGCCGACCGGATGACTACGGACCTTAGCGTCCGTCAGGCGTGCGCACGCCGGCCCAGCTGTCGCGGACCTGATGGTAGTGAACGCTCGCATCATAAACCGTGGTCGCAAGGCCGAGGACCTGCGGCGACAGACGGCCGATGGCGGCCAGAACCTGATAGGACGCGACCACGCGGTCGTGCTGTGCGGTCACCAGCGCGACTCGCGCGTTGACCAGCGCCTGCTGCGCGTTGAGCACGTCGAGGGTGGTACGCTGACCAGCCTTGGCTTCTTCGCGCACGCCGTTCAGCGCGATCTCGGACGCCGTGACCTGCGCCTGCGCGGACTGCACCTGGGCCTTGCCGGCCTGCAGCGAACCCCACCACTGCACGACCGTCGCGCGGGTCTGGTCGCGGGTGGTTTCGAGGTTGAGACGCTGCTGCGCCAGGTTTTCCTTGGACTGGCGGATCAGCGAATATGAATTGCCGCCATCGTAGAGCTGCCAATTGGCCTGCGCGATGGCGGACGCGTTGAACGACCTGTATTGAATCAAGGACTGTTCGTTCCCCTGCGTGGCCCCCACCTGCAACGCGATCGTCGGCAGCAGCGCGCCTTCGGCGACCTTGACCTGCAGAAAGTTGACGTCGATGCCGAACATCGCGGCCGTGACGTTGGGATGTTCGATCAGGCCGAGCTCGACTGCCCCGGCGAGGCTCGCGGGGAGGAAACGATCGACCGGCGAACCGGGCGCGAGGTTCGTCGGCTCGTTGCCGATGATGCGACGGAAGTTCGCGCGCGTCGTGGTGAGATTTGCTTCGGCCGTGAGGGCCTGCGTCTTGCCAGCCGCCAGCTGCGCTTCCGATTGCGCAACGTCGGTGCGCGTCACTTCGCCGACGTTGAAGCGATCACGCGTCTGCTTCAGCGTCTGCTCGAGCACGCGCACGTTGCTGCGCTGGACTTCGAGCGTAGCCGCATCGCGCAGATAGTCCATGTAGATCGAAGCGCCCTGAAGCAGCACGCTCTGATCCAGGCTGCGCAGCGCTTCGCGGGAGCCGGAAACCTGGCTCTCGGCGGCGCGCGTCCTGTTGCCGGTGATGTTGCCGTTATAGAGCGTCTGCGTGACGGTCACACCCACGCTGCGCGGCACGCTGGGCCCGTTGATTGGTGTGTTACCCGGCCCCGGCGAACTCAGTGTATCCTGATATTGATAGCCGCCGTTCGCCGTCAGCGCGACCCTGGGACGATAGCCCGACAACGCCTGAGGCACGTTCTCGTCGGTCGAGCGCACCTGGGCGCGCTGTGCGTTGAGCTGCGGATTGTTCTGATAGGCCCGCACCAAGGCGGCCTCGATCGTGTCCGCCAAGGCAGGCGTCGGCCCGGCAAGCGCCAGCAGCAGGACCGAAACCGCAGCTCCGGTGAAGAGCTTCACCCCATGCATCCCTTAAATTCCGTTCATTCTAACGCCCCGCTCGTGCCCGCGAGCTAGGATACCGTCTACCGAGTGGAGTCGTTGCCCCTCAGCAACATAGGCTGCCAATTGGCGCAACGGAACCACCTGAAGGTAGTTCCCGGTGGAAACTCTTCACGTGCAGCATCCGGGCCACACTTCTGATTCAGAACGGGATTTTAACGGGCCAAAGCCCTCAATCGGGCGTTCAGAAAACGAAAGCGGCGGCCCGTTCCAACCCGGGAAGGACCGGAGCTGCGGCATCGAACAGCGCCCGATGGCCGAATTCACCGTGGGTATGGGTCACGATCACGGCCCGGGGGGGCGTGGACTGGGCCGACACCCCCACGAGGCGCCCGCCCTCCTTGAGCTGCCCGAGCAGCGCCTCAGGCGTCACCTCGAAGGCGCCGTTGAGGATAATGACGTCATAGGGAGCGGCAGAGGGATCCCCTTCGGCGCAGGCTGCGGCCTTGCACGTGACGTTGGCGAGGCTGGCGCAAGCCTCCTTGGCCTTCGCGGCCAGGGCCGAATCACATTCCGTCGCGGTGACCTGACGGGCGAGCGTAGCCGTCAGCGCGGCGAGGTAGCCCGTGGCGCAGCCGACCACCAGCACGTTGTCCCCCTCGCCGATTTCGGCGGCCTGGAGCAGCTTGCCGGTCAGCTGCGGCTTGATCAGGAACCGCTTGGCCCCGCCTTCGCTCACGTCGAGGTCGAGGTCGAGATAGGCCAATGCCTGCCTGGCAACCGGCACGAACGCCTCGCGCGGAACTGTGAGCATCGCGTCGAGAATACGGCGATCGGTGACGTCATTGGTGCGCACCTGGCCATCGACCATTTTTAGGCGCGCGGTCGAGAAACCGGACATTTGCGGACCCTGCGATGCGGACGATGCCGCGGACGAAATTTGGCGGCATCTTTGGAACAGGCTCCGCGAAAACGCAACACGTCCGTTGGCCCGGCGGACCAGGCTGCGCAACCCAAGGCGTCAAGGTGATCGATGAGCTATTCGATCGTGACTGCGAGGCGGCCTATCAATGCGGCGACTTCGTCGAGCCGCGTCGAATCGTGCGCCTCGACGGCGCGCGCGAGGCAGGCCAGGCATTCATCATCGCTGAGCTCGGGAACGTCCGCCGGCAGAATCGAGGKGGCCATTTCGGAACGGTCGAGGACGTCTGGCATTGGAATCACCTCCGTAAGGATCCGGCGCCTGCCAAGCTCGATTTGAATTGGGTCGAATTGGCGTCGCCCTCATGACGCGATCGCGCCCGACACACACAACTGCTTGAGTGCGATTCTGCGCTGGGGCGGATATCACCTGAAGTGGTGCCGCGGCTACATTAGAATGCGGGCACAGGATATTGAAAACACATTGAAATATGATCTTGACGCTGGGCAGGCCGATGCATGGCCCGAAGGGAGTGTCCGTGCGAGCCTGTGCCCCCTGCAAGTTCAGGCGACGGTTGCAAGGTAGAGCTGCGTGTCGAAATAGTCTGCGGCCCGCACGGGTGCGGTGACGCCGGCATCCGTCATGAAGAAGTCGCTGACCTGCTGGAGCCATTTCACGACGGTCCCGTCGGAATACAGCCGCTTCCATTCGCGCGAGGAATAGAGCTTCTGGGCCTTGAAGGCTTCCGCGATGTCGGCGGGACGCGACTGCCCGTAATGTGTCTGGAGCGCCTCCGCTGCGGCCGCCGGGTTGCGCACCATGTGGTCGTTCGCTTCCGCCCAGGCGCGGATGATCCGGGCGAGCACGTCCCTGTTCCCCGCATAAAAATCCATCCGCGCGGCCCAGCCGCCGAGCACGGCGGATTGCGGGTAGAAGGCGGAGGCGTCCACCAGCTTGACCGCATCCGGCAACGCCTCGCGGACGGCAATGTTGAACGGCACCCAGAGCGCAACGGCCGGCACCTCGCCGGCAATGAAGGCCTTGACGGCGGCGGCCATGCTGCCGTTGACGATCTCGACCTCGGACGGGTTGACGTTGTTGGCCCGCAGCGCGCGATCGAGAAAAATGTGCGCGGTGGTCTTCATCGTCGTCGCGATCCGCTTACCCCTGAGATCTGCCATCCCCTTGACGCCGAGCGCCGGCCGGACCCAGAGCTGCGCGGTCGCGACCTCAATGTCGTTAATGAGAAAGCCCCGGCCGTCGCCGAGCGCCAGATAGTTGGAGATGACGCCGCCGGCCGAGAGGACGTCGAGCTCACCCCGCGCCATCGCCTCGAAGACCTCAGGTCCGGTGTTGAACTCGTGCAATTCGAAATCGATCCCCTCGCGGTCGAACGAGCCGCGATCGAGCCCGGTCCAGATGTGTCCGTCCACGGCGACAACGTGGAGATAACCGAGCCGAATTCTGCTGCGCGCCTGCGCAATGGCTGGCGCCGCGTGCATTGACGCGGCCGCCAGCGCCGCGCCGTGCCGCAGCAATTGCCGGCGATTGACACCGCAGATGTTCATGCCGCCGCCCCCGTATTCCGGGTCGCGGACCGAAATCGCTGGGCATGAAATAGCGCGATGCCATCCTTAGTCGTGCAGGAAGGCCGACAGCCGGACCAGCGTCGTCTCGGCCGCGCCATCCTGCGCGATCGCCGCAAAGACTTCATCCCAGCGTCGACACATCGCAACGTCGGCTTCATCGGCGTGCGCCAGCTCGCCGCGGAGCTCACTGACTTCGATCGCGTCGGCAAATCCCTTCGGCGTGATACTGTCGACGCTGCGGAACAGGAACCTATCGCCGACGCTGGCGCGGACCGCCGCACTGACCAGCACGCGCGTGCCGTAATTCTTGTTCAGTCCCTCCAATCGCGACGCCAGGTTGATGGTGGCGCCCAGCGCGGTGTAGTTCATCCGGTCGCTCGAGCCGATGTTGCCGACCACGGCGTCGCCGACATGCAGACCAAAGCGGGTGTCGTAGGGCGGCCAGCCCTCGCGCCGAAACTCCTGGTTGAGCGCTTCGTTGGCCGTAAGGCATGCCAGGATGGCACGGCAGGCATTGACGGTGTGGTCGGGATCGTCAGCCGGCGCGTTCCAGAATGCCATCACGGCGTCGCCGATATATTTGTCGATCATGCCCTGGTACCGCATGATCTCGTCCGACAGTACCGCGAAATAGCGCGAGGTGTGGATCATCACCTGCGACGGGTCGGCGCGCTCCGTCTTGGCGGTAAAGTCGGCGACGTCGGTGAACAGCACCGTGACCTCACGCCTGGAGCCGCCGAGGCTGAGCGAAGAGCCGGTCTCGATCAGCTGCCGCACGATCTGGCGCGGGATGAAGCTCGCAAAGCTGCGGACCACGCTACGCATGGTGAACACCGAGYGGCCAAGCTCCTCGATCTCGGCGATGACGGAATGGACGCGCGGCCGCTCGGTAATCTCGAACCGCTGAATCGCGTCGGTCTCGTCGGCGAGCTTGCGCAGCGGCTGCGCCATCAGCGATCCCAGCCAGAACGCGAATGGCAGCGTGGCTCCGACGAAGGCGAGCGCCAGAGCGAACAGCGTGCGGCGCTCGTCGATGATCTGCGCATAGAACTCGTCGAGCGGCGCGACCATCGCCATCCGGATATTGGCCGAGCCGGCCGTCTCGAGCCTGTGAACCGCTGCAACATAGGTTCGGCCCGACGCGTCGGCAAAGAACTGCTGGGCCGCCCCTCCGTCCCGCCAGGAGCGGATGACCGGCACGAGCGCAGGCAGCCGGAGCGCGCCGATCTGTGGCAAGTCGTCCTGCCGCTCAGGAATCTCCGCCATCAGGCGGTTCATCTCGGGATGGCCGACGATGCGCCCGGCATCGTTGAATAGGAACGCCAGCCCTGATTGGCCGAGCTTCTGCTCCGCCAGCATGTCCTCGAACCGGTTCAGCAGCAAATCACCCGCAATGACGCCGCGGCGCCCTTCCCTCAACGGCGTCCGCAGCGTGTAGCCCGGCTCGCCCGTGGCGTAGAAGACGTAAGGACCGGTCAACAGCGTCTTGTCGTTCTTGAACGCCTCGACATACCAGGGCCGCTGCCGCGGGTCGTAGCTCGCGGGTCCGGCGACCTCGGCAACCTGAATGAGGTTTTCGGAGAGATATTGCGTGACAGGCGCGGCTCCCGCCGTGCGCGAGATCACGACCAGCCGGAAGGCAGCATCGTCATCGACATTCAAACCCTTCCGGAACGACGGCTGCGCCCGATCGATCACGTCCATCTCGATGAACGAGCCGTCCTCGTAGCCGACATAGAGATTGAAGAGCTGCGGGTTGCTGCGCAGCATCGCCGCCATCAGGCTGTAGAGCCGCGTATTGTCCGCGATGTCGGCCTCCTGGATCGGCGGCAGGCCGGACAGGATGTCGAGATTGTCGCGGACATTCTTGAACTGCTCGTCGATGTGATCGGCGCCAAGCTGCGCCACCTTCTCGATGAAGCCAGAGGCGGCCGTCCTGGTGATGGCGGTCACGCGTTCGAAGCTCAGATAGACCAGCGTCAGGCCCACAAGCAGCACCACGCCCACGAACACCGTGATGATCGATGTCTGGTAGCCAATGCGAAATACGCGTTTGCTGGTTTTCTCTCCGGTCATCGGAGCTGCTTGAACGCCTCCATCAGTACTTTCGAACGATGGGCTTCGTCGCCGCCGGCGCGGGCGCTGCCGGCGAGACCGAGAAAGTAACCCAGGTCGACCAGCTGTTCGGCCGGTTCTCTGTCTCAAGGTCCTTGTAGCCTCGGACATTGAGATAGCCCTGGTAGCCGTCGGACATCGGGATCATGAAGCCGATCTGCGGACCGATGCCGACCGCCTGGCCGCGGAAGCCACCGAGCTTGGCGCCGGGACCGCTATCGTCGGTGATCTGCTGGAAGAAATAACCGGCGATGCCGATGTGAACGTTCTTGCTGACGAACTGCGAGGCAGCCCAGTCGACATGAAAATCCATGCCGTTCTGATACTGGAGGGCCCCGTTCATGAAACTATAGGTGAGGCCGCCGACGATCGAGAATTCGTGTCCGGTCTTCGGATCGAGATAGGTGTAGCCGGCACCGACGTCGATGGCGGGGAAGCCAAAACTCAGATTGGCGAGCCGGCTGGAATCATAGGTGCCGCTCGGGATGTTGCCGGTGATGTAGACCAGCTCGTTGTGGACGCCCTGATTCCATTTCAGCGTGCCCTGGTAAAACACGTCGGTCAGCGTCGTGCGGTTGTCGGTGGCGCTGCCCGAGATCGTATTGCCGCGCGGACCGGTCAGCGTCGCATCGATGCCGGCGCCAATGTTGCCGGGCGCGGTGAGCACGGTGAAGCCGGCTTGGCCGCCGAGCACCGGCATCGGCGAGGTGTAGGTGATGCCCATGACGAGCGCGTCGGCATGTGCGTTGAGGCCGGCGGTCACCGAGCCGGGTATGCCGCCGCTGGTGACGAAGTTCTGCCCTCCTCCGGCCTTTTCGTTGAGGTGAAGGTAGATCGTCGAGTAGGCCCATCCAGGCGTTACGGGAACGGCGGCCAAGCTGCCGAAGATGCCCGGAAGCCAGAAGCTCACGCCGCCGGAAGCGGCAAGCGCGGGCTGAGCGGTAAAGCTCGCCAGCGCCAATGCAGTCCCGAGCCCGGCTTTGCGAATGTGTCCCGTCACGTCGCGTCTCCCTATTCTCGTCACGTCTTCCACCCGAACGCATCACGCTCGTCCAATTGCACTACTTCTTGGCGCCCCCGATCGTGGCGGCGACACGCTCGGCATCGGGCAGTTTCCAGCTGTGGTCGAACAGCGGCTGCTCGGGCCCGTAGAGGCGGAATAGCAACTCGAACTTCCGCGCCGGATCGGTCGGCACCCAATTGGCTTCCTTGCCCTCCGGCGCCTTCGGACCGAAATAGACATCGACCGAACCGTCGGCATTCTTCTGGATGCCCGGGCTGATCGAAGCCCGGCTTGCACTCGGCATGTTGCGCACCAGCGCGTGGGTCTCGCGGTCGTAGACTGTTGCGGACCAGTATTGCTTGACCGGCGCGTTGGCGGGCACCGTCAGGCGATAGGTGGCGGCGCCGTCGAACGGCTGGCCATCCCTGTCCTTGTTGGCCAACAGGTAGAACTGCGCGGTGCCCAGTCGCTTGATACCGGTGAAGCCAAGCGTGTAGGAGACGCCGCGCATGTCGACCGGATAGGTGTTCGGATCGGCGTATCCAGTGCTCGCCGCCTTGACCATCTCCGCTACCGCAGCCGGGAACCAGCTGATGCCCGGGTTGATTACGGCGAAGCCGGCGTCGTAGCGCTGTTCGAGTATCGCATGGGCCTCGCGAGCGGCCTGATCGAGCAGCGCGACGGTCTTCTGATCCGGATTGAAAGCCTTGCCCTTCTCGATGCCGATGCTCGCGAGCTGGTCGATCATGGCCCGATCGCGATCGAGCCACGGCTCGTTCTGCACCACGCGGTCGAGGCTGCGATAGAAGCTCGCATCGTAGGGAATCGTGGAGTCGAACAGCACGTCGTAGGCGTCAGTGAAGTTGGTCTGCGGCGGATCCTTCGCCTGCGCGAGGGGATAGACCTTGATCTGCTTACCGTAGGAGACCGACTTCGCCACGTCGGCATCGCCGTGGCTTGCGAGATTGGAGCGCAGCAGCGCGAAGCCGCTGAATGTATCGGACTGAAGCGAGATGTAGCCCGCAGGCGCGTCGCCCTTGTAACCGGGCGGCAGGATCAAATATTTGCCGCCCTGCCCCTTGTCGGCGCCTTCGGGACCTGCGTCCTCCAGCGGCATCTGCCACGCCGTGACGATGTTGCCCGCGATCGAACCGCCTTGCGCCGGCGGAATGTCGATCACGACCGGGCCGTCCTTCACGTTCCAGAACGACATCAGATAGATCGAGTCCGGATTGGGCGTCAGCGTCTGGTTCTTCCAGTTCACCGGCTTCGACCAGTAGATGATCTCGTTCGGCTTTGCCTTGGTCGTCCCAAGCATGGTCTGGAGCATGAGATCGGCATTCACCGCCGGCATGCCCCAGATCATCGCCTCGACTGCGCGACGCTGGATAGTGCGCGCGGCGAGTTCATCCGGCGACAGGCTCTGCGCGTGCACATTTGCGGCCATCAGCATCGCGGCGACGACCCCGGTGATCAAATGTCTCATGACAACCTCCATCTGTTCGCCGTTCAGCTCACGGGCTTCGGCTCCGGGAATTTCCACTTGCCGTTCAGGACTTCGGGGCGCGGCCGATAGAGCCGGACGGTGTAATTCCAGCCCTTCATGATCGGCAGGCAGTTCGGGATCTTGCCGTCACAGCCACCGAACTGGACCACCGTGGCGCCGTCGGCTGATTTCGTCGCCGTCAGATTGTTGAGCGAGTAAGCGTTGTAGGGGTTCTTCTCGAAATAGCCCTCGGCGTTGTAGAGACTGATCGACCAGAAGCCGTCCACCGGCACATTGCCGGGGACGGTCAGCTTGTAGACGGTGCTGCCGTCGTTCTTCTCGGGGGTGACGCTGAGATAGGTGGCGTCCTTGTCGGGATTGCCGCCCCATCCCGCGGCGGTCGCGATCAGGTGCCGGATCGGATCGACCTGCCCCTTGGCGCCAAACGCATCCTTGAAGCCGCCTGCGGTTGACGACAGCACCAGGAGCGCGTCCCGCACCTTCTTCTGGCTGACCGGATCCCAATTCGGTATCTCGAACTTGCCCGGGGCCTTCTGGCTGATCGTGACGGCGTCCTGGACTGCGCGGACCTTCTCGACATCCTTGGGATCGTTGGGATCGACGAGGGTTCGAAGCCCGATCAGCGCATAGCGTGTGCCGACCCTCTTCCGATCGTAGGTGTAACTTCCGGCGCGATACTCTATGTCGCCGACGATGTAGTGATCCTCGTTGACCACCATCAACGACCGGAACCGCTTGCCAGCGTCCGGCAACTTGATCGTTACCGGTCCCGCATCGAGATCAACGACGGCCATGGAGTACAGCGTGTCACGATTCGACCGGATGACGCCCTGCTTATCGATCGCCATCGGCTCGCGATGGTGAAACAGCTTACCGATGCCACCGGCGTCCTTGACGCCGTTGCCGAAGTACAGGTCGGATTCCGCGCGCCCAAAATTATCGACCGTCACCGGGACCGGCGACTGCGCCTGCGTGGCCGAGGTGAGGATGAGGAACGAAGCCGTCAGCACTGCTCTTTTCATGCGCCCTCTCGCTAGAACGGATTGACGTAATTCAGGATCGCGACCTGCCGCAGGATCACGCGGCGCACGACGTGGGTCGGTTTGACGTGATCGGTGTAGATCGCAGCCGTTCCGGCGCTGCCGGCCGGCAACCGTTTGACGAAATCGGCGTCGTCGAGCTTGACGCGCACGACGAAGGGGGCGGCCTCGATGGCTTTCGGCAGGACTGCCGTGCCCGATGTCTGCACCTGTCCGGTCGCGATCGCCTGGAGCAGGCTCTCGACCTTGCCGGAGTAGATCTGCCCAGGTGCGAATTTGAATGTGGCCTCGACCTCTTGGCCGGGCGCCACGTAGCGCGCATCGTTCTGGTTGATTTCGACGCCGATGATGGTGCTCGAGCTGTCAATGAACGCCATCACCGGCGCCAGCGGCAGGTTCGCCACGCGCGCACCCTTGCGCAGCGCGAGATTGGTCACGTAGCCGTCGGCCGGCGCGCGCACCACTGTCTTGTCGAGATTCCACTGCGCGGCCTCGAGCTGGCCGGAGAGCTGGTCGGCCTCCGATTGCCGCTGCTCGACATCGAAGCTGCGGCCGGCGTCGCGCTCGTAGAGCTGCGTCATCTGGCCGAGGCGCGTCTTGGCGAGCTTGAACTGCGCGTCGATCGCCTTGACCTGCGCCGCGTAAGGCGTCGGGTCGATCTTGAACAGGACATCGCCTGCCCTCAGCGGCGCGTTGGCAAGAACCGGAACATCCGTCACCTCGCCCGCCACATCAGGCACGATCGAGACCGCATTGCGCACGACCAACGCATTGCCCTGCGGTGCGCCCCACCCCATCGGGATCAGCAGTCCGAACAGCAGCAGCACCAGCACGATCGCGGGCGACGCCTTCCAGAACAGGTTGAAGCGTACGATCCCGAAATGCACCAGCAGGAACAGCAGCACGAGATAGGTATTGAAGAGCGCGACACCCATCACGCATCTCCCGCCTTGTGTGCGGGCACGTCGAGATAGGCCCAGATCAACGCGATCGGCCACAGCGCGAAGCCGAAGAACAGCGTGATCCAGCCGGCGACAGTCACTGCCTGCGCATGAGGATGGTTGCGCGACTTCGCGATGTGGCCGGGCAGCCAGCCMGCGATACAGACCACGCCGATCGCGCTGGCGAGCAGGATCACCAACACGATCCAGGCGAAGATGTCGTAGCCGCTCATGACCGCCGCCTCATTGCGTCAGTGACGTGCCTTCATTGGCAGTAGTCCCAAAAACCCTGCGTGCGGGATGGATCGGTGTAGTACCAGCACATCCCCGGCGCGGGCGCAGCACCCGCCCAGGCCACAGCCGTGGCCGCTGTCACGAAGCCGATCGCAGCACCGGCGGCGATCGCGCCGCCCCTCGGCCAATGGTAATAGCCGGGTCGCGCCCAGCCGCCGCGCCCGGCCACGGCCGTGGTGCTGCGAACGGCGACGTTGCCGCGCGGTCCGACCACTGCGGTCCGGCCGCGATAGGCCGCGCCGCGGGGGCCGACCACGGCGCCGCCGCGATGGACCACGGCACCACCACGCGGGCCCATGGCGGCCCCGCCGCGGCGAACAGCGGCACGCACCTCGATGAGATCGGATGGTCCAGTTGCGCCCTGCTGGATTGCCGCCGGCTGAAGTGGTGCCGCTGACAATGTCCCGACCGGAAGCGACGCGCCGGTTGCCACCGCCAGCAGGCAGCTCGTCCACCGAAACGTGCGCATATGTCCAGACATCCTTGTCCCTCCCTTTGTTATTGCTGTCGTTGATGCAGCTTCCCGCACGCGTCCTCGTCATTGCGACGCTTCCGCGGTGCCGCGTTCGGACGCAAACACCGTCGTCCAGTCCTTTGCCATGTCGACGACGGTCCAGCCGCGCTGCGTGGCCTCGTCCCAGGCCTTGTCGAGCTTTCCGATCTTGGACTCCCTGTCGTAGGAATATTCGCGGGCCGCATCGGTGTGATGGACGATGCCGACGAAGCGCGCTCCGCCGCACTCCAGACCGCGACAGCATTGATGGCGGCGATACCGATCAGAAACCCACGCCGGCTGGCAGATGCGAGGGAAACGGGCATTCTGGATCTCATAGGCGCAAGCGAGTAACTACGAAGGCGGCACCGGCCCGCAACGACGCGGGCCGGTGAGGATGGGGGTGTCAGCTATTTGACTCCGCGTTGCTGGAGCTGCTGTTCGATCATCTGATTGACGCCTGAGCGTATCTTGTCGATGCTCTGGGCGCGTTGTCCCGCCCTGGCGCGGTTGTCCTTGATCTCATCGAGCTGCTCTTCAAGGATCGTGGCCGGTACGAAACTCGGTGGGAACGACCGCGGCGGAAAATCCTTGAAGGTCATGACGAAGGCGCCGACGTCGTCCATCGCGCCGTAGACCTGCCCGACATGGTTGAGTTGCCAGTCCCAGAATGTGTTCGAGGTGATGTCAGCCCGCTCGAACGGATCCTGAAGCAGGTTGAATATCTTCTGGAGGCGTAGCTTGGTGAAGGGCTCGGCCCAGACGCCCAGTGTGCCGGGCAGACGCTGCTCGGCGTAGACATACTTGTAGTCGCCCTTGCGCAAGGCCACGAGCAAGCCGTCATCATCCGAGTAGAAGAACTTGTCACGAGCGCTCTTGGCGCCGTTGTTGTTGCCGGCCGTGCCGCTGACGTTGCGCAGGAATGCGGTCTGGTCGAACCCGTCGAGATGGACCTTGTAGTTGATGCCGTTGGCGGTGTACCCGGCGCTCAGCTTGTTGACGATGTCGGGCTCACCTGCCGCCGAGCACAACGTCGGAATCCAGTCGTTGTGGCTCATCAGCTCATTGGTGACCGTGCCCGGCTTGATGACGCCCGGCCAGCGCACCAGGCACGGCACGCGGAAAGCGCCTTCCCAGTTGGTGTTCTTCTCGGAACGGAACCAGGTCATCGCGCCGTCCGGCCAGCTGTTCATGTGAGGACCGTTGTCGCTGGAGTAGACGACGATGGTGTTGTTGGCGATCCCCATATCGTCGAGGGCTTTGAGCAGAGTACCCACCGTATCGTCATGCTCCTGCATGCCGTCGATGTATTCGCTGTCGCCATGCGTGTAGCGGCCGCGATGATCGGTACGCACATGGGTGCGCAAATGCATGCGCGTGGCGTTGAACCAGCAGAAGAACGGTTTGCCGGCGGCCTGTTGCCGTTTCATGTAGTCGATGGCCGCGGCCGACGTCTCGTCGTCGATCGTTTCCATGCGCTTCTTGGTCAGCGCGCCGGTATCTTCGATGGTCTGTTTGCCGATCTTGCCGAAGCGGGGGTCTACGGTCGGATCGTCGCGGTCTGCCGCCTTGCACCTCAGCACGCCTCGGGGGCCGAACTTGGCGAGGTAGCTGGGGTCCTTGGGATAGTCGGGTAGTTCCGGCTCCTCCTCGGCGTTGAGATGATAGAGATTGCCGAAGAATTCGTCGAAGCCGTTCACGGTCGGCAGCGACTCGTTGCGGTCGCCGACGTGGTTCTTGCCGAACTGTCCGGTGCCATAGCCGAGATTTTTGAGGAGGCCGCCAATCGATGGGTCGAGCTGGCTCATGCCCATCGGCGCACCGGGAAAGCCGACTTTGGTCAGACCGCTGCGAATGCCGTGTTGGCCGGTCAGGAACGCCGCGCGACCCGCCGTGCATGATTGTTCGCCGTAATAGTGGAGGAACTTGATCCCCTCGCGGGCGATGCGGTCGATGTTGGGCGTCTCGTAGCCCATCAATCCGTTGGAGTAGGCGCTGATATTGGCGATGCCGATATCGTCGCCCCAGATCACGAGAATGTTGGGCTTGCCTCCCGCTGGCGGAGCTGCTGCTGGCGCGGGAGAAGGCGCGGCCTTCTGCGCTTGCGCCAATGCTTCCGATGTCAGCGTCACTGCTGCGACGATCGATGATGTTCCAAGGAGCAGATTTCTGCGGTTGATCGTTTGTTCAGCGTCGGAGGAATTGTTCTTGTTCTTTAGTTCGCCGCTCATTTCTACGCTCCCTGTGTTTCATTGGTCGTTCACGTCAGCCGCTCGGCGTTGCTGCCAGGCGGTCACGCCACGCTATTGCGTGACTTGAAAACTCCTCTGCATCTTCTCGACGATCTGATCGATGCTGAAGCTCGACGGCCGCTGACTCGGGGGAAATTCCTTGAAGGTGGCGAGGAACTCCCCCACAATTCTAGGCGCAGCAATGAACACACCCGCTCCGTCCGTCATGAGCCAGTCGTAGTAGGTGTTCGACGTGATATCCGCTCGCTCGTAGGGGTCCGAGCGCAGATCGAAGAGTTTCGGCACGCGCAGCTTGGTGAACGGCTCGGCCCAAATTCGTAATGTGCCTTGCGCACGCTGCTCTTCGAAGACGACTTTCCAGTTCTCGTAGCGCAGAGCCACCACATCGCCATCATCGTCGAAGTAGACAAACTCCTTGCGCGCGCTGCGCTCCTGCTGACCCGTGAGGTGGGGAAGCTGGTTATATCCGTCGAGATGGACCTTGAACGTTTTGCTTCCGGCCTGGTGCCCCTCAGTAGTTTGTCCTTGATATCCGGTTCACCCGCGGCCGCCAGCAGGGTCGGCATCCAGTCGAGCGCGCTGATGGTCTCGTTCGAGATCGAGCCGGGTTGAATTCGTCCTGGCCAGCGGATCATGCACGGCACGCGGAACGCGCCCTCCCAGTTGGTGTTCTTTTCGCTGCGGAACGGCGTCGTCCCCGCATCCGGCCAGGAGTTCTGATGCGGCCCATTGTCCGTGGTATAGATCACGACGGTGTCGTTGCCGATGCCGAGATCGTCGATAGCCTTGAGGACCGTTCCGATCGTCGCGTCGTTTTCGATCATGCCGTCGGCGTATTCGGTCCTAGCCGTCAGCCCGGGCGGGCCACGATGGGATTCACGTACATGTGTGCGAAAGTGCATTCGGGTCGTATTGAACCAGCAGAAGAATGGCGTGTTGGCCCTCGCCTGACGTTGCATGAAATCGATGGCGGCGGCCGATGTTTCGTCGTCGATCGTTTCCATCCGTTTCTTGGTGAGCGCGCCGGTGTCCTCGATGGTCTGCTTGCCGACCTTGCCCCAGCGCGGATGTTCGGTCGGATCGTCGCGATCCGACGCCTTGCAGCGCAGCACGCCCCGCGGGCCGATCTGGTCTCGGATACCGGTTGGGTAAAAGCGGTTCTCCGGATCCTCCTCGGCGTTGAGGTGATACAGATTGCCGTAGAACTCGTCGAAGCCGTGCACGGTTGGCAGATATTCATTGCGGTCGCCGAGGTGGTTCTTGCCGAACTGCCCGGTGGCGTAACCAAGCGGCTTCAACAACTCTGCGATGGTCGCGTCTCGCGCTTGCAGACCCACGGTCGCGCCGGGAATGCCCACCTTTGAAAGGCCGGTGCGCAGCGTGCATTGGCCAGTGATGAACGAGGACCGCCCCGCCGTGCAGCTCTGCTCGGCGTAATAGTCCGTGAACATCATGCCTTCTTTCGCGATGCGGTCGATGTTCGGCGTGCGATAGCCCATCACACCAAAGGAATAGGCGGAGACATTGGTCTGTCCGATGTCGTCGCCGAAGATCACGAGGATGTTCGGCTTGCGGCCGGACGCCGATGAAGCCGCCGGGCTCGCGGCTGAACCTGGCGCCGCTTTCTGCGCTTGCGCCAGTGCCTCCGATGTCAGCGTCGCCGCGGCGACGATGGACGAAGTTCCCAAAAGCAGTTTTCGGCGATTGATCGACTGGTCAGCCCCGGACTGGGGGTTGTTCTTCTCCAACTCGCTGCTCATGCGATACTCCCTATCTTGCTATGTTGCAGCAGACCCTTCTTGTTCGCGATGAACAACGAGAGGCGTCCGCATCACGCAGCGGAAGCCGACATGGCTGGTTGAAGTATCGACCGGCTCGGCGTGGCGCGCCGCGGGGCGGTAGCGACGGCAATAGTTCGGCGCGCAGAGATGCGAGCCGCCCTTCAAGACTTTGCGCGGGATGCGGATGTCGGGTTGACATGGATCAAAGCTCGCCTCCTCACGGCCGCCGCGGGGATTTCTGGGAATGCAGCAAGGCTTTGCGGCATCGGCGGCATGCTTTGACGACCACCAGTCCGAGGTCCACTCCCAGACATTGCCGATCATGTCGTGGAGGCCGTAGCCGTTCGGCGGGAAAGCCATGACCGGCGAGGTACGCTTGAACCCATCCTCGCCGAGATTCTGGACGGGGAAATTGCCCTGCCAGATGTTGGCCATGTGCTTGCCGCCGGGCATCAGCGCATCGCCCCAGGCGAACTCCTCGCCGTCGAGTCCGCCGCGCGCGGCGAACTCCCATTCCGCTTCCGTCGGCAGCTCCTTGCCGGCCCAGCGGGCATAGGCTGCCGCATCGCTATAGGAGACGTGCACGACCGGATGGTCGTCGAGGCCCTTGATGTTGCTGCCGGGGCCGTAAGGATGACGCCAGTTGGCGCCGCGCATGAAGGACCACCATTGGCTCCAGTCGGTGAGATCGGTGATGCGCGGCAGCGGCGAGAACACCAGCGAGCCGGCGTAGAGCATCTCCTTCAGCGCGCCGGGATAGTCCTTGGGGTCGGGAACGATCTGCGCCTCGGTGACGTGGCCGGTCGCGTTGACGAATTGCTTGAACTGCCGGTTGGTGACGGAGGTGCGGTCGATCCAGAAACCGTCGACGGAGACGCGGTGGCTCGGCGCCTCCTCGGGATAATGATGGTCGGATCCCATACGGAAGGTCCCGCCGGGAATGAAGACCATCTCGCCGGTCTTCACGTCGTCCGGCAACCACTCGCAGTGATCCGTATCCGCCCGCAGCATCGTGGAAACTCCGATACGAGTATTCCACCCGATACTATGGCGCGGATTTCAGCAGGCGTCGACGAGAGCACATTGCCCGGCATTCTGGACGCATTGTCTGGTCCCCTCTTCTTGGCGCCGAGGGTGCGAGATGGGTGTCGTAGACTTGCGTCAGCATCTCTCCCTCTTTTGCGCACATCCTTCGAGCCCGCGGCAACACCATACCGCCATCCCCGCCCCGCGGTTCGCAGAACGATCGTTGCCGATATCGCCTAGGTTGCAAATGGTATCCGAAGATAGGATGCCCGTGATGTGCAGTTTGTGCCAATACGTCGCGCCGATCGGTGAGGCTTAACGACACATGTCGCAAATTCCTCAATCCGCAGCGTCGTGTGGCGTACAGCTCGCGTCAAATTCGGCGATAATTTACCTCAAAGCGCGAACTCGGACTGTCGTACCCACTTCGCGTTGTAGTGGTGTTCAGCCGCCGCCTGCCGCAGAATTGTCGCGCTTGAGTAACAGGGTGGCGCCATGGGCCAATTCCTTCTGGTTGATTCGCGTAAGCTCGACGGCTTCGAAGGTCTTCACCAGGCCGTTCACGGCTCGCACGTCGATGTCATGCAGCTCGGGCGCGGGCGATTGCGCGGATCGCTCTCCCATGTCGGCATCGGCGATTTCTCGCTCAGCATCGGCACCTTCAGCGTCGGCATGCGCACGCAGCGTGTCGCCAGCGACGACAAGCTGATCATCGGGATGCTGCTCGCGGCCGAAGAGCGCGTCACCCACTGGTCCTTCGACATGCGCCTCAACGACGTGCTCGTGATTCCGCCGCTGCTCGAGCATGACGGAATCTTTCACGGTGCATCCGCTTACGCCGCCATGCGCTTCGACATCAACGAGGTCGCATCGCTGTTCGGCGGCGAAGCGAGGCTGAGCAATCCCGACACCTGGCGTAGGCGCGACCATTTCCGGGCGGCCCCCGATAGCGGCGCGATCGCCGCACATCGTCTGGTCCGGATCATGTCACATCTGCGCACCTACAGGAGCGGCCTGACGCCCTCGACCGCCGATTTCTGGAAGCGATCGATCGTCGAATGCATGGCGGCCAACGTGATGTCGTCGCTA
The DNA here is from genome assembly GCF_056402655.1 of Bradyrhizobium sp. P3_C3. Lineage (NCBI taxonomy): Bacteria > Pseudomonadati > Pseudomonadota > Alphaproteobacteria > Hyphomicrobiales > Nitrobacteraceae > Bradyrhizobium > Bradyrhizobium sp. P3_C3. The sequence continues at coordinate 80,726 of NZ_JBFUGY010000012.1, read as the reverse complement.
CCGCCCGACGACACCGGCTGGCTGCCCTCGGCAAGGCGGCTGATCCGCCGGGTCGAGGAGTATCTCGACGAGGCCGGCACGCGCCCGGTGCATGTCTCGGAGATCTGCGCCGCTCTCGGGGTGTCGCGCCGCACCCTCCATCGCGCGTTCCAGGAGGTCTTCGGCTTGGGCCCGGTCAGCTTCCTCAGGCACAAGCGGCTGTGTGCCGTTCATTCCATTCTGCATGAGAGCGTGCCGGGCTCGACGACCGTGGCCGCTGTCGCCATGCAGCAGGGCTTCTACGAGCTCGGGCGGTTCTCGCAGTATTACCATGCGATGTTCGGGGAACGTCCGTCGCAGACCCTGGGAGGACGAACGGTCCCTCGCCTGAGGGTTCAACCCTCTGAGCGTGAGTTATAGGCGCCTGGTTCGGCTGTGCTGGGGGACGGCTAGGGTCCGACCGATTCCCTCCCCACCGGCCGACTGCACAGCCGTGCACCGGGCCCAACGCGGTGGCCGCGGGTGGTGTTGCGCAATTACAACGCAAGTAAGGCTTTGAATTTGCTGGATTTTGGCTCCCCGGGCTGGATTCGAACCAGCGACCATCCGATTAACAGTCGGATGCTCTACCGCTGAGCTACCGAGGAAAGGGCGAACCAGTCGTTCGCGCGCGGCTGCGTATAACAAAGCCGCTTGCGCTTGCAAAGGACGAATTCGCGATCTTGCACAATGCGCCGAGGAAGGGCCGCCACCCCTCCCCTGGCTCAAGTCAGGTCAGGCTATTCGGCGACGAAGGACGTGGTCTTGGTTCCGGAGTCGTACCGCAGCCGAAGCGCGGTGATCTTGCAGAGGTTGACGTTCTTCCAGAGCACGGATTCGTCATAGTTCTGCCAGTCGACGCGGATGTTCCAGACACATCCCTCGTCGTCCTCTTCGAACTCGACATAGGTGCTCGCCTGGTTCTGCAAAACCTTGTCGAGCTCGTTCTCCCATTCGTCCAGGCCGTCGTCCGGCGCGTTGAAGCCCAGGAATTTGATGGCATAGCCGGTCTCGTTGACGACGGTGACATTGCGGGCGTCGGCCGCGAACGACGGCGTAACGGCGATCGCAAGACCGATCGCGATCAGTCCGGACAGAAAATACTTCATGTGAAATTCCCCCGATCGAAAGAGGCTCCGGTGCCTGACGTCGATCCGCGCAGGCACCGCGGCAACAAATGGCGTTGCCTCGAAGAATTCACCCGGAGCGCGATCGAGTGGTTCAACACGCGATCGATCGACGCTCCGGAGCGTGCGCGACGCGAGACGCGCACGGGCAGTTCATATCGATTCGAATTCTCCGCAGCAATGAACCGGCGTTCATAGATCGGCGGTGTTTGTTTTCTCCGGCACGGGCGCTGGCACTGCGGCGCCGTTGCTCTTTCCCGTCACGGCGCCGACCAGCGCTTTCACGGGATCCTCGCCCGGCGCAAACCCGCTCTGGCGCAGGATCTCGTCGATCATCGGACGCAGCGCATGCACCTTGAGGAGCTCGCCCGCAAGCCCTTCGCCGAAGCCGACATTGCCGCCGCCGGTGCCATTGCCGCCGAACGCGCCGCCGGTGTGCAGGATGCGGACGTCCTTGAGATTTCCGATCGGCCTGACCATCTCGGCCAGCGCCGAGGGCATGGTCTCGATCCGCTTCTTGGCGAGCTCGAAGTCGATGACGTTGGCGCCGAGCTTGTTCTGCGCCTCGTTCTTGAGCGTGATGATGGCGGCTTCGGCCTCGCCGATATTCCTGACGCCGACAGCCTTGATCTTGTTGGACTCGGCTTCCGCGGTGGCCAGCGTCTTGACGGCCTCGGCGCGATCGAGCGAGGCCTTCTTTTCGGCTTCGGCTGCGACGATCAGCTCGGTCGACTTGCGCTCGGCCTCGGTGCGCGCGGCGAGCACCTGGGTGAGACGGGCACGGTCGGCGACCTCGACTGCGCGTGCGGTCACGACCTTTTCCTCCGCGGAGACGGCGAGCGCCTCGGCGGTCTTGGCGTCGGCGACGGCTTCCGAGGTCTGCTTGCTCTTGGCCGCGATCTGGATCTCGTTCTCCTGCGTGGCGATCTGGATTTCGCGCTGCGCGTCGGTCTTGCGCTTGTTGATGGCGAGATCCGACTCGATGACCGCTGTTTCCTTGACCTGCTTGGCGCCGGCCTCCTTCTCGGCGACGGCGCGGTCGGTATCGATGCGGGCGTTCTCCTCGGTCAGGCGCGCCGTCTGCGTCGCAGTCGCCACCTCGGCGCGGGTGCTCGCGGTCTTGTTGGCGATGTCGCGCTCCTGGGAGAGCTCGGCCTCCTTCTTGGTGCGCTCGATGGTCAGGGTCTGCTGCCGCGCCTCGAGGTCCTTTTGCGCAATCGCCACCTCGTTGTCGCGCACGATCGAGTTGCGGTCGCGCCGGCGCGTCTCGGTAACGGTCTTCAGCTGGGTCAGACCTTCGGCGTCGAAGAAGTTCTCCGGGTTGAAGAATTTGACGTCGGTCTGGTCGAGCTTGGTCAGCGACACCGATTCAAGCTCGAGACCGTTGGATTTCACGTCCGATTCCACGGTCGCCTGCACATGCTTGACGAAGTCGCTGCGCTTCTCCTGCAACTCCAGGATGGACATGGTGGCCGCCACCGAACGCAGGCCGTCGACGAATTTTGCCTCGACCTGGTTACGCAGGGCTTCGGCGTCATTCGTCAGCGCGCCCAGCGTCTGGCTCGCGAGCGCAATGCTCTCATCGTCAGGACGGACGCGCACGTAGAACTCGGCGACGATGTCGACGCGCAGGCGGTCCTTGGTGATCAGGGACTCCCGCTCCTTGCGCTCGACGGTGAGCCGCAGCGTCTTCAAATTGACGCTGGCATAGGAGTGGAAGATCGGCAGGATCATGGCGCCGCCGTCGAGCACGACCTTCTTGCCGCCGAGGCCGGTGCGCACGAAGGCCTCGTCGCGGGTGGCGCGCTTGTAGAGGATGGTGAAGACGATCCCGAGGACGACGATCAGCGCGACGCCGATCATGGCCGGGACTGCAATGTCGAACATGACTTTCTCCGATAAATGACTTGTCAGCTGCTTAGAGGCGGTTTGGAAGGTTTCAGTTCATCGTCGGCCTTCACCGCCACGAAGCGGGTGCCGGCGCGATCGACCAGCAGGACCATGGTTCCCTGCGGCAGGGGCAATGATGACGGTGCGGCGACCGCCCACACGAAATGGCGGTTGCCGTGGATGTCGGCGACGCTGACGCGGCCGGGCGGCCCCTGATCGAGCGGGCCGATCACGACCTCGCCGACGCGGCCGACGAGATCGCCGAGGCCGACGGCATAGCTTTCATCCTTGGGAATGACCCGCGCGATGCCCCTGCTTGCGGCGCGGACCAGCGGAATCGAGACGGCGACCGCTCCGACCGACGCGAGCGTTGCCGGCAAGGGACCCGCCACCATCCGCGCGATGTCCTGGATCAGGAAGCCGGTGATGGAGAACGCGCCGAGCAGCAACAGCAGGAAGATCAAGAGCGGCACGCCGCCGACATTGATCCAGGAGATGGCGTTGATCACGCCATTGTCGCTGGGGTGACCAAAATCGATGTTGGTGCCGAGCATCTCGCTCAGCGAGGCCCCGACCAGCATCGAGACCACCTCGATCGAGCCGACGATGAGGATCATGGCCGCCGCGATCGCAAACGGCCTGACCTCCGGCGACATCACGTGTTCGAGCAGAGCGCTCATGACACATTACTCAGGAGCGCGACTTCAACCGCGCCAGCCTCGCTGCAATCTCCTTGTCGCGATGCAACGTGCTGAGCTCGTCGATGTCGCTTGAATACGGGATCGCTGCCGGAACGCCGGTGGCGCGCGCCACCGCCCTGCTCGCGCGCAAGGCCTTCGCTGCCGCCGAGGCACCACCGGACTTCCGGGGCGACGTCGAGGCCTGATGGCTTGCGTGAGCCTCGCTCTTTTCGAGATCGGCGCGGCGTTGCTCGGCATCCTGGAGCGCTGACAGCACGGCGCGCAGCGACGTCACGCACTGCTCGATCTTCTCGTTGTTCTCATCAATGGCGCGGGAGAGCACCTCGAACTGCGCCTCGAGGTCCATCTGCCGCGCGATGCCGGCGCGTGCGAGATCGTCCCGGCTATCAGCAATCGCACCTTCGATCTTGGGCGCAAGATCGGTCATCTCGCGTTCGATCTCGGTGCGGCGCGCGTTGAGACGGTATTCCTCGGCGCGCGCGGCCGCGAGCGCATCGCGCGCTTCGCTCTCCGCGCGCTCGATCTCGCGGATGGCTTGGCCAACCACGTTCAGCTTGTTCTTCCCCTCCGCCTGCTCGATCGCGTCATAGGCGATCCCGGCGATCAGGCGCCCGACCCGGGACAGGAAGTTGTCGGGGGCGGCAGCGATGGTATCCATGGCGTTCTCCTCCTCTGGCAGACTGTTCGGCGTGACGCCGTAGTGAACTTCGAAGCCGTCGTCGGTGCGGATGAGGTGCGCGGGCGCGCTCTGCCCCCAACCCTCGGCATAGCCGGCATAGTCGAAGGGCACGCTGAAGCGCCCCTGCACGGTTGCAATCGAAATGGTGGCGGGGCCCTTGATCTTGGCGAGCTTGTCGTCCAGCGGCAGGCGGCGGCCCTGCGCGGCACGATAATCGGCGCGGTCGCGCAGGCCCAGCGTCACCAGCCGCGACGGCAGTGCGGTTTCTTTCCGGATCGGCTCATAGGCATGGGCATGGAGCAGGACGACATTGGAGCCGACGTTATGGCTCCGCGCCACCTCGTCCAGGATCTCCATCATGCGGTCATAGGCTTGGAACGTCGCCTCCATGGCGGCCTTGGCGGCCGGGTCAGGGGCAAGCCTGTAACGCAGCGCGGATGGCGCGTTTCGGGACGACGGGCTCATGGAAAGCACTAAAGCACCATTTTGGTGCTTTAGGAAGAGGAGGTGCGATCACGTTCCACTGATCCTTGGGCACTCTATGGATTGGTCGCTGGCGGCCATTGGTGCGTTCAAGGCGGCGGATCACTCCTAGATCACCGCCGATCAAGACTTCTTGCACGCGCGGGTTGCAATTTAAGACGAAGTGGAGGGAGCGTTTGGCAACTGCCACTCTCGTGTCCCGGATATGGCTTCGCTCGCCCGGGCTGCGAAAGCCGAGCTCACGGCCGCCGGCACACCAGGTCGATCTCGATCAGCGCATCATAGGCGAGCCCGGTGACGCCGACACACGTGCGAGCCGGCAAACGATCCGGTGCGAAGAAGCTGCGATAGGTCTCGTTCATTGAGGCGTAGTCTTCCTTGAAACGCGTCAGATAGATCCGCGTCATCACGACGTGCTCGAGGCCGAGATCGAGGCCGGCGAGCACCACCTTCAAATTCTCCATCACGGCCCGCGTCTGCGCCTCTATGCCGTCGGGCAGCACACCCGGCGCCTGCGGCGTGTCCGGCATCTGGCCGGTGACGAAGACAAACCCGTCGGTCTCGACGGCGTGGCTGAAGGGCGCGACCGGCTTCGGTCCGCCGCTGATCATGTGGAATTTCACTTGAGGTGTCCTTGTTAAGGCAAGTCCCGGAACAGGCGCTTGCTGAGGATGGCGTGCACGCCCCAATTGCCGTCGACGACCTGGGTGACGCCAAAATCGACGGCGGCCGACATCAGCGCGATCGCCTCGTCCTCGCTGAGGCCTTTGACGTTCATCAGGAAGCGCCGCATTTTCCGGAACGCATCCTTCATGGCAAGGTCGAGCGAGGACTTTGCGTAGACCTCGCTCTGGCCCTGCGCGCCGAACTCGGCGAGATAGTTGGGATGGCTGAACCCGGTCAACACCCAGTCGGTCTCGGTCTCGATCAGGGGATAGGAGAGGTCGGCAAAGGGCTGGCCGGCCAGTTCGGCCTTCTTGTGCAGGATCACCTCGAACGTCCCTGTCATCGAACATTCGATCGCGGTGCCGCTGAGCTCGCCGTCGCCCTGCGTGGCATGGGAATCGCCAACCGAGAGCAGCGCGCCGGGCACCGAAACCGGAAGATAGACGGTAGACCCCTTCCCCAGCCGCCAATTGTCGAGGTTGCCGCCGAAATAGGACGGCGGCACGGAGTCGACGAAATCGACCTCGCGCGGCGCCACCGCGATCACGCCGAAATGCGGCCTCAGGGGAATGCGGATGCCATCGAGTACGGCATGCCGGCGCTTCACCGTGGCGGGCGCGACGGGGACGCCGGGATAGTCGTAGGTGGCGTGCACGACGCCGAAGGGGTCGGTCTGCGGCTCCCAGCGATAGGAATAAAGCGCCCGGGCGTGCGGCTCCTCGGGATCGTCGAAGATCTCGTAGATGGTGACGACCTCGCGCGGCATGGGACCGCCGAGAAACTCGTTGTAGTGATAGCCCCACCAAGCCGCGACCGAGGAGCCGAACACGCGGCCGGCATGGTTCGGATTGCGGCTCGCGCGCGGCACGATGTCGAGGATGCGCACCTCCAGCACGTCGCCGGGCTGGGCATCCTTCACCGCGACCGGCCCCGTGCAGATGTGCACGCCAAATCCTTCGCCGGCGCCACGGCCGAACACGCTGGCATCCATCGGGCCAGCGCCGCGACGATCGACGTTCTTCTTGTCCCGTGTCCAGCCGAACACGCTTTCAGCACCGGCATCGCCCGCGATCATCATCTCGGGCGCATCGGAGGCGTGCTGCGTCAGCGTCTCGATGGTGATGGTGTCGCCCGAGGCGATCTCGATTTGCGGCGATAGCGAGCGGCTGAAATAACCCCAATGGACGCGGCTGGCCTCGACCGGGAGATGGTGATGCCTGCGTTCCGTGGTCGTCCGCTCCTCGGTGTCGGCACACGCAACGGTGCTGCGTGCTTCGACGCTCGAATGCACGCGGAGCTGCGCCAGCGCCTCCTGCGGCCAGCCGCGCTGGCCGGCAATGCCGTGCTGCAAGGTCGCCCGCTCCGCCTCCTGCTGGCGAAACTCGCGGGGCGGCAGGCCGAAGCGATGACGGAAGGCGCGGCTGAAATGTGCGGAATCGCCAAAGCCGTAGGCGTAGGCGATCTCCGAGATCGAACGAAGCGCCTCGGTCGGATTGGACAGATCGGCCCAGGCACGCTGGAGGCGGCGCTCCCGGACGTAATGGGTGAAATTGTCGCCGACCGTCTCGAACAGTTTTTGCAGGTAGCGCTCGGAAATCCCCTCGGCCTGCGCGACGCGCGCCGGCGCCAGTTCGGGATCGTCGAGCCGCCGCTCGATGGTCTGGCAGATCCGATGCAGGAGCGCTGCCTGCGTCGCACTCGATCCGGCATCGGACGTCGAGGCCGCCAGTTGATGCGCGAGCGTCAGGAGCAGATCAACGAGCGACTGCGCGACCGAATTCCATTCGGCATCGCTCAGCGTGTCGAGCGTGCGCGCGGTCGCGTCCAGCAGACGCGAGAACACATCGGCAAAGCCGCTGGGTGGAACCACGCGGGGCTCGCCGAGCCGCGGCTTGCCCGAGAGGCGTCCGTGCAGCGCTTCCGAGGTCACCGACAGCACGATGGCCCGCATGTCACGCTGGAACACGATGCTCCAGTCTCCGCTCCGTGGCAGCAGCACGAGATGGCCGACCGGAACGATGCGGTGGCCGCCGGCGCTCTTCAGCACCATGCCGTCCTCGACCGGGATCAGCGCGATCGGAAGGTCTTCATTCGCTTGCGATAGCGGCGCGACGCTTTGCGCGCCAGCCGCCATCCGCGTCAGCGCAACACCTGCGGTGTGGCGATGCGATGCGGTTGCGTGTCCGTCAAAGTAGGAATGGCCGGTCGCCGGCTGCAGGCCGACCGCCGCCAGCACGTCCCGCCAGGCTTCGGGGCGATCGTCTTGCGCGTAGGACTCGCTCGTGAACGGCCGGAAGCTCATCGGATCAACCCAGATTGCGGTTGATCGAAGCAACCTCTGTGCCAGACGAACGCGGTCATCCGTCGCAGCAACGGGCCGCAAATGACGTTCGGTGGTCAAGCGTTCATCCGGGAAATGGAATTTCCTTCAGAGTGTTAGCGCCCAATTGCTGCATCAAGCACGTTGCGTAGCCCGGATGGAGCGAAGCGTAATCCGGGAATCGGGCCGCCATCGACGCTGTCCCGGATTGCGCTTCGCTCCATCCGGGCTACCCCCGTCAATCGCATCGAAAGATGTTCTTGCGGATCGTGCCGTGGACGCCCCAATTGGCGTCGACGACCTGAGTGACGCCGAAATCGGCGCCGACCGACAGCAGCGAGATCGCCTCGTCCTCGCTGAGACCATGCACGGTCATCAGGAACCGCCGGAGTTTTCTGAACGCATCGCGCATCGCACGGTCGAGGCTCGAGTGATTAGCAATCTCGGTTTGTGCGTCGGCGCCGAGCGCGGCCAGATAGTTCGGATAGGTGAAGCCGTAGAACGACCAGGCGTGATCGGTCTCCAGCATCGGATGGTCGAGGCCCTCCAGACTGGTGCCGGCCAGATCAGCCTTCTTGTGCAGGATGAACTCGAAATCGCCGGTGAGCGAGGTCTCGATTGCGGTGCCGCCGAGCTCGCTGTCGCCTTGCGCGGCGTGGGGATCGCCGACCGAGAAATAGGCGCCGGGGACTGCGACCGGATAGAACATCCGCGCGCCCTTGCCGATGCGCCAGTCGTCGATGTTGCCGCCGGTGTAGCTCGGTGGGATCGAGCTGACGAAATCAGCTTCCGAGGGCGCGAGGCCCATGGTGCCGAAATGCAATCGCGCGGGCACCCTCACGCTCGACAGAATGTTTTCGCGCTTCCTGACGGTGGCGTGATCGACGCGCACGCCGGGATAGTCGATGGTGGGATGCACGATGCCGTCGGGGTCGGTCTGCGGCGTCCACACGTAGTTGTAGACCGCTTTCGCATAAGGCGCGCCCGAGGTGTCGAGCTCGAAGATGGTGACGACCTCGCGCGGCTTCGGCTCCTCGATCAAATCGTGATAGTGAAAGCCCCAGTTTGCGGCCACGTTGGAGCCGAAGCAGCGGCCGGCGTGGCAGGCGCTGCAGCTCGGCCGCGGCCTGATATCGAGGATGCGCACTTCCAGGATGTCACCGGGCTCGGCGCCTTCGATCGCGACCGGTCCGGTGAGAAGATGCACGCCAACCCCCTCGCCTGCGCCGCGGATAAACGGACCTTCGACCGGCCCGGAGCCGCGGCGCGCGACCGCCTTGTGCTCGCGCGTCCACTGGAACACGCTCTCGGCGCCGGGATCGCCCTGGATCATGCGCTCGTAATCGTCATTGGCGTGATGGGTCAGCGTCTCGATGGTGGCGCGGTCTCCCGAGCGCAGCGTCAGGGCCGGCGCGACTTTCTTGGAGAAATAGCCCCAGTGGACGGTTTTCGGCGAAACCGGCAGCGTGAAATGCTTCATGAGGTGGCCTCTTCGGGAGTCTTGAACCTTACGAAGGCAGCGCTCATTGCACGGCCTCCGGAGCCTTGTCGGCTTCCATCACGCTGAGGAAACGCGCCGTCAGCGGATTGCGGGGATTGGTGAGTACCTCGTGCGCCGGTCCCTCCTCGATGATGGTGCCGCCGCTCAAGAAAGCGACGCGGTCGGCGACTTCATCGGCAAAGCGGATCTGGTGCGTCGAGATGATCATGGTGAGGCCGTCGTCGATGGCGAGCCGCCGGATCACTTCAAGCACCTCGTTGACGAGCTCGGGATCGAGCGCCGAGGTCGGCTCGTCCAAAAGCAGCACGCTTGGATTGGGCGCCAGCGCGCGGGCGATGGCGACGCGCTGCTGCTGGCCGCCGGAGAGATGTCGCGGCAGCGCGTCGGCGCGATGCGAGAGACCGACGCGGTCGAGCAGCTCGGTGGCGCGACGGTCGGCGTCGATCCGGGTCATACCGTGGACCCAGCGCAAAGGCCCGGCGATGTTTTCGCGTGCCGACAGATGGGCGAACAAATTGAACTGCTGGAACACCATGCCGACACCGACGGTTGCCCGCTCGTTGGCGATGGCCCGGGGTGACAGCAACTTACCGTCGTCGTCAAAGCCGAGACGGCGGCCGCCGACGCGCACGGTGCCTCCGTCCCAGCTTTCGAGATGGTTGATGCAGCGGAGCAGCGTGCTCTTGCCGGAGCCGCTGGGGCCGAGCAGCGCGACCACTTCGCCGACGCGAACGGTCAGATCGAGGCCGCCGAGCACCTTTTGCGTGCCGTAGCTCTTGGTGAGGTCCTTGGTCTCGACTGCGATGTTGTTGCGCGCGATCGTCGCAGAACGCCGCGTGCGCTCCTCTCTGGTCAGAGCAAGCGGCGGCGTGTCGGTCAGCTCTGCCTGCACGGGTTCGGGATCGGCGACGGTCGCCTCCGCAAGCCCCAGCTTGGCGCCGAGATCGACGCGACGCCACGGCAGGTAATCGGCGAGCTTGCGCTTCCGTCCCTTGGCGCGGTCGAGATCGAGCAGCCATTCGACGAACAACTGGATGACGCTGATGGCGAAGGTCAGCACGAGGTACAAGAGGCCAGAGGCGAAGAAGATCGAGAAGAAGTCGAAGGTCGAGGACGCAAGCTGCGTCGAGCGCAAGGTCAGCTCCTGGACTGCGACGACGGACGCCAGCGAGGAATTCTTCAGCGCACTGACGGCCTCGTTGCTGAAGGCCGGGATCATGGTGCGGATCGCCTGCGGCGCGATCACCCTCCACATCAGGATCCGCGGCGTCATGCCGAGCGCCTGGCCGGCCGTCACCTGCCCGCGATCGACGCCGAGCACGCCGGCGCGCAGCATCTCCGCGATGAACGGCGCCTCGTTGCAGGCGAGCGCGAGGCCGGCCGCCAGCACCGCCGGCAGCTTGATGCCGATATGCGGTAACGCATCGTAGGCGAACACCATCTGCAGGATCAGCGGCGTGCCGCGGAAGATCACGGTGTAGGCCCTGGCGATCGCCGCCAGGGGCCAGAAGCGCGAGAGCTGCATGCCGGCGAGGATCAATCCGAGGATCAATCCGCCGCCGAGCCCGAGGGCGGTCACCTCGAGGGTGAGCTCGATGCCCTCGAGCAGATACGGCATGCTCAAATAATGGAGGAACAGCGACATCAGTCAGCCGTCAGAATGTCCGGCTCCTTGAAGTTGTTCACGTCGAGCCCATGCTTCTTCAGAAGCTCCATATGCGTGCCGGCCTTCTGCACCTCGATCAGTGCGGCCAGCACGGCGTCGCGGAATTTCGGCTTGTCCTTCGGGACGGCGATGCCGACCGAATACGGGATCGTCACCGCGATCGCCTTCTCCAGCTTGTCCGGATAGGCCTTCACCGCACTGTCGACGGTATTGACGTCGTTGATGTAGGTGTCGGCGCGGCCGGCCAGGATGGCCTGGATGCAGTTGGCGTTGTTGTCGTAGAGCTGGATTGTCGGCTCGGCCTTGCCGGCCTTCTTGCATTCCGGGATCAGGGCCTGGATCAGGGGCACCTCGACATAGCCGGTGTTTTCGGCGGCAGCAGCACCGCACATCGACGTGTTGATGCCGTTGATGCCCTTCGGGTTGCCCTTGGCGACCAGCACGCCGTCGAACACTTTCGAGTAGGTGATGAAGTCGGCGGCCTTCGCGCGCTCCTTGGTGGCGTAGATGTCGGAGATGACGATGTCCGCCTGGCCGGCAGCGAGTGTTGTGAGGAGTGCTGCGAACGTCACCGGCTTGTAGGTCAGCTTGAAGCCGAGGCATTCGCCGATGGCTTCGCCAAGATCGATGTCGAAGCCGATATATTTGCTGGGATCCTTCGGGTCGATCGTTTCATAGCCCGGCGTGTGCGGGTTGATGGCGTTGACGAGGGTCTTGCCCTTCCAGTCCGGATATTTCTCCTGGAGTGCGGCGCAGGCGGCGGGCGCGGCGGCCTGCGCGCTCAACGGTGCCGCGGCGACGAAGCCGAAAGCGATGGTTGCGCCGAGTGCGACCTTGCGCCATGGCAATGATGCGCGTGCGATCCCCCGTGCCCGTGCATGGGGCAATACCCGTGTCTCCATCTCCAGCTCCTTCGAATTGTCATGGCACTGGCCATGTTCCAGATCTCGGGAACGAGCCTAGGTGGAGTGCGGACGGGAAAGCTTGTCCGCGGGCGTACAAAAAATTGGATGAATGGGGCCCGCGAATTGGGCAGCCGGCTGCACAAAAACTGTTCGTGCGTCAGGTGTCCTGCGGCACGCAATTCCGAATTCGGGAGAACCAAATGATCTCGCGCGACGCAATGATCTGCACGGTCGGAGAATCAATCAGTCAGGATATTTGACAGAGATATGACGTTCGCCAACGGAAATGAGGCGCGGGGCAGACGCATCTGTGGACGACATCCACAGCATCTCACCGCTTTCCACAGCCTGTCCGCAGCATATCCACAGGCCGACTATGCCGGATTCGCGAGGCCGCACGAGCCACTTGCTGCGCACAAACCCACAGGGCGGCTATGTCAGCCGCCGGCCTGGTCGAAGACGGTGCGGCAAGCCTCGCTCAAGCTTGACCGGTTACGGCGCAGACAGGCCGTGATGGCGCGGACGTTGGGGATCTCGCCGGCGCAGAGCCGGTAGACGTCGGGGGTGCAGGCCCGGCGCTGCTCCGGCGTTCCCTGCTGTGCATTGGCGGCGGAGGCGAACAGCGCCAGGAACAGCCCGACCGTCGAGGCGCGGCGCGCCCGGCTCCTCGCACCCGCAAACCGTAAGAATCTTGCCTTCATGACCAAGTCTCCCGTCTGCCTTGCCCGCCCCCGGCCTTCGCTGGCCTGGGGCGGGCCGAGGGGTAGGAGAAATAAATCGCGGGGGATGTGATCTCTTTCACACTGCGGCCGGACGGGAGGAACGTACGGTTCCGCGGGGATTTTAAGGAATCGCTAACCAATCAGAGCCCGATCGCCGGGTCGCTAAAATGCGAACGATCGGCTCAATCGGGTAACAAACCGGCTTTGCGACATTGCGCCATCCGCGTTCTGCGAGGGTGCGATGAGCGAAGCCGAATTCAACTTGCTGCTGGATGCCGTCCGGGACGCCATGGTCTATCAAGATTTCGCGCCCGAGCCGGAGGAGGAATTCGTGCCCCGCTCGTGGTCGTACGTCGCAACGCCCAAAGCCGCCAATGACAATGAGGGCGCCTGGCCCCTTCTGCCGTTTCCGGACGGCTGGTACGCGGCCTGTTGAGACCACTTTCAACGTCAACCGATGCGCCCGCTCCCGCGGGCGTTTTGCTATCGGCCATGCGCCGGAATGGCGCGGGACCGATCAGGTCTTGACCCGCTCCTCGCCGTCCTGCGGCGCCCGATCGGGTGCGGCCGGCGGAAAGATGCTGTCATAGATCGCACGGGCCTCGCGAATGAGGCGAGCCCGCTCCAGCTCGGATTTCGGGACAAATCGGACGACGTCGCTCACGTGCTCTCCAGCTCCAGGGGTTCGTGACGCATCACTTCGCAGATGCGAAGTCTATGCCATCGGGCCTGAATCGCTGGTGTCCGCCAAGCCCCGGGCAAACCCGGTGTGCACGGTCTGGCAGGCCTTTACTGCGCGCGGGGCGGAACGCGCGGTGAGCAAACTTTGTGATGAAATATCAGGAGGTTGTAATGGAGGCCACGACCAGAATTGAACTGGTGTACACGGTTTTGCAGACCGTTGCGTAACCACTCCGCCACGTGGCCCCGTAAGGGCGGAGCAATATAGGGGATCAATGGCTTAGGCAACCCCGGCCGGGCGTTTACGCCTTGCACCCGCCCGGGCCGGCGAGATATTTCGCAAGAATCGCATCGGTCGGGCCGGCCGCGGTCATCCGCCCCTCCTCGAGCAGGATCGCGCGGTTACAGGTGCTCTGGATCAGCTCGATGTCGTGGGAGGCCAGCACCAGGATGCCGGCACGGGCCACGATCTCGTCGAGCCGCTGCCGCGCCTTCCGGCGGAATTGCTGGTCGCCGACGCCGATCCATTCGTCCAGCAGCACGATCTCGCCTTCCACGGCGGTTGCGACTGCGAAGATCAGGCGCAGCATCATGCCGCTGGAATAGGTCCGCAGCGGCAGGTCGAGCCTGTCGCCGAGCTCGGTGAACTCTGCGATCTCCGCCCGCCGCGCATCGATCTCGGAGCGCCGCGCGCCGATCACGAGCCCGCGGCGCACGATGTTCTCGTAGCCCGTGGCCTCCTCGTCGAAGCCGGCCGATAGGTCGAACAACGACAGGCAGCGGCCGAGCACGTCCACGCTGCCGGCGGTCGGATGATAGATGCCGGCGAGAACCCGCAGCAGCGTGGTCTTGCCTGCGCCGTTGGCGCCGATGATGGCGACGCGGTCGCCGGCGCGGATGTCGAGACTGACGTCGTTGAGCGCGGAGACGATGTGCGGCACAGCCCGCGTCCGGCGCAGCGTCACCGCGCTGACGAACCGGCTGCGCAGCGAACGGTCGCGGAACGACAGCACCGGAAAGTTGACCGAAACGTTGCGAAGCACGATGTGGGCAGCAAGGCTCATGCGCGCCTCACAGCCAATACGCCACGCGGTGGCGGTATTTCGCGTAGCAGCCGAAGGCGATGACGGCTACGACGATCGCATAGATCGCCCCGAGCAGCCATTGCTCCGGATCGGTCGGCTGCGACAGCAACGGCCTGCGCACGAGGTCGAGCAGCGTCGCGAACGGATTGGCGCGGATCAGCCAGTGGAACGTGGTGCCGCGCAGGGCGTCCGCGGTCCAGATGATCGGCGTCAGGAAGAAGATGAATTGCAGGCCGCTGACGATCGCCGTGCCGATATCGCGAAAGCGCGCGCAGAGCATGCCGAGCGCGACCGAACCGCCGAGCAGAACGATCAGCAGGATCGCAAAGCCGGGCACCGCCAGCAGCATGTTCCAGTACAGCGGCCAGGGCATCACGATGTAGAGCAGCACGACGATCACCAGATGATGCGCGAAGATGAGCACGTTGCGCGCGATCATCTGGAGCACATGCACGATCAGCGGCGCCGGCACGGCCTTGATCAGGTGGCCCGACGCCACGAAGATGCTTGAGCCTTCCTGGAGCGTCGTCGCGATCAGGGTCCAGACGATCAGGCCGACGGCGAAGGGCG
The DNA here is from genome assembly GCF_056402655.1 of Bradyrhizobium sp. P3_C3. Taxonomy (NCBI): domain Bacteria; kingdom Pseudomonadati; phylum Pseudomonadota; class Alphaproteobacteria; order Hyphomicrobiales; family Nitrobacteraceae; genus Bradyrhizobium; species Bradyrhizobium sp. P3_C3. Next base: position 65,712 of record NZ_JBFUGY010000012.1, on the reverse strand, counting down.
GCAGGAAACCGGCGATGTCCTGCTTGAACAGTGCGGCGTAGACCGTGCCGACACTTGCGATCGTTGCTGCCAGCGTCAGCGTGATCCAGAGCGGGCCGATCACGGTGCGCCGGTAACGCAGCGAGATGTCCATCAGCGCGAGCGTGCCCCACCGATCGGGCCGCGCCGCCTGTGCAAGGATTTCCTTCGCCGCGGCCTGAATGCGACTGCCCCYTCCGCTTCCGGCTTTCCGATGCTGCGAAGATAACAGTTCGCGGCCCATCGGCCGATCGTCTCTACCCGCCCCTCTCGCGCGGGGCAATCAACCGTACGGAGGATTTAAGCGCGAGTCAGCTGCGCTTGCTGCGCCGGACACCGCGCCGGCGGTCCTTGACCGGCGGTTTTGGCGCCAATTCCGGCATTTCGGCCTGAACCTCGCGGTAGCGCGTCAACATCCGTTCAAAACTGGCATTGAGCGTCTCGGCGATATCGGGGCGCTTCTCAAGACTGGCCAGGATGGTCGCGGCCGCCTCGATGGTCGACAGCCCGTCTTTCCGCGGCTCCTTGCGCAGGCGTCCGTATCGGGAGGGATGCGCCGGGTTGAGGATGACGCGCTGGCATTTCAGCATCCAGGGATTGCGCCACCACAGCGCCTTGGCCTGGCTCCAGGTGCCGTCGAGCAGCACCACGCCTTCGAGCTTGCCGAGGATCGAGCGCTGGTTCTCCGGGACTTCGCCCTTGCGGTTGAGCGCCAGGATCTCGCCCTCGGCCTCCAGATCGGCCGCGCGCGCCGAGCCAAGATAGAGCACGGCCCAGTGCGAGGCGTTCTCGACCGGCCGCGCCAGCGCCTTGGACAGGCTCGGCCAGGACAGGCCGACCCGCACCGTGGCATCGGCAAAGTGCTTCGCAAGCAGCCGGGCGGTGCCGAGCGCCCTGTCCTGCTCCTGCGGATGCTGGAGGATCAGGAGCGAGAGCCGGTTCTTGATGGGCGTGACACTGTCGCAGATGCACAGCGGCATCGGCTTCTGGCAGTGCGGGCATTCGGGGATCGGATCGGCCGGCGCGGCGGCTGTGGGGTTCGACATGGTCGCCGCTATACGCTTGAAGCGGCGGTTCAACAACTCTCTTGCCGGGAGTGGCGCCGCCATAACCCCGAACCTCGGCACACGACAAAAAGACCGCCCGAAGGCGGTCTCGTTGCGCCGGTATGTCGAACGCGTCGACCGCTCTGCTAGACCGGCGTTCCGGCAGCGTCTCTCCAATCCACAGTACCATTCGCGGCCACGTTGGCGACCCAAATCGGCTTGCTGAGGTCGGTGTCGTAGAACTGAGCACCTACGTCGACATGGGCTTTGGGGCGGGGATTGGGAGGCGATGGTCATGAAGTGTGGTGGTCAGGCCGTAATACACGCCCCAGTTGATCGCCGAATGACGTTATCGCTCGGACTTGGTGACGTCTTGGAGGGTACGATCTTTCTACAAGGCTGCTGCGTTGCGTGACGTTCCGCGCGCGAAGGCCTTTCGTCCCGTGCGCTCTTTCGTCTTCGCAATGAGGTGTACGGCGGCTTGAGCCCGACGTGACTTGGCTGTCGGGCTCACGGCACGGGGCGTTTGCGCATGAACGCCGTCAACACCGTCTTGAACGGAGCCGGCGTGCAGTGCTGAACCGCTAGCAACAGCGAATAGAGCAGCTTCGATCCGAAATAGTAGGCCGGCTCCGCGTCCCACGGGATCACATACAGATCGTATCGGGAGGCGGGAAAATGCCGTTTGAACGCGCCGGCAGTGTTCAGCCGATAGACGGCCGGGAAGACATCCTCGCCCTTGCGGTCGTCCTGGGCCGACTGGATAATGCGGGCATGCAACTGGTCGGGGATCATCCGATTGGCGAGTGCGATGTATCCATAGCGGTTGGGCGTTCGCGCGCAGATCCAGCCGCCCGGCTTGAGCACGCGGTCGAGTTCACGGGCGGCTCTGGCAGGATCCTGGAGATGCTCGAACACGAAATCCGATACGATCACGTCGATGGATTGATCGGCGATCGGAAGCTCTCCGTCGGGTGTGATCACGAACGCCCGATCCAGCGCCTTGTTGGTCGTTACGGCCGGGTCGACATCCACCCCGACGAGCTCGCGCACCCGTCCCTTCAACGACCGCAGACTGCGCCGGTAGGCGACCGAATCCTCGCTCTGGCCGGCGCCTCGCCCGGCGCCAAAGTCCAGCACGACGGAATCCGGTCCAACCAAGGCCCCGACCCGCTGCCAGAACTGAATCGTGCCATCGACCCGAGAGAATCCACCCGCCGCAATCTCCGGGAAAAAGTGCGATCCGACCGTATTAGCCATTTGGCCAATCACTCCAAGACACCACGAGCCAGCCGATTTCCGCTCGCCCGCAAGGATTCCCAAGCACGTCACACGTTCTCGGGGCGGGATTCCGTTCGAATGCAACAGCTTCGGGCGGCGCGACGAGCGAAGGCTGCGCCCGTCTCCGTTCTGTAACGAGCTTTGTTGACAGAAATGAGAAGTAACAGCCTTTATGAGAACAGATGTTAAGTTGACAACATCAAATGTTAGGGGATCGAGCCGACTGACGGTGTCGGAAGGTGCGCGATACTTGGCCTATTCCGCGGGCGCGGCGAGCGGACGCGGCTCGGAGCGGCGGCGCAGGCGGTCGATCAGCAGGTAGATCACGGGCGTCGTGTAGAGCGTCAGGATCTGCGAGACGAACAGGCCGCCGATGATGGTGATGCCGAGCGGACGGCGCAGCTCCGTGCCCGGACCGGTCGCGATGACCAGCGGAATGCCGGCGAACAGCGCCGCCATGGTCGTCATCAGGATGGGGCGGAAGCGCGCCTGGCAGGCCTCGAAGATCGCCTCCGCCGAGGAAAGGCCGCGCTGGCGCTCGGCGTCGAGCGCGAAGTCCACCATCATGATGCCGTTCTTCTTGACGATGCCGATCAAGAGGATGATGCCGACGAAGGCAATCACCGTCAGCGGCGTGTTGGTGAGCTGGAGCGCAAGCAGCGCGCCGAGCCCGGCCGACGGCAATGTCGAGATGATCGTCAGCGGATGGGCGAGGCTCTCATAGAGCACGCCGAGCACGATATACATCGCCACCAGCGCGCCGAGGATCAGCAGCGGCTGGCGGCCGCTGGTCCTGGCGAAATCGCCCGCGTTGCCGTCAAAACTGCCGCGAATGCCTTCCGGCATGTGCAGCTCCTCGATCGCGCGCTGCACGTTCTGGGTCGCGGTCTGGAGCGGCACGTCCGGCATCAGGTTGAACGACACCGTGGTCGAGGGAAACCCCTGCGAATGGTAGACCGCCAGCGCAGCGAGCCCGCGCGTCGCATGCACCACGGCCGACAGCGGCACCTGCGCGTCATTGGCACCGGCGACATAGATGCGATCGAGGTTGGATGGGTCGACCTGGAATTTCGGGTCGATCTCCAGCACGGTCATATACTGGTTGCGCTGGGTGTAGATGATCCCGATCTGCCGCTGCGAAAATGCGTTGTTGAGCGCGTTGTCGATGTCCTGGACCTTGACGCCGAGCGCCGAGGCCTTCTGGCGGTCGATCGAGAGCGTGAGCTGGAGCCCGCCGGGATCGCGGTCGCTCGAAATATCGGTGATGCCCTCGACGCTCTCCATGCGCTTGGCCACGATCGGCGCCCATTTCTGGAGCAGGCCGAGGTCGGTGCTGGTCAGTGTGTACTGGTAGTCGGAATCGCTCTGCCGTCCGCCGGCGCGGACGTCCTGGGCAGCGAACATGAACAGGCGGATGCCAGGCACCGGGTACAGGGCGCGCCTGAGACGGTCGATCACGACCTGCGTCGAGACGTGGTCGCGCTCCTCCGGCGGCTTCAGGCTGATGAACATGGTGCCGCGGTTCGAGGTCGCTCCCCCCGGCCCGCCCCCGCTGCCGACCGTCGAGCCGATGCCGGCCACGGCCGGGTCCTGCATCACGATGTCGGCGAGCCGCTGCTGCAGGCCGAGCATGGACTGGAACGAGATGTCGGCCGAGGCGCGCGTCGCGCCGATGACGAAGCCGGAATCGTCGGTCGGGAAATAACCCTTGGGGACCTTGATGTAGAGCGTCACCGTAAGGCCGATGGTGGCGAAGAACACCAGCAGCGTCAGTAGCGGGAATTCCAGAACGGTGCGCAGGGTGCGGGCATAGAACGCGACGATGCGCGACAGCGAGCCTTCGATCAGCCGATCGAACAGCGTCGCGGTGCCGGACGTGGTCTGCCGGATGTAATGGGCGCAGATCATCGGCGTGACCGTCAGCGACACCAGCGTCGAGACCAGGATCGCAAAGGTCAGCGTCAGCGAGAACTCGCGCAGCAGGCGGCCGACGATGCCGTCCATGAAGATCAGCGGCGTGAAAGCCGCGATCAGCGACAGGCTGATCGAGACCACAGTGAACCCGATCTGCCGGGCGCCAACGAGCGCGGCCTGGAGCGGCCGCATGCCATGTTCGAGATTGCGGTACATGTTCTCGATCATGACGATGGCATCGTCGACCACGAAGCCGACCGAGATCGCCAGCGCCATCAGCGACAGATTGTCGATCGAGAAGCCCGCGACCCACATCCCGGCGCAGGTTCCGGCCAGCGCCAGCGGCACGGAGATGCCGGCCGCGATCGTCGGTGTCAGCCGCCGCAGGAACACGAACACCACGACCATCACGAGGACGGCGGTTGCCAGCAGCGTCCACTGCATGTCGAGCACGCTGGCGCGGATCGTGCTCGTGCGATCGACCAGCGTGGAAATATCGACACCCGCCGGGATCCATTGCTTCAGCGCCGGGATCAGGGCCTTCACCCGGTCGACGGTGTCGATGACGTTGGCGTCGCCCTGCTTGGTGATCTGGATCAGCACCGCCGGCTGCTTGTTGAACCAGGCGATGGAGCGAGCGTTGCGGACGGAGTCCTCGATGTCGGCGACGTCGGACAGCCGGACGAAATTGCCGTTCGAGCTCTTGATGATGATGTCGCGGAACTCTTTCGCCGTCCGCATCTGCTTGTTCAGCGACAGCGTCTCGCTCTGGCGCTCGCCGTTGAAGATACCGACGGGACCAAGCGGGTTGGCGTTGATGATCGCGGTCCTGACGTCGTCGGTGGCGATGCCGGCGTTGGACAATGCGACGGGGTTGAGCTGCACGCGCACCGCCGGCTGGTCGGCGCCGCTCACCGTCACGTCGCCGACACCCGGCACCTGCGAGATGCGCTGCGCGAGCACGGTATCGGCGACGTCGTAGATCGCGCTGGCCGACAGCGTCTTCGAGGTCAGCGCCAGCACGAAAACGGGCGCGCCGGCCGTGTTCGCCTTGCGGAAGCGCGGCAGCGTCGGCAGGTCGCTCGGCAGGTCGATCAGCGCGGCGTTGATCGCCGCCTGCACGTCGCGCGCGGCCTTGTCGATGTTGCGGCCGATGTCGAACTGGAGCTGGATGCTGGTCGTGCCGAGCGACGACGTCGAGGTGATCTGGTTGATGCCGGCGATCTCGCCGAGCCGACGCTCCAATGGCGAGGCCACCGTCGCCGCCATGACGGACGGGTCGGCACCCGGCCGGCTGGCCGACACGAAGATGGCGGGGAAGTCGACGTTCGGGACCGAGGCGACGGGAAGGAACTCGTAGGCGACGACCCCCAGCAGGAACAACCCGATCGACAGCAGCGTGGTTGCGACTGGCCGGCGGATGAACGGCTCCGAGATCGATGCCATCACTGCATCCCCTCGGTCGCGCCCGCGACCGGCGGGCCGCCGGATTCAGCCGGCGGCAGCGCCTGCTCGAGGCGGCGGTTGATGCGGTCGAGCGCGAGGTAGATCACGGGCGTGGTGTAGAGCGTCAAAAGCTGGCTCAGCAGCAGGCCGCCGATGATGGAGATGCCGAGCGGAAAGCGCAGCTCGGCGCCGGTGCCGCTCTCGATCGCGAGCGGCAGCGCGCCGAACAGCGCCGCCAGCGTCGTCATCATGATCGGACGGAAGCGCAGGAGACAGGCCTGCACGATCGCCTCGTTCGGCGACATCCCCTGCCTGCGCTCGGCCTCGAGCGCGAAGTCGATCATCATGATCGCGTTCTTCTTGACGATGCCCATCAGCAGGATGATGCCGATCAGGCCGATCACCGAGAGGTCCTGCCCGCACAGCATCAGCGCCAGGATCGCGCCGACGCCGGCCGAGGGCAGCGTCGACAGGATGGTGATGGGGTGGATGTAGCTCTCATAGAGCACACCCAGCACGATGTAGATCGTGATCACGGCGGCAAGCAGCAGCCAGGGCTGGCCGGCGAGCGCCTTGGCGAATTCGGCGGCATCGCCGGCATAGACGCCGACGATGCTGTTGGGCATCTCGATCCGGGTCTCGATCGTCTTCACCGCCTCGACGGCATCGCCGAGCGCGGCGCCCGGGGCGAGGTTGAAGCTGAGCGAGATCGACGGGAATTGCGCCTGGTGCGAGATCGCGAGCGGCGCCGTGGTGCGCTTCAGCGTCGCCACGGCCGAGAGCGGCACCTGGGCGTTGGGCGCGCCCACGATGCTGCTCGCCGCGCCCGGCAGATACAGCTTCGACAGGATCGAGGGATCGCGCTGGTACATCGGCAGCGCCTCCAGCACCACGCGGTACTGGTTGGCCTGGCCGTAGATGGTCGAGATCTGCCGCTGCGCGAACGCATCGTTGAGCGTGTCGGTGATTCCCTGCAGGCTCACGCCGAGCTGTCCGGCCCGGGTCCGGTCCACATCGAGCTGCGCCCGCAGGCCGCCCTCCTGCGCCTCCGAGGAGACGTCGCGGAACAGCGGATCGCGCCGCATCTCGGCAACGAGCTTGCGCGCCCATTCCGACACCAGCGTCGCGTCGGTCCCGGTCAGCGTGTACTGGTACTGCGAACGGCTCGACTGGGTCGAGATCTGCACGTCCTGCACCGGCTGGAAATAGACGGTCATGCCGGGGATGGCCGACACCCGTTCCTTCAGCCGGGTCACCACCGCGCTGACGTCGTCGCGCCGCTCACCGCGCGGCTTCAAGGTCATGACCAGGCGCCCGACATTGGTGGTCGGGTTGACCGAGCCCGCCCCGATCACCGAGACCACGCCGACCACGTCAGGGTCGGCCTTGATGGCACCGGCCGCCTCGGCCTGGCGCTTCTGCATCTCGGTGAACGACACGTCGGGTCCCGCCTCCGTCACCGCCGTGATCGAGGCGGTGTCCTGAAGCGGCAAAAAGCCCTTTGGCGCGACGACATAGAGGACGAGGGTCGCGACCAGGGTCGCAAATGTCACGAGCAGCGTGGCGCGCTGGCGTTCCAGGACCCAGAGCAGCGTCCGGTGATAGAACTCGACGGTGCGATCGATGAAGCGGCTGATCGCGGCCAATCCCGGCACCGCCAGTTCCTCATGGGCGTGCTTGAGCAGCCGCGAGCACATCATCGGCGTCAGCGTCAGCGAGACCACGGCCGAGGTCACGACCGCGATCGTCAGCGTCAACGCGAATTCGCGGAACATGCGCCCGACGAGGCCGGACATGAACAGCAGCGGGATGAACACCGCGATCAACGACACCGTCAGCGAGATCACGGTGAAGCCGATTTCGCTGGCCCCCTTCAGCGAGGCCTCCATCGCGCTGTCGCCGTTCTCCATGTGGCGGACGATGTTCTCGATCATGACGATGGCGTCGTCGACGACGAAGCCGGTGCCGATGGTGAGCGCCATCAGCGACAGATTGTCGAGGCTGAAGCCGGCGAAATACATGATGCCGAAGCTCGTGATCAGCGACAGCGGCAGCGCGACGCCCGCGATCAGCGTGGCCCGCAGCGAGCGCAGGAACAGCAGCACCACCAGCGTCACCAAGACGACGCTGAGGATCAGGGTGAACTGCACGTCGCGGACCGAGGCGCGGATCGTGACGGTGCGGTCGGAGACGATGGTGAGGTTCACGCCGGCCGGAATGGCGCGCTGGACTTTTGGGATTTCCGCCCGGATCTGGCTGACGACATCAATGACGTTGGCGCCGGGCTGGCGCTGGATGTCGATGATGACCGCCGGCGTGCCCTGGTACCAGCCGCCGGTGCGGTCGTTCTCGAGGCCATCCACGATCTGCGCGACGTCGCCGATCGTGACCGGGGAGCCGTTGCGGTAGGCGATGATAACAGGTTTGTAGGCGTCGGCGGCGGCGATCTGGTCGTTGGCGGCGATGAGGTAGGATTGCTGCGCGCCGTCGAGCGAGCCTTTTGGCCCGGAGACGTTGGCATTGGAGATCGCGGTGCGCAGATCCTCCATGGCGATGCCATAGGCGGCAAGGCGCGCCAGATCCGCCTGGATGCGCACGGCCGGCTTCAGCCCGCCGAGCACCGAGACGCGCCCGACGCCGGAGATCTGGCTCAGCCGCTGCGCCAGAAGCGTGTCGGCGATGTCGCTCATCGCCCGCAGCGAGATCGTGTCGGAGCGAAGCGCCAGGGTCATCACCGGTGCGTCCGCCGGGTTCACCTTGGCGTAGGTCGGCGGATAAGGCAGCGTCTTGGGCAGCACGCCGGCCGCCGCGTTGATCGCGGCCTGCACGTCCTGGGTCGCGCCGTCGATGTCGCGGTTGAGATCGAACTGGAGCGAGATCTGGCTGACGCCGAACGAGCTCGTCGAGTTCATCGCCGTCAGCGACGGGATCTGGCCGAGCTGCCGTTCCAGCGGCGCGGTGATCAGCGAGGCGATCACGTCGGGGCTCGCGCCCGGAAGCTGCGTCGACACCTGCACGGTCGGGAAATCGACCTGCGGCAGCGCCGAGACCGGCAGCGAGAAATAGCCGAGCGCGCCCCCGATCAGCAGGGCGATGCCGAGCAGCGAGGTCGCGATCGGGCGGCGGATGAAGGGTTCGGAGACGCCCATGGGATATGCCTGCCGCTCAGGCGGCTGTTGTCGGGATCATGGCTGCTTGGCTCCAGGTCCCGATGCCCCCGGCCCCGATGCCGGTCCGGTCTGCCCCTTCTGGTCGCCTTCGCTGCTGCTCCTCTTGGCGCGGTGCTCGCCGTCCTTGCCCTGTCCGTCCTTTTGCCCGTCCTTGGCCTGCCCATCCTTCTTCTGGCCGTCCGGGCCGCGCGTGCGCTTGCGCGGGGCGAGATCGGCCGACGGTGTCTGGTCATCGCGGCCGACGACCACCTTGGACCCGTCGGACAGATTGGCAAAGCCCGTCGTGACGACCTTGTCGGTCGGCGACAAGCCGCTGGCAATGACGGCGTCATGCTCGTTCTGCTGGGTCACGGTCACCGGCTTGGCGGAGACGACATTGTCCTCGCCGATGACGTAGCTGAAGGTGCCGATCGGTCCGCGCTGCACCGCCGATGTCGGCACCACCAGCGCCTGCATCAAGGTCTCGACCTTGAGGCGGACATTGACGAACTGGCCCGGCCAGAGCTGGTAATTGGCGTTGGGGAATTCCGCCTTGAGCTTGAGCGTGCCGGTGGTCTGGTCGACCTGGTTGTCGATGCCGGTCAGCTTGCCGGTGTCGATCACGGTGATGCCGTCATTGCCGAACACGTCGACCGCGAGCGTGCCCTTCGACGCCGCTGCGTTGACGCGCATGATCTGCTGCTGCGGCAGGCTGAACCACACCGCGATCGGCTGCAATTGCGTGATCACCAGGAGGCCCGTGGCGTCGGCGGCGTGGATGATGTTGCCCTGGTCGACCTGCCGCAGGCCGGCGCGGCCGGAGAGCGGCGCCACGATCTTGGTGTAGCTCAACGTCGCCGCCGCATTGTCGATCGCGGCCTGGTCGGCTTTGACCAGCGCCTCGGTCTGCGCGACCGCGGCGCGCTGGGTGTCGGCCTGTTGTTTGGAGCCCGCGTTGGAGGCAGCTAACTGCTCGTAGCGCGTAAGGTCGATGCGCTGGTTGGCGAGCTGCGCCTCGTCCTGCGCTTTCTTGGCGACGGCCTGATCATACGTCGCCTGGTAGAGCGCGGGATCGATCTCGCCGAGCACGTCACCCTTCTTGACGTCCTGGCCCTCGGTGAATTTCACGGCGATCAGCTTGCCGTCGACCTGCGAGCGCACGGTCACTGTGTTGAGCGCGCGGATCGCACCCACGCCGTCGAGATAGACCGGCACGTCCTCGATGCGGGGCGTCGCCGCCAGCACCGGCACCGGCAGATCGGGCCGCTGGTTGCGGCCATTCGCCTGCTGCGGCTGCTGGTGCCAGACGGTCCAGCCGAAATAGCCGAGCCCGCCAAGGATGGCGAGCGTGATCAGGGTCATGACGAAGCCGCGGCCGCGCGATTTCTTCGCCGTCCCTTCTTTCGCGCCTTCCTTCGTATCCGGCTTAAAGAGCATTGACCGGTTTCTCCATTCGCGGCTCCCAGCCGCCGCCGAGCGCCTGATACAGGCTGACGATGGCGAGAAGCCGTGCGAGTTGGGCCTGCCACAACGCATCTTCGGCCTGAAATAGTGTCTGCTGGACGTTCAGCACAGTCACGATGTCGGCCGTGCCGGCGCGCAATTGCTGCTCGGCGAGATCGAAGGCGCGCTTCGACGAGGTAACGACATCGCGCTGCAATTGTAGCTTGATCGTGGTCTGCTTGATCGAATACAGCGCGTTGTCGACGTCCGCAAACGACTGGATGATGGTCTTGCGGTAGGTCTGGAGCAACTCGTCCTGCCGCGCCTTGGCGAATTCGAAATTGCCGAGGATCTTGCCGCCGTCGAAGATCGGCTGCGTGGCGCTGCCGACGAGCTGGAAGAAGGCCGCATGCGGCTGGAACAGCGAGACCAGCGCCGAGCTCTGATAGCCGCCATTGCCGGTGAGCTGGATCGTCGGAAAGAACTGCGCGCGGGCATTGCCGATGTTCGCGGTCGCCGAGGCGAGCTGTGCCTCCTGGCGGCGGATGTCGGGCCGCTGCGTCAAAAGCTCCGACGGCAGGCCGGGCGTGACGCGCGGGATGGCGATCTTGTTCAGCGAGCCGCCGAGCACGCGGACGCTCTCCGGCGGCCGCGATACCAGCACGGCGAGTGCGTTGACGTTCTGGTCGAGCGTCTGGCGCAGCGGCGGCACCAGCGCCTTCTGGTTGGCGACCACGCTCTCCTGCTGGGCGACGTCGAGATCGGTCCCGGTGCCGGCCTTGCGGCGCTCGCGAATGGCATCAAGGATCCGCTGCGCGCTGGCGATGTTGCTCTGGGCGGTGCGCAGCCGGTCCTGCGAGGCCAGCACCTGGAAATAGGCGTTGGCAACGCCTGCCAGCGTCGTGAGCGCGACGACGTCGCGATCGAACCGGTTGGCATTCGCCGTCTCTTCCGCCGTTTGCAGCGCATCGCGGTTCTGGCCCCAGAAGTCGAGCTGGTAGCTCGCGCTCAGCGACGCCGAATAGTTGACGACCTCGCGGCCGCCGATGGACAGGCCCGAGGCGCTCGAACCCGAGGTGCGTGAATAGGTTTCCGATCCGCCGCCCGACAGGCTCGGCAGCAGCGCCGCGCCCGCCTGCCGCGCCTGGGCGTCGGCCTGGACGATGCGCGCGACGGCGGCGGCGATGTCGAGATTGACGGTCTGCGCCTCCTCCATCAGTTGCGTCAGTTCCGCGGAGCGAAAGCCGCGCCACCAATCCAGCGACGGCGGCGCATCCGGCTTGCCCGCGTATTTGTACTGCGTGGGAACATCGAGTGCGGGATCGGGCAAATCCTGCGTCAGCACGCAGGCGCCTGAACTGGCGGCAAGGCACGCCACGGCAGCCCATCGCGCCGCGCGCGACGTCCGGAACGTAAGGCCGGGAGATCGCCTCATGGCGACCGCAGGACCATCCTGTGTCACATCCACCCCCCGCCGGGCAGATAGATCCGCCACCGCAGAGCCGGATTAACCGATTCGTGGCGGGACGGCCGGGGGCGTTTATGTAACTCGTTCACAGCCGTGATGCTTTCTGCGGAACCTGAAGTTCATACTAGCGGGGCGCGGAACAGGGGGACAGTCCCGCACCTGCGAAATGCGGCCTCGAATGCGTCGATGCCGAACTCACGCAAATACAAAATATGCCTGTGTCACAGGGCTATTTTGTATTCCAACCTCGGCCCGGGGCGCATTCAAGCTTACCAAGATTTCATGTGATATTGCCGCCACGCCTACGCCAGGGCTACCGGTCCCGCCAGGCGCTCCACCGAAACCTGCACCGCGGCGCACCGCAGCTTCCCCGGCCTTGGCTGAGCGCACTATGATCGGGTGCTGGCCCGCAATTGCGCTGTGCACACGGCGGTGGACTGCCGGAGGTACCCCGCCAGCCCCTTGGCGACCGGCGCAGCGCGCACCTATATCATGCGTATGATTCGACGCTGACCGTTTGCGGGGCGCCCTCGGGTCCAGCGATATGAGGCGTATGGGGGCGCCTGGCTCGCGGTCGGACAGTATCCGTTCAGGTGATGGATCTGCCGATGTCGCATACCATCTCGGTGACGTCAGACACCATAGACACAGTGCTCGCCGATCTGCCGCGCATCGTTCGGCTCGCACTCAGTTTTGGCGCGCGGCTGCGGCGAGGAACGCTCGACGTCACCCTGCCCGACGGACGCGTGATCCGTCTCGGCGGCCAGGAGCCGGGCCCGAATGCGGCGATGCGACTGCACAATTATGGCTTCGCGTCGCGCCTCATCAACAGCGGCGACATCGGCATCGCGGAAGCCTATCTCGCCGGCGACTGGGATACGCCGGACCTGACGCAATTCCTCTACCTGTTCTGCGTCAATCACGATCTGATCCAGGCCATGCTGAACGACAAGCCGCTGATGCGGTTCGTCCAGCTGCTGCAGCACTGGTTCAACCGCAACACCCGCCGTCAGGCGCGGCGCAACATCCATGCCCATTACGACATCGGCAACGCGTTCTATTCGGCGTGGCTCGATCCCGGCATGACCTATTCCTCGGCGCTGTTCGAGGAGAGCACCTCCGATCTCACGGCAGCCCAGACCAACAAATACCGCCGGCTCGCCGAGGCGCTCGACCTGAAGCCCGACCAGACGCTGCTCGAGATCGGCTGCGGCTGGGGCGGCTTCGCCGAGTTCGCCGCAAAGACCTTCGGCACGCGCGTGGTGGGCCTCACGATCTCGACCGAGCAGCGCGATTTTGCGCAGAAGCGCATTCACGAGGCGGGCCTTGCTGACAAGGTCGAGATCCGTCTTCAGGATTATCGCGACGAATGCGACCGCTACGACCGCATCGCCTCGATCGAGATGATCGAGGCCGTCGGCGAGCAGTTCTGGCCGAAATATTTCGCTCAGTTGCGGGACCGGCTGCTGCCCGGCGGCCTCGCCGGCATCCAGGCGATCACCATCCAGGACAGGCTGTTCCAGAGCTACCGGCGCGAGGTGGACTTCATCCAGCGCTACGTCTTTCCCGGCGGCATGCTGCCCTCGCCCGCCGTGCTCAAGTCGCTCGGCGACAGGTTCGGCCTACCCGTCATACGCGAACGCATCTTCGGGCAAGATTATGCCAAGACGCTGGCCACCTGGCGGAATAACTTCCAGACGGCCTGGCCGGGCCTCGTGCCGCTCGGCTTCGACGACCGGTTCCGGCGGCTGTGGGAGTATTACCTGTCCTATTGCGAGGCCGGATTCCTGTCCGGGAATATTGACGTCCGGCAAGTCATCTTCGCAAAGCAGCAATAAGGGTTTGCGGGGTCAGCTTGCAAGGGTCGCTTGTAAGGCCCGCCACCCTACTTTAGGGTCGCGCCCACCCTATGAACCAGCCGGTAATTGCCTGACATGACCATCAAAAATGACGTTGTCGAAGCCATCGGCAACACCCCGCTCATCAAGCTCAAGCGCGCCTCCGAACTGACCGGCTGCACCATTCTGGGCAAGGCCGAGTTCATGAATCCGGGCCAGTCGGTGAAGGACCGCGCCGGCAAATGGATGATCCTGGAGGCCGAGAAGCGCGGCGAGCTCAAGCGGAGCGGTCTCGTGGTGGAGGCGACCGCCGGCAACACCGGCATCGGCCTCGCGGTCGTGGCGAGCGCGCGCGGCTACCGCACGCTGATCGTGATCCCGGAGACGCAGAGCCAGGAGAAGAAGGATTTTCTGAAGCTGTGCGGCGCCGAGCTGATCGAGGTGCCGGCCCTGCCCTATGCCAATCCCAACAATTATCAGCATGTCGGCCGCCGGCTCGCCGACGAGCTGCGCAAGACCGAGCCCAATGGCGTGCTGTTCGCAGACCAGTGGAACAACCTCGACAATGCGAAGGCGCACTACGAGTCGACGGGCCCCGAGATCTGGGAGCAGACCGGCGGCAAGGTCGACGGCTTCGTCTGCTCGGTCGGCAGCGGCGGCACGCTCGCCGGCGTCAGCCGCTATCTGAAAGAGAAGAACAAGGACGTCCGGATCGCCTGCGCCGATCCGCATGGTGCCGGCATGTTCGAATATTTCCGGAGCGGCGACGCCAAGGCGACGCCGGGCGGCTCGATCACGGAAGGTATCGGCCTCAACCGTGCGACCGCAATCGTCGAGAGCGCGAAGGTGGATGACGCCTATCTCGTTCCCGATGCAGAAGCCGTCACGGTGATCTACGAGTTGCTCCAGCACGAAGGCCTGTGCCTCGGCGGTTCCACCGGCATCAACATCGCCGGCGCGATACGACTCGCGAAACAGCTCGGGCCCGGCAAGACCATCGTCACCGTGCTCTGCGATTCCGGCAGCCGCTATCAGTCGAAGCTGTTCAACGCCGACTTCATGCGCGCCAAGAACCTGCCGGTGCCGGAATGGCTGGAGAAGCGCAGCAACATCAAGCCGCCGTTCGTCTAGGCCGGGAGGGTTGCGGCCGTTGGCCCTATTAAGCGCGGCGGTCGTCGCTCGGCCAGAACAGCAGCGCCAGCGTCAGCACGAGACGAAGCCCGGCTCAAGTCGAGCCGAGCCGCGGTGCCGTAGGGTGGGCAAAGCGTAAGCGTGCCCACCATGCCTGCCGGAGATTGCCGAGGGATGGTGGGCACGGCGCTAAGGCGCCTTTGCCCACCCTACGAGGTCAGCGCAAGATCACCGCAAGATCTGGCTCAAAAACAGCTTCGTCCGCGCGTGCTGGGGAGCGGCGAAGAACTCGTTCGGCGTATTAGCCTCGATGATCTGGCCGGCGTCCATGAACACGACGCGGTTGGCGACCTCGCGGGCGAAGCCCATTTCGTGGGTGACAACCAGCATGGTCATGCCCTCCTCGGCGAGGTCGACCATGGTGTCGAGCACTTCCTTGACCATTTCGGGGTCGAGCGCCGAGGTCGGCTCGTCGAACAGCATCACCTTGGGGTTCATCGTCAGCGCGCGTGCGATCGCGACGCGCTGCTGCTGGCCGCCGGACATCTGTCCCGGAAACTTGTTGGCCTGATGCGGGATCTTGACCCGCTCCAGGAATTTCATCGCGTTGACCTCGGCGTCCCTCTTCGGGATATTGCGCACCCAGATCGGCGCCAGCGTGCAGTTCTCCAGCACGGTCAGATGCGGGAACAGGTTGAAGCTCTGGAACACCATGCCGACCTCGCGGCGGACCGCATCAACGTGCTTCAGGTTCGGCCCGAGCTCGATGCCGTCGACGACGATCTCGCCCTCCTGGAATTCCTCGAGCGCGTTGATGCAGCGGATCAACGTCGACTTGCCCGAGCCTGAGGGGCCGCAGATCACGATGCGCTCGCCCTTCTTGACCTCGAGGTCGATGTCGCGCAGCACGTGGAACTCGCCGTACCATTTGTTGAGGCCGGAAATCTTGACGATGGGGTCGGACATGATGACCTCGATCAGTTGCGACGGTGAGCGTTGAGGCGGTGCTCGACGAAGAGCGAGTAGCGCGACATTCCAAAGCAGAAGATGAAGTAGATGATCCCGGCGAAGGCAAAGCCGGTGAACGCGGTCGACGGCGTCGACCATTTCGGATCCGAGAACGACGCCCTGAGCGAGCCCAGCAGGTCGAACAGCGCCACGATCGAGACCAGCGACGTGTCCTTGAACAGCGAGATGAAGCTGTTGACGAGGTTCGGAATGACGTGGCGCAGCGCCTGCGGCAGCACGATCAGCGAGGTCGTCTTCCACCAGGACAGGCCCAGAGCGGCCGCCGCTTCGCCCTGCCCGCGCGGGATCGCGGCCAACCCGCCGCGGACGTTCTCGGCCTGATAGGCGCCCGTGAACAGCGAAATGCCGATCAGCGCGCGCACCAGACCGTCGACCGTGAAATTGCCCGGCAGGAACAAAGGCAGCATGTAGGTCGCGAAGAACAGCACGGTGATCAGCGGCACGCCGCGCCAGAACTCGATGAAGGCGATCGAGAATATCCGGATTAGCGGAATGGTCGAGCGGCGGCCGAGCGCCAGCGCGATGCCGATCGGCAGCGAGGTGACGATGCCGGTCACGGAGACCACCAGCGTCACCAGGAGCCCGCCCCACAGATTCGTGGTCACGACCGGCAGGCCGCCGTGATCGAGCCCCATCAGCTTGATCACGACCGCGATCGCGATGAAGGTGCCGATGCTGGATGTCAGCGCCCGGCCGCCGGTGCGAACGCCGCCACCGACGACGAAGGCGATCAGGGAGACGACCGCCGCCGTGATGGCGAAATCGGCCCAGACCGACTGGCCCGTTCCCTGGAGCTGGTCACGCAGCCAGGTCAGCGGAAAGATCAGCCAGTAGATCGCGGTGCCGACCAGCACGATGAGATTGCCGGCCAGCCAGAAGAGCGGTGCGATGGCTGAGGTCTTGGCGAGACTGAGCAGAGCCTGCCCGGCGCCGATGATGCTGTCGTCGAACAATTGCAGCAGGCCGGCCGTCCAGCTCAGGCCGAACCCGGTGATGCCGCCGCCGTGCAGCAGAAAGAACGCCACCACGGGAAAGGCGAAGAAGAAGAGACTTGCGTTCAGTCCTTTCGCCGGCAGGCGCGGAATGAGCAGCGGCAGCAGCAGAGCCGCCGCCAGGATCAGCGAGAGGTTGACCCGCCAGCGCTCGGCCTCGGGATAGAAGCCGTAGATCAGTTGCGGCAGCTTGGCCTGGATGAAGGGCCAGCAGGCGCCGACCGTAAAGCCGGCATTCTCGGTCAGGCACGCCGTGCGATCCTTGCCGGTCCAGACCGCATCGACCATCAGGAACTTGACGGAGGGAATGATGGTGAACCAGAGCAGCAACGCGCCCACGATCGTGAGCAAAATGTTGGTCGGCGAATTGAACAGGCGGGTCCGCACGAGGCCAATGAATCCCGTGGTCTTCACCGGCGCAGGCCGCTCAGTGAGCAGGTCCTGGCGGACGTAGGCGGACGAGGTGATGTCGCTCATGCGCCCAGGCTCCGGCTGACGCGCCAACCGTAGACGCTCATGACGGCGCTCGTGAGCAGCGAGATCAGGAGGTAGACGCCCATCGTCATGGCAATGATCTCGATCGCCTGCCCGGTTTGGCTCAGCGACGTGCCGGCGAACACCGACACCAGGTCAGGATAGCCGATCGCGACCGCGAGCGAGGAATTCTTGGTGAGGTTGAGGTACTGGTTGGTCAGCGGTGGAACGATGACGCGCATCGCCTGCGGCACGACGATCAGGCGGAGCGTGGTGCCGCGGCTCAGGCCGAGCGAGGATCCCGCTTCCATCTGACCGGAGTGGACGGACAGGATGCCGGCGCGCACGATCTCGGCGATGAAGGCCGCGGTATAGGTCGACAGCGCCAGCGTCAGCGCCACGAATTCCGGGATGATCCGCGAGCCGCCAGCGAAATTGAAGCCCTTGAGCTGCGGCACCTCGAAGGTGAAGGGCACACCGGATACCAGCATGGTGGCGAGCGGCAGCCCGAACAGCAGGCCCAGCACATAGGGCCAGATCCGGATCATCTGACCGCGCTGAAATAGCGCCCGCCGCGCATAGAAGCGCAAAACCAGCGAAGCGACAATGCCGAGGACCAGCATCGCCAGGAATGGCTCGAAGCCGCCCTCACCGATCGGGCGCGGAATGACGAGCCCACGGTTGCTGATGAAGGCGATGCCCAGCAGCGAAATGCTCTGCCGCGGATTGGGCAAGGCCGCGAGAACCGCCAGGTACCAGAACAGGATCTGGAACAGCACCGGCAGATTTCGGCAGATCTCGACATAGATCTCGCCGACGCGCGACAACAGCCAGTTGGGCGACAGCCGGCACAGCGCGACGATGAAGCCGATCACGGTGGCGAAGAAGATGCCCACCACAGAGACCACGAGCGTGTTCAAAAGCCCGACCACGAACACGCGCAGGAATGTGTCCGAGCCGGTGTAGGAGATCAGGGTCTGGTTGACGTCGAAGCCGGCATTGTTCCGGAGGAAGCCGAAGCCGGCGGCAATGTGCTGGTTTTCGAGGTTCGTCCGGGCGTTGGAAACGATCTCATAGCCAATCCAGCCCAGGATCGCCGCGAAGGCAAACTGGACGGCGACGCCGTTCCAGCCTGCCTTGCCGCCCAGAACGCGCCTGATCTTCAGCGCGATCTGGGCCGGCGGTTTTCGAGCCTCGGTGCTCATCGCCGCGGATCAGGCGGGATCAGCGGATCGGCGGCGCGTACTGAAGACCGCCCTTATTCCAGAGATTGTTGAGGCCACGGCTGATGCCGAGCGGCGAACCGGCGCCGACGTTGCGATCGAACACCTCGCCGTAATTGCCGGTGGCCTTCACGATCCGCACCACCCAGTCCTTGGTCAGGCCGAGCTGTTCGCCGAAATTGCCGTCGCTGCCGAGCACGCGCTTGAGCTCCGGATTTTCCAGTTTCGCCTTCTCGTCGACGTTCTTCGAGGTCACGCCCAGCTCTTCGGCGGTAACCATGGCGAACAGCGTCCATTTCACGATGTCGAACCACTGGTCGTCGCCGTGACGCACCATCGGCCCGAGCGGCTCCTTCGAGATGATTTCGGGGAGCACCATATGGTCGTTGGGATTGGCAAGCTTGAGGCGGTTGGCGTACAGGCCCGACTGGTCGGTGGTGAAGACGTCGCAGCGCCCGGCTTCATAGGCCTTGACGGTCTCGTCGTTGGTGCCGAACGCGATCACCTCGTACTTCATGTTGTTGGCCTTGAAGTAGTCGGCGAGGTTCTGCTCGGTGGTGGTGCCGGTCTGGACGCAGACCGAGGCGCTGTTGAGCTCGAGCGCCGAATTCACCTTGAGCGACTTCTTCACCATGAAGCCCTGCCCGTCATAATAGGTCACGCCGGTGAAGTTGGCGCCGAGCGAGGTGTCGCGCGAGATGGTCCAGGTGGTGTTGCGCGAGAGCACGTCGATTTCGCCGGATTGCAGCGCCGTGAAACGATCCTTGGCGGACAACGGCACGTACTTGACCTTGGTCGGATCGTTGAAGATCGCGCCTGCGATCGCGCGGCAGAGGTCGACGTCAAGCCCGGTCCAGTTACCCTTGTCGTCGGGCGAGGAGAAGCCGGGCAGGCCTTGGCTGACGCCGCAGGACAGCATGCCCCGGTCCTTGATGGTCTTGAGCGTTTGCGCATCGGCGGCCTGGGCGGAGAGGCCGGCGGCGACAGCGAGAGTGAGAGCCAGGGTTACGCGTTTCATGGGCTGAAGGCCTTTCAAAGTCGTCTCAAGGTCAGGAATGGCGTCTTTGGGATCGTCTCCGCCAGGGCTAGCCGCATCAAGACTAGCCTTGCAAGAGTCATGCTGGAAAACCTTGCCGAACACTCGCCCATCCCGGGAGGCCATACCTTAATCCCCGCCGCAGGCGTCCGCCGTTATGGCTGTGACGCAAGGTCCGGTCAGACGATGGATCGAAGGTCGCGGCAGCCCCTCAACATGCGGCGACTGAATAGCACCCGCGCATCTCAGAACGACTGGCGAGCCGGGTCAAGGGGTTGACGGGACTCTTCTGTGTTCTGTTATTAACGGCAGCGGCCTTCGGCCGGCCCACGGGCGCGGCGCGCCCGGTGGAAACGCGCTTTTTGAAAGCAGACGCATGGATTCCTCGCATCCCGCCCAACAGCATGCCGAAACCCGGCTGGTGACCTCCGGCCGCGACACCAAGGCGCAGAAGGGGTTCGTCAATCCGCCGGTGTTTCACGGTTCGACCGTGCTCTATCCGACCGCCGAGGACCTGCACGCCCATCGCGGCGAGTTCCAGTACGGCCGCCACGGCACCCCCACCACCAGGGCGTTCCAGGAGACGCTGATGGCACTGGAGGGGCCGCAATGCGCCGGCGTCGGCATCGTGCCGTCAGGCCTGTCGGCGATCTCCACCACCCTGCTCTCGGTGCTGAAGACCGGCGACCATCTGCTCGTCTGCGACAACGTCTATCGGCCCTCGCGCAATTTCTGCAACGGCATGCTCGCGCGCCTTGGCATCGAGACCAGCTATTTCGATCCGCTGATCGGCGCGGGCATCGACAAGCTGTTCAAGCCCAACACCCGCGCGGTGCTGGTGGAGGCGCCCGGCTCGCAGTCGTTCGAGATGCCGGACATCCGCGCCATCGCCGAGGTCGCGCATGCGCGCGATGCGCTCGTCATCGACGACAACACCTGGGCGACGCCGCTCTATCATCGCTCGCTCGACCAGGGCGTCGATATCAGCATGCAGGCCGCCACCAAATATATCGGCGGCCATTCCGACATCATGTTCGGCACCATCTCGGCCAACGCCATGGCCTGGCCGCAGATCGCCGAAGGCATCCGCCTGCTCGGCGTCTGCGCCGGCCCTGACGACGTCTTCCTCGCGCTGCGCGGCCTGCGCACGCTGTCGGTACGATTGGCGCAGCATCATCGCTCGGGGCTCGACATGGCGCGCTGGCTCGCGGCCCGACCCGAGGTCGCGCGCGTGCTGCATCCGGCGCTCGAAACCGATCCCGGCCATGCAATCTGGAAGCGCGATTTCACCGGCGCGTCGGGCCTGTTCAGCATCGTGTTGAAGCCCGCGCCGCAGAAGGCGGTCGACACCATGCTCGACACGCTCAAGCTGTTCGGCATGGGCTTCTCCTGGGGCGGCTTCGAGAGCCTCGTGATTCCCTTCGATTGCGACGCCTATCGCACCGCCACGAAGTGGTCGCCGGGCGGCCCGACCCTGCGACTGCACATCGGCCTCGAAAGCGTCGACGATCTCAAGTCCGATCTCGATCGCGGCTTCGCTGCCCTCAAGGCGGCAATGTGAGCCTGCTCACAAGGCATCGCGCCTCGGGACGCGGCAATCGCGCGCCGCGGGAACGCGCAACCGCCGCAAACGTTAACGCGGATGCGCCAACAAAGGGTTTGAACCGCTGACGTTTGGCGCTAGCCTCACCAATCGACTCCAATCCGGACGCGGAGCATGGGAACGTTGGTTCTGCTCGATCTGATGGGCGGCGTGGCGCTGTTGCTGTGGGGCCTGCACATGGTCCACAGCGGGATTCTGCGCGCCTTCGGCCCGGACCTGCGGCGGCT
This sequence comes from Bradyrhizobium sp. P3_C3, assembly GCF_056402655.1. Lineage (NCBI taxonomy): Bacteria > Pseudomonadati > Pseudomonadota > Alphaproteobacteria > Hyphomicrobiales > Nitrobacteraceae > Bradyrhizobium > Bradyrhizobium sp. P3_C3. The sequence goes on along the minus strand of NZ_JBFUGY010000012.1, from coordinate 44,394 downwards.
GCTCGGCAAGGCGCTCGGCAACCGATTCAACGCGTTCGCCGCCGGGCTAGGCCTCACCGCGCTGCTCCAGAGCAGCACGGCGACGGCGCTGATCACCAGCTCATTCGCGGCAGAAGGCCTCGTCAGCCTGGCCGCCGCGCTCGCCATCATGCTGGGAGCCAATGTCGGCACGACGCTGATCGTGCAGGTGCTGTCGTTCAACATCGCAGCCGTTGCGCCTGTCCTGTTCGTGCTCGGGCTCGTCGCCTTCCGCTCCGGCCCACGGTCGCGGATCAAGGATATCGGGCGCGTCTTCATCGGCCTCGGCCTGATGCTGCTGTCGCTGCACATCCTGCTCGACACGCTGGCTCCGGCGGAGAACGCGCCGAGTGTTCGCGTCATGATGTCGGCGATCACGGGCGATCCCGTGCTCTGCATCGTCATCGCCGCGCTCGTCACCTGGGCGGTGCATTCGAGCGTCGCCAGCGTGCTGCTGATCATGTCGCTGGCCTATTCGCAGTTCATCACGCCTTACGCGGCCCTCGCGCTGGTGTTGGGGGCCAATCTCGGCAGCGCCATCAATCCCATGTTCGAGGGCGCCCGGCGCGACGATCCCGCGAGCTACCGCCTGCCGCTCGGCAATCTCGCCAACCGCGTGATCGGGATCGCGCTGGTGCTGCCGTTCCTGAGTGGGATCGCCGAGCACATGCACGCCTGGCAGCCCGATCTCGCCAGGATGACGGCGGCCTTCCACATCGCCTTCAACGTGGGCACCGCCGTCATCTTCATCGGCCTGCTCGACATCATGTCCCGGCTCCTGATCCGGCTGCTGCCTGATCGCGTCCGGGAAGACGATCCGGCCCGGCCGCGCTATCTCGACGAGAGCGCGCTGGAGACGCCGTCACTGGCGCTCGCCGACGCCGCGCGCGAGACCTTGCGCATGGGCGATCTCGTCGAGGTCATGCTGCGCAAGGTGATGGCGGCGATGATGACCGGCGACCGCGCGCTGGTCGACCAGGTCACGAAGATGGACAATGTCGTCGACAGCCTCGACGAAGCCATCAAGCTCTATGTGACGAAGCTGATGCGGGGCAGCCTCGACGAGAGCGAGGGGCGGCGCGCGATGGAGATCATCTCCTTCGCCATCAACCTCGAGCATATCGGCGACATCATCGACAAGAGCCTGAGCGAGCTCGCGACCAAGAAGATCAAGCGCCGCTTCCAGTTCTCGGTCGAGGGCGCCGAGGAGCTGGCCGCCTTCCACAAGCGCACGATGGACTCGCTGCGGATCGCCTTCGGCGTCTTCATGTCGGGCGATGCCAACGAAGCGCGCAAGCTGCTGGTGGAGAAGACCACGCTGAAGAACACCGAGCTCGCCGCCGTAGAGCGTCATCTCGACCGCCTGCGCGAGGGCCGCCCCGAGACCATCGAGACCACCTCGCTACATCTGGACGTGCTGCGCGACCTGCGCCGCATCCACTCGCATATCTGCTCGGTCGCCTATCCCGTGCTCGATGCCGCCGGCGAGCCTTATCGCAGGAGCGAGGCGGATGCCGCCCTGCCCGCCTCCGGCGCGGCGTCGGCGTTACCGCGCTAGCGGCGCGTCTCAGCGTTCCAGCGTCCTCGAGGCGCGGCCGCGGTTCTTGATGATCAGCATGATGTTGCGGATATAGATGATGGTCGCGAGCGCCTGTCCGAGGATGATGACGGGCTCGCGCTTCACGACGCCGTAGACCAGCGTCATCAGCCCGCCGCCCATCGAGCAGAACCAGAACGCCATCGGCACCACGCTGTTGCCGGCCCGCTCGCTCGCGATCCACTGCACCAGGAAGCGTGCGGTGAAGAACAGCTGCGCGACGAGGCCGAACGCCAGCCAGAAATCGAACTTGGCGACGAAGACGTCGTAGAGATAGTTATTCAACGCCTGACCGTATTGGATGATCATGCCTTCACCTCAGTCACATCTGGTGTCGGCTTCTTGCGGCGGATGAGCCACCACACGCCGACGAGATCCATGATGCCGATCCACAGCCGGTCGAAGAAACCATAGTTTGACACGCCGGAACGGCGCGGCCGGTCGATCACGTCGACATAGGCGATCTCGTAGCCCTCGCGGCGCACCAGCGCCGGCAGGAAGCGATGCAGCCCGTCGAAATAGGGCATCATCAGGAACACGTCGCGCCGGAACGCCTTCAGGCCGCAACCGGTATCGCGCGTTCCGTCCTTCAGGATAGCATTGCGGACGCCGTTCGCCACGCGCGACTGGAATTTCTTGAAGCCGGTATCCTTGCGTCCGACACGCTGACCGGCCGCGAGACCGACGCGCCCCGCCCCCTTCTCGACCGCCGCGATCAGGTCCGGCAGGAAGGCGGGATTGTTCTGCCCGTCGCCGTCGAGCGTCGCCACGATCGCGCCGCGCGCTGCGCGCACGCCGCTGCGCACTGCTGCCGACTGGCCGCCTGATCTGGCATGGCGAAGCTGCCGGAGATTGTCCCGCTGCTGCATGATCGCGCCGAGCCGTTCGCCGGTCGCGTCCGTCGAGCCGTCATTGACGTAGATGATTTCATAGGCCCAGCGGCCGTCGAGCGCCGCGCCGATCTCCTCGATCAGCGGCGCGATGTTGTCGGCTTCGTTGCGCACGGGAACGACGATGGAAACCGAAGGCTGGGACGACGACAAATCGAAAGCTCGTGGTTGGAATTGGCCTGCCCCGGGGAACCGGCGGTCCCGGCAGGCAGCCGCTTTTATGGGGCGGATGCCTCGTGGGCAACCCTTTTGAGACGGCCCGAGACCGCCCCTGCAAGAGGCACAATGGTGCCGTCGGCGCGGATGGCAAAGCCGAGCCTCCGGGCCGCGAACCAGTAGCGCACTGCCATGGCGCCGACCATGCCGACCAGAGCGCCGGCGACGACGTCGCTCGGATGATGCGCGAGCAGCACCAGCCGGGTCAGCAGGATCACGATTGCGTAAGTGAACATGAACACGCGCAGGCGCGGCCACAGCGCCGAGACCGCAAACGCGAGCGCAAACGCCGTCACCGCATGACCCGACGGCAGGCTGGCATAAGCCCCCGTTCCCTCGAACGGGATGAAGTTGAACGGATCGGCCTTGCCGCTCACGAACGGACGTCCGCGACCGATGAGATATTTCAGGATCTCGGCAACGAACACGGACAGGGCGACAGACAGAAACATGAACTGCAGCCGCGTACCGAGGCCGAGCAGCAGCCCACGACGGGTGCCGTGCAATCCCGCTGCAACGAGCGCCAGGAGCACCAGCGTCCCCCCGAGCACCGAGAGCACATACTCGTCCTTGCCGAAATCGGTGAGGATGCGGATCGGCCACAGGCTCGGCGCGCCGCGCGCTGGCATCAGCTGGATCTCGGTCTGATCGAACGCGAGCATCAGCACGATAATCAAGGCCGCACCGGCCGCGCTGAGCCACAGCGAATGCCGCGCCAGCTTTCGCGCGGCTTCGGCGCGGCATGAATGCGAAGGCGTACGGACGAGCTGCGCCAGGGCACGGCCCGACACCGCGAGCAATTGCGCGGGATAGCCCGGGCGCGGCGTGATGTCGGCTGGCGCCGGCATCTACTCAGTGCCTTCCGAGCGGAAGATCGAGATCGAGATCGCGCGCCCTTGCGAGAAATTATAGCCGTCGATGCGGGTACCTACCTTGTAGCGCAGCCCGATCGCCTCGGCCCGCTGCACGAAGCTGCGCTCCGAGCGCTGCTCGATCAGCGCGAAGCGACAGCTCCCCTGCCGCAGGAAATCCGCCGCGCCCGAGCCGTCGGTGAGCAGCGTCTGCGTGCCCGTCAGGAACACGAGGCTCGGCTCGTGATAGCCGGCAGCGGCTGCCTTCGGCCCGACGCAGGTGACGTTGCGAAGCGCGCGTGCGATCTCGATGCTCGGAAACAGCGGGGTCAGCGACGGCAGCACGATGCCGTAGACCACGACCGCGAGCATCAGGGCTGCGACCAGCGCGTTGAGCAGCGAGCGCTCGGCGCGGTTGGTGTCGAACAGCCACCAGGCGAACAGACCGAAGATGAGCGAGGCCGCAATGAACGGCCAGGCCACGAACGCCGGTTGCCGGGTCAGCATGACCGCGCCGACCACGGCGATGATCGAGGCGGCAGCGGGAATCGCGAACCACCAGGCCGAGCCGCGCGCAAGCCACGAGCGCGACAGCACGTTGCGCTCCAGCGCACCGACGGTGAGGATCGCGATCGCCGGATACAGCGGCAGCACGTAATGCGGCAGCTTGGTCAGCACCGCCTCGAACACGATCCAGGACGGAATCAGCCAGGCCAGCAGGAACTGCGCCCCGGGCTCGCGCCGGGCCCGCCAGACCGCCGGCGCCGCCATCGCCGCAAGCGGCGCGCCGGGCCAGAATGTGATCCAGAACAGCGCCAGATACAGTCCGGGCGGCGCGCCATGGGATTCCTGGGCGCCGATTTTGCTCAGCATGTCGCCGCCGACGGAATCGGCGAAGAAGGCATCACCCGCGCGCCAGAAGATCGCGACGAACCAGGGCAGCACCAGCACCAGCATCCACATCAGGCCCCAGAGCGGACGCAGCTTCCATAGCCACGAGGCATCGCGGTCCTGGATCGCGAGCGCGACGATGGTCAGGCCTGCGAACATCAGGATCAGCGGGCCCTTGATCAGGATGCCGACCGCGAGCGCGGTCCAGAAGATCGCGGGCCAGCTCCAGGGCGGATGCGTCTCATCCTCTGCGCGCTGCCACGACAGATAGGCGCGCGACATCGCGCCCATCGCGGCGGTCACGCAGAACAGCAGCATCGCATCGGTTTTCGCGAGGCGTGCTTCGACGCCGAGCAGCACCGAGGCGCACATCAGGAGCGCGGCGAGCACCGCGGCGCGCCGCGTGACGAAGCCGAGCGCGGCCCAATAGGTCATGAGCACGGCGCCGATTGCGCCGATCAGTGACGGCAGCCGGTACACCCAGATCCGCAATTCGGCCTTCGGCAGCTTGAGCGCGGATGCGGCTTCAACCGCGGCCGACTGCAACCAGTAGATGCCGACTGGCTTCTTGTAGCGGACGTCTTCCTGGAAGCGGATGTCGACATAATCGCCGCTCTCGACCATCTGCTTGGTGGCCTGCGCAAAGCGCGCCTCGTCGCGGTCAACGGGCGGAATCGTGAAGAAGCCCGGCAGGAATAACAGCAGCGCACACAGCAGCAGGAAGCCGACCGCGCGGGCGTGACTGGCCGTGGCGTAGTCCAGCATAAGCACGAGCCGGCTGCCCGGATTCACGGGCGCTTTCGGCTCGCGGGGTGCTCCAAAACGGGGGCTGGGATAGGTCTCGGCCATTGGTTCCGCTTACGCTGAAACCGTCATTCGGACAACCGGTTAAGGCGGGGTCATTGAATTCGAATGACAACTGTGTCCGCGGCGCCAGTGGCGTCGATCACGGTGAGCCGCGCAAAGCCCGGACCGGGCGGATCGATCAGGCGCTGGCGGCGCCCGTCGATCTCGCCGAGTGATGTTCCATTAACCATGATGGTCATGGGAAGGACGCCGCCAGCGACCTTCACCGGCATGGCTGCGCTCCCCTCGCCGCCGGAACGGTCGACATCGATCCGCGAGCCGTTCAGCGGGAACTGGATGTGCAGCGCCTGCTCGCTGCCGGTCCGCACCAGGTCCCCGACCGGGCGGAACCGCTTCAGCGGCAATGGCAACTTGGCGTTGCTGGCGACCAGAGTTCCCTTTGGCGGCTTCGGCAACGGGGCCAGCGTCTTGCCGGTGCGGGCGAAGGCATCGAACAGGATCGGGGCTGCGGCCACGCGGCCGATCAGGCCGGGAACCGGCGCGCCGTCGGGCCGGCCGACCCAGACGCCGATGGTCATGCGGCCGTCGAAGCCGACCGACCAGGCGTCGCGATAGCCGTAGGAGGTGCCGGTCTTGAACGCGATGCGGTTATGGGCGGCGTTTTCGGGCGGCGGCGTGCCCAGAAGCACGTTGCCGACCTGCCAGGCCGCGACCTGGTCCAGCAGCCGCAGCGGTTCCCGATCGTCCCGGCCGGTCATGAGGTCGCGCAACGGCATGGTGGTGCCGAGCCGGGCGAAACCCGTATAGAGCTGGGTGAGGTCCTGCAGTGTCACACCAACGCCGCCGAGTCCCATCGCGAGCCCCGGTGCCTCGTCCTTGGGCAGGACCAGATTGCCACCGGCCTGCCGCAGCCGCGACGACAGCCGGCTGGCGCCGACGCGGTCGAGCAGCACGATCGCCGGCACGTTCAGCGACAATTGCAGCGCCTTCTTCACCGGCACCGTGCCCTGAAACGTCATGTCGAAATTTTCCGGCGCGTAGGAGCCGAAGCGGACGGGCCGGTCGTCGATCAGACTGTCGGGGTGGACGAAGCCGTCCTCGAAGGCGAGCCCGTAGATGAAGGGTTTTAGCGTCGACCCCGGTGAACGGACGGCGCGGGTCATGTCGACCTGCCCCGCCCGGCTCTCGTCGAAATAATCGGCCGAACCGACGCGGGCAAGCACGTCGCCACTCTCATTGTCGACCACGATGATGCCGACCGAGATGTTGGGCCCGAGCGCAATGGCACGGTCGCGCGCCAGCGGCTCCAGCACCTTCTGCAGATTGGCATCGAGCGTCAGCTTGATGACCGGCGTATCCTTGACCGTCGACAGCGCCGTGTCGGAGGCGTGCGGCGCGAGGATCGGCATCGGCTTGCGCAGTTTTGGCACGGGCACGGCCTTGGCCTGCTTCGCGTCCTCAAGGCTGACCACATGCTCCTCGACCATGCGGTCCAGCACGCGGTCGCGCGCCTTGCGTGCGGCCTCGGGATAGCGATCGAGCCGGCGCGTCTCCGGCGATTGCGGCAGCGCCACCAGCAGCGCGGCCTCGGCCAGCGAGAGCCGCTTCGGCTCCTTGCCGAGATAGGCGATCGAGGCCGAGCGGATGCCTTCGAGATTGCCGCCGTAGGGCGCGAGCGCGAGATAGAGGTCGAGGATCTCGGCCTTGCTCATGCTGCGCTCGATCTCGATCGCCCGCACGATCTGCCGCAGCTTGGCATAGAGCGAGCGTTGCCGCCGCGGCTCCATCAGCCGCGCCAGCTGCATCGAGATGGTCGAGCCGCCCGAGACGATGTGGCCGCGCGTCGAGAGCTGCAGCGCGGCGCGCCCCAGCGCGAGCGGATCGAGGCCGTTATGCGCGTAGAAGCGCTGGTCCTCATAGGCGAGCAGCAGTTTGAGATAGGTCGGATCGACATTGGCCTTGGCATCGACCGGCAGCCGCCAGCGGCCGTCGGCCATGGCATAAGCGCGCAGCAGCTTTCCGTTGCGATCGACGACCGTGGTGGAGACCTGGCGCGCCTCGTCGAGCGGCAGCGGGCCGAGCGCGTAGACCCAGGCGACGAAGCCGATGATGGTGAGGATCAGCGTGAGCGCGAGGCCCGAGAGGACGCGAAAGCCCCTGCCCCTTGCCCCGTCATGGCCGGGCTTGTCCCGGCCATCCACGTTCTTGGCCGCGGCACCAACGTCCGTGGATGCCCGGGACAAGCCCGGGCATGACGACGGAGTTTGAGGAGGCGCCGCGTTTCTCATCTCTCCACTCACTTCGGCGCCCGCACCTCGACGTTACCCGTCCCGGTCCGGCCGTAGCGCGAGGGATTGTACATGTCCTCGACATAGGCCTGGGGCAGCACGTATTTGCCGGGCGAGACCGCGCGCACGACGTAGGCGACGGTGAAGACCGACTTGGAGTCCGAGGCGCGATCGACCGCCGCCGTGAAGCGGTCGTCGCGGAACTCGGTATCTTCAGGCTCCTCGCCGTCCTCGATCCAGTCCAGCGTGCCGCTGTCGCCCGACGACACCAGCTTCGGATTGTCGATCTCGAGGCCCGCGGGCAGATAGTCGGACACCATGATGTGGCCGTACTCGGGCTTCGCCTCGGTGATCTTCAGCACCACCGCAAAACGCTGGTTCTGCTTGACCTTGCTGATGTCGGCGGGCTTGCCGTCGAGCGTGAAATAATTGCGCTCGATCTTGAAGCCGTTCGATGCAGCCGGCTCCGGCATGACCGGCGAGCCCGACACCGAGACCACCGCCTGGACCGGCGCATCGCCGGTGTTGGTGATCTTCAGCGGCTTGCCCTCCAGCGTCACGGCCTTGTAGCTGCGGTACAGCGCGGTCTTGACCGGCTGGCCGTCGACTTCCATCGAGAGGTTTTCCTTGGCCAGCGCCCGCGCCGCCAGCACCAGCCACGCATTCTCCTGCGTGGAGGTGTAGGGCGTCAGGCCGCGCGCGGTCTCGACCCGCGACACCGCCTGCGTCAGCGTCGCCTTCGGCGCGTTGCCCTCGCTGGCGAGCGAGACCAGCGCTGCGGCATCGCGAAGCTGCGAGCCGTAGTCGGTGCGGCCGAACTCCAGCACCGGCTTCGGCGCGAGGCCGTCGAGCGCGGCGCCGTAGACGCGTTCCGCGCGGTTGCGGTCGCCGACCAGTGCGAGCGCCGCCGCAAGCTGCGACTTCGCGATCGGCGTTGCGAGGTTGGCGAGCTTGGTGTCGGCGAGATAGCGGAGATCGCCGATCGGCGCGGCGCCATTGCGTGCGAGCACATAGAGGCCGTAGGCGAGATCGCGCCCGCCGTCCTTCTCGGGCTCGTTGCCGTTCACGACCGAGTTGCGGATGCGGTCGAGCGCGTTCTTGAACAGCACGTCCGGCACCGCAAAGCCCTTTTCGCGGGCGCGGGTGAGGAAGTCCGTCACGTAGGCGTCGAGCCAGGCATCGTCGCCGCCGGCCGACCACAGGCCGAACGAGCCGTTGGAGCCCTGACGCGCGAGGAGTCGCTCGATCGCATCGCGGATGCGCTGGTCGACCTCGGTGTCCATGGCCAGATGCGCGCCGGCGGCGAGCTCGTTGACATAGAGCAACGGCAAGGCACGGCTCGTGATCTGTTCCGAGCATCCATAGGGGTAGCGGTCGAGCGCCTTCAGGATCGTTGCGGCGTCGAGCGCCGTCGACAGGCTGGCCGAAACCGAGACGCTGCCGGTGCCCGGCACGAGATCGGAGAACATGTCCGAGGTCAGCGTCAGGCTTTCACCCTTCGCCAGCGTCCGGATCGAACGCCGCGCCAGCACCTGCGTCGCTGCCTTGACGTCGAGCGCATAGTGACGCGCCAGCGCAAGGCCGTTCGGCCCCTTGATGTCCACGTCGAGCGTCGCCTGCCCCGCCGCCGTCGCGTCGATTGCGAGCGTAAACGCGTTGCGCTGCTTGGCGGCGAGCTTGACCGTGGTTGCGGGATTGCCGGTCATCTTCACCGGGCCGCCGGTCTTCACGTTGATGACGTAGTCGCCGGCCTGGCCCTCGACGTTGTCGATCTCGAGGTTGACCGTGCCGTGGTCGCCATTGAGCAGGAAGCGCGGCAAGGTCGTGGTCAGCACCACGGGATCGCGGATCACGACATCCGTGTTGGCGCGGCCGAGCTTGGTCGCGGTCCACGCCACCGCCATGACGCGCGCGGTGCCGGCGAACTCGGGGATATCGAAGCTCACTTCGGCGGTGCCGTCGGTGGCGACCGTGACGATGCCCGAGTAGAGCGCGAGCGGCTTTTGCGCGGGCGGAGAGCCCTGCAATTCGCCCGCACCGGCATCGCCGCCGGACTTGATCTGTCCGCGCGTGCCCGACATGCCGTCGATCAGTTGCCCATAGAGATCGCGGATCTCCGCGCTCAGGCGGCGCTGGCCGAGATAATAATCGTCCGGCGCCGGCGGCTTGTAATTGGTCAGGTTGAGGATGCCGACATCGACCGCGGCAATCACCACCTTGGCGTCCTCGCCCGGATTGAGCCCGTCGAGCTTGACCGGGATCTTCAACATCGCATTCGGCCGGACCAGTGCCGGCGGCGTCAGCTTCACCTGGAGCGTGCGGGTCTGCTTGTCGATGCCGAACCATTTCAGGCCGATCGCCCGGCCCGGCATGCGTTGCGCAGCCGCATCGAGCGGGCGGCGCAGCGTCGCCACCACATAGGCGCCGGTGCCCCAGTCCTTGCCGACCGGCAGCCGCACCTGCGCGGTACCTTCCTTGACGTCGATGGTCTGCGTCGTCAGCAGGCGGTCGCCGAGCACGTTGACGGTGAGCTTGCCGGCGCTGCGGACGTTCACCGACACCGTCATGGTGTCGCCGGAGGCGTATTGCGGCTTGTCGATCGAGGTCTCCAGCAGGTCCGGCGTGTCGGCGCTGCCGTCGGAATACCAGCCGACGTCGAACTGCACCGAGGTCACCGGACCGTCGGCGTCGTTCGACTTCACATCGAGCCGGTAGCGGCCGGGCTGCGGGCTCAGCGAAATCCGCGACGGCTTGTCGGCAGCGATCGTCACGTCGCCGTCGGAAACGCGCGACGTCGATTTGACCGGCTCGTACTCCCAGTAATTGTTCTGGCGATACCACTGGTAGCGCGACTCCATCTTCAGGAGCTCGTAGCGCAGGCCGTCGCGGCGCAGCTTCTCACCCTCGGGCGAGACGAACACGACGTCGAACTCGGCCTTGTCGCCCTCGGCGACGTTCTTGTCGCCGAACAGCGGCTTGATGCCGATCATGGCGTTGGCGGGCGCGACCGGCAGCACGATCTTGCGCTCGACGGCGCGGCCGCCGGTCTCGACCATGCGAACGAAGATCTGCGCCTCCTGCGGGCGCGTCGAGGCAGGCTGCTTGTCCAGCGTCACCGGGAAGGTGGCAACGCCGTTGGCGTCGGCTTCCGGCAAATTCTCCAGCGGCGTGCGCTCGTTTGAGGTGGTCTCCTCGTCGGCGACGCCGAACTGGTAGCCGGCAAAGCCCGGGCGTTCGCTTGCGGGCGCGACCAGCATGTCGCCTTCGAGCTGGAGACCGGAGGCCGGCGCACCATAGAGGAAATGGCCATCCGCCTTAAGCTCCACCGGAGCGTTAGCTTTGATCAGCTTGTCCTTGGCAGACAAGTCGAATTCGATCCGATCAGGGACGTAGTCCTCGACCATGAAGGTGGTTTCGCCGACCGACGAGCCCTTCGGATCGGTGAAGGCGCGGACCCGCCAGGTCCCGGTCGGGACGGCCGAATTGAGCGGCACGGACAGCGTACGGCCGCCGGCCCCCTGGTCGGCGAGCACGGCGCGGCGGAATTCGACGCCGTCGGGGCGCTCGATCACCAGCGTCAGCGGCCCGCCGGCAACGGCATTGCCCTGCCCGTCGCGCAAGAGCGCGGTGAGATAGACGGTCTCGCTGGAGCGATAGACGCCGCGCTCGGCATAGACGAAAGCATCGGCGCCCGATGGCACCGCCCGGCCCGAAACGCCGCGGTCGGACAGGTCGAAAGCCGAGGTCTTCAGGCTCAGAAAGGCATAGTCGGCCTTCTCGCCCGTGACCGTCAGCATCGCCGGCGACAGGCCGCCCTCGCCGCGCGCAAGGCCCGCCTCGAACAGCACATGGCCGCTGTCGTCGGTCTTGCGGGTCGCCAGGATCTCGTTGTTGCGTGCAACCAGCCGGACCTCGGCCTTGCCGACCGGGTCGGTCGAGGCCAGCGAATTGACGAAGACGTGGATGCCGTCATTGCCGGAATAGGCCGTGACCCCGAGGTCGGAGACGATGAACCATTGCGTTGCGAGCTGGTAATCGTCGTCCGAGCCCGGCCCCTTGGCCGCGGCGGTCATCACGTAGACGCCGGGTTGGAGCTCGCCGAGCGCCTGGTCGACCGGGAATGCGGTGGTGACGTCCTGGTTCAGCGTCATCGCAGTCGCAAGCTCGCCGGTCCAGACCTTGACGCCGCGCTCGCCGCCGAGATCGGCGAGCTGGTAGCGCGACAGCGTCTTCTGGAAATCGCTGTCGACCACCGTGTTGATCAGGTTGCGGTCGCCGATCCTGAAGACGTTGACGCTGACCGCGGGCGTGTTGACGCTGACCACGGGGATGCCGCGCTGGCCGGTCCGCGGCAGCACATAGGCACGGCTGGTGAAGCGCACGAACGGCTTGCGGTCGCGCACATAGACGTTGAACTCGGCCGATTTCGGCAGGCCCTCCTTCACGGTGGACGGCAGGCCGGCGCGCAGATTGATGTTGTAGCGCTCGCCGTGCTTCAGCCCGTCGACGCAGAGCTGCTTGCCTTCGGCCGACAGCGCCGGCTTGTCCTGGCCCGCCAGCGCGAGGTACGGCGCGAAGTCGGTGCGCTTGGCCAGCTCCTCCGAGAACTGGAAGCAGGCGCGCGGGCTCGCCGAATCCGAGTCCACGGTATAGTCGAGCAGCCGGAAGCCGTGCTCGTCGCGCATCTTCTCGTATTGGCCGCGGACGTCGGCGACCTCGCGCATGTCGAGCGATAGCCGCAGCGCATCCAGCGCCGGCCGCCACAGCTTGCGTTCGGCCAGCGATTTGCCGAGCACGGCGAGCGCATCCGCCTCCTCGCCCGGATTGCCGGCGCGCTGGTAGGCGATGTATGCGGCGGTCGAGGCCCGCTCCAGCAGGAACGTCTGCTCGCTCGAGCTTTTCGGCGAGATCTGGAAGATCACCTTGGCGAGCCGCAGCCAGTTGCCGGTATCCTCCGGCGTGGTCGCGGCGATCTGGCCGAGCACCGACAGCCCGGTGCGGAAATCATTGCGCCGGAAGGCGGCGTCGGCGTCGGTGCGCAGCGTCGCGCTGGTCTTGGCGACCGGCCCCGCTTCGCTCTTGATCTGGGCCTCCAGCTTGATCGCGGAATCGGCGAGGTCGTCGCGCTTGAACGCCTTGTCGGCGGCCAGCGCTGCGCTAAGGCCGAGCGCCAGCGTGGCGCAGAGTGTGACGGCGCGAACAAGACCGATCATAATGGACTCCCGGAAATCGCGGCGAACGCCGCGTGAGCATGAAATGCGCGGAAAGGTGACGGACTCAAGGCGATGGAACCAAAGGTGCAAATCGTCGCATTCGCCATGACAAGGCAAGCCCTGAGGAGACCGATCGAGATATCACCGCGCACGCCGTCCTGATGGCGCAGCCATACCTGACCGATCGACCGGCGGCCGTGTCCCGGAAGCTGGCCAGCGTTCCCGGCGATGTAATCCATCGTCCAGTCCGCTGCCGCTCAACCCGGCACCCTGACACCCCACCGTTCCGCTTAGTCGCGGCGTTGAGGAAAACGGTTCGGTTCAGACTTGGCGGGGTCGAGGATTTTTTATATCTGGCGTGATAGAAGACCGGCAGGCGGCAGCCAAGGCTGGCCTCAAGACGGTCCCATAGCTCAACTGGATAGAGTAGCGGATTTCTACTCCGCGGGTTGCAGGTTCGAGTCCTGCTGGGATCGCCATTCATCACTGGATTGACGAGGCCGATGGAGCCGACTTGCGGTATCGGCCGCCCGCTCACCGGCGACGTCTTCAAGAGCCTCGCTGTTCTCGTCGATCCCGTGGACGATTTCGATTCGCGCTGCCGGAATTTCGGTGCCGCTTGATCGACGTGACGGACGCACAGTTACCAATCCTCATTACTTCACGAATACGTGGGTACCCTCGCCCCGGTCTTTGAACCGGACAGACGAACCCTATCTATGCGCCGGGCGACGTGCGCCCGATAGGGAATTCGATGTTGCCAACCGAGTGGACGAGAATGGCTATCGCATCTGCGGTTGCCGTGATCGCGATGTCGTATTTGGCAATCGACGCTGGTGTCGTGAACTCCAGCGTGATCACACGGCGCATCGAGACGGCGCGGGCTTCCATTGCGGACGCGGCGGCCAGTCAGCATCAACTCGCCTTCGCTATTCAGGCCTGGGCGCGTCCAAGCCGCCAGAAGGCGGACTCGGAGCCACATTTGGAGCACTGCCTGGCGATCGATTGAGTCAGGCGCAGCACCAGATCAGCCGACGCCTAAGCGGCCTTTCTTTTGTTCACGGTCCGACTCCGCTTCGTTCCAAAAGCACGAATCGTCATCGCAAAAATCGGCAGCGCGCATTCATTAATGCCGCGTTTCGCTGGCTCGGTTCGTTCATGCATCCGAGGTCACGAGCACGGGCCGCAATCGGTACGCATCGATCGCGGCGTTCGACAGCAGCAGCCTGCGCCGCTCGCCGCGCAGCATCAAGCGGTCGATCCTGTTCAGGATGAAGCGGGCTGAATCATTGGGCTCACCGGTGAGCAGGCCGGATTGGTCGAGATATTTCCAGGCGATCTCGAAAGACTGCGCGCGCAATTCGGGGTCTGTCATAGCCGGCCAACGTCGACGGGGAACGGATGTTCCTAACTGCGCAACGTCAGTCGCAGCGAACCACGGCGCGACGAAATGCGTAGCGCCGCGAACGAGATCACGACCAGCACGTTGGCTGCAACGAAATGGAGTGGTGCCGACCCGCCAGCCCCGGTCGGCTTTGAAGGGCCCCGTGCTTGTCCCCCCGAGCACGGGGCTTTCTCATGCAGGCCAACCAGCGTCCCGACCTCGTCCGGCCATTGACGCGAGATCTCGCCGAGGATGCGATTAGTCCGTCTGCTCGTCGCGCCGGTCGCGGGCGAGCTGATGCCAGGCCAGAGCCAGTTGGATCAGTCTCTGCCGGTCGGCGCCGTCGGCGGACGCCGCGGCCCGCTTCATCGCCGCCTCGGCTTCGTGCTGTGGGTCGTACTTGGGGCACATGAGGCCGAACCTAACCGACCGATATGGACGGACCGATGGCAATTTCGTCCGTATGAATGCGGGGTGGCTTCGCGTCGTCCGAACCCACCCTGACGCATCTGTGAAGTGCGTCACAGCCTGCAACCGGCGTCTCGGCTAAACAGAACTCAACCGCTCGCACCACCGCGAGAGGGCATGGGTGGTCCATCATGACACAGGAAGCAGCAGCCGAGGCTCACGTCCCAACGCGACGCGCAAGGCCCGACCTGTTCGGCGCCACGTTTCTTGCCACCATCGGTATCGTGATGCTGGCCTGGATCGCAGGCCTGGTCTGGGCCGCGATCGCGTTCTTCAACTGGCTGGTGTGACGCGCGAAGCGATCAGTATCGCTTCAGCAACCAATACGTTACCCAGACAAAAAGAGGCGGGCCTGCGCCCGCCYCCCTGTTTCAGACCTTGCCTGAAGCCTCAGTAACACGCGCGAGGATCGGCCTGCACATACTGGCCGCTCGGATAGCGGTAGTAGCAATTGCCCTGGGCGAAATAATAGCCGGGCCGCGAGGCAGCCGTGGCGCCGGCGATCGCGCCGGTGGCGCCGCCGATCACGGCACCCGCGGCCGCGCCCGAGGCGTTGCCCGAGATCAGGCCGCCCAGCACGCCGCCGACGATGGCGCCGCCAAGTGCGCTTGCGCCGGGATCAGCCGGTGGCGGAGGCGGCGGCGGTTCGTAGGCGACGGGAGGCGGCGCCGGAGCGTAGGCCACCGGCATGTCGTCGAAGTAATCCTCGGAGATGTAGGCCGGCGGGCCGGCCATCCGCTGCGGATAATAGTACCAGACGCCGCCGACGTCCCACCACCAGCCGGAGCGGCCGTTGCGGACCTCGTGGCGCCAGCGCCCGCCATCCCAGGCGCGATTGCCGCGATAGGCGTGTCCGCCCCAGTCGCGCTCCGGTGCGGGGCCCCTGGCGTAATTGCGTCCGGGCGGCGGGCCGCCTGCTCCGTGCGGGCCGGGACCGGGGCCGCCGGCGTGGGGCTGGCCGCCGGGCTGTTGCGCGGGCCGGGCCGCCTGCTGCGGCGGGGGGCCCTTGCGCATGTTCTGATTGTTCTGGGGCGGCGCGCCCGCGCCGGGCCCCGCAGGCGTCTGGGCCTGGGGTCTTGGCGGCAATGAGTCCTGTGCCTGCGCCGAAAGCGCGACAAGGGACATGGCCGAAACCAAGGGAATAATGATCTTCATGCGGCTGGACGCACTCATGCGTGCTTAACCCCCTACTCTCGCGATTGCCGTGGTGCCTAGCGCGATAGACGATTCGCCTCGCGCCTGGCTGATGCCGGCGGACATAACTGACCTGCTTTGGTCGGCTAAGTCCCGTTACAAATGATTAAGATCACGGCAATTTTCGGCCCTGGGGCGCGGCGGAACCGTTCTAGCGCGCCGGCTCGATCACATTGCAGTTGGTCCGCCCCGACATCAGGCAGTCCTGCATCTTGCTGGCCGCGGTGAGATCGCGGGCGAGCCACCAGCCGACACCGAGGATCACGAGCGCGATGATCAATCCGGCAATCGCACCACGACGGTTGTCGCCGGATTGAGGTTTTGCGAGGGATTTGGGCTTTTTGCCCGGTTCGGGCTTGGATTCGGGCTTGGACTCAGACTTGGACATGACTGGCCGATCGCAGGGGTGAGCCGGCTTTACCACCTCTGCGACGTCGCGTCACATCCCGGTCGATCGTTCAGCCCCGGGTCTGCCGGATCGCATCCTTGCGCGAGGTTTCGACCGCCGGAGTGGCCCGAGGTGCGCAGGTCGTCAGCAAGAATGCGGTCTGGGTGCATTCCCAATCCGCGCCGAGGACGGCACTTTCGATCGGCTTAGGGCGGGCGAGCAACAGTGCGACGCCAGCCAAGGCGACCACCGCGACGGCGATTGCGAGCGCCTTCGGGCTCAGTCTTGAGATCATCATGCCCGTGCTCCGTCTCGTACCGGGCGGACGCTAGGCGCCGCTCCGTGTGGTCCTCTATGAAGGACATCACAATTCGGCAGTTTTTCGGGGCTACGAGAGATCGTCGGTGGTGGCGATTTTTCGTCTACCTGATCGGCTGCGATTATGGGTGGCTTCGCGACGCGCGCCGATGTACACGCTTCTGCGTCGCGTGGTGCCTGCTATGCCCAGCCGACGTACCAACAGTCACCGATGTAGGATTGAAAGCGAGGAAGGCAAGGCCCGTGAGTGGATTTAGGGAACCCGGGTTTTCAGACCGGCAAAAGGCGGCGCAGGAAGCGCGCAAAAATCTTTTGAACAAATTCAAGTCGCAGCCCGGGCTGGATGATCCGGCGGTGGCGGCACGTCGTGCTGAGCGCGAGGCGCTCGCGGCCAAGCGCGCAGAGGCAAAGGCCGCGCGCGAAGCCGAGAAGGCCGAGCAGAAGCGTATTGCGGAAGAAGCTGCAGCGGCCGAAGCCGCGCGTATCGCCCGCGAAGCGGAAGAAGCGATCGCCAAGCAGGCTGAAGTCGAGGCCGAGCAAAAGGCCAAGCGCGACGCCCGCTACGCTGCCCGAAAGGCTAAGCGGAAGTAACGTTCGCAAGTCACGTTCAACTCACGTCGCGTTCAAGTGAAGTTGAACTGAAACATCGCTGGGGGCGGTCCATGTGACCGCCCTCGGACTTCCAAGCGCGCGGCTGCCTTCGCAGACGCCGCGACGACGGCGGAAGATCAGTTCTTCTTCATCATCCCGTCGTCTTTCTTCATCCCGTCCTTCGACATGTGGTCCTTCTTCATGCCGTCGTCCTTGGACATGGTGTCCTTCTTCATGCCGTCCTTGGACATCGTGTCCTTCTTCATCATGCCGTCGTCCTTGCCCATCTTGTCCTGGGCAAAAGCGGCCGGCGACAGCGCGAGGCCAAGCGACAGAGCGGCAGCCGAGACGCCGAGCACGATGCGGGTGCGAATGGTCATGAGTGATTTCCCTTCGAGATGGTGTTTGTCAGCGACGGACGCCGCTATCTGATCTCGACGGATTGCCCGCTGGCGTTGTTACGCGCCCACTGACAAAATTTCTGCGGGCCGGCTGCGAGGATGTTCCGTGTGCACTGCAGCAAGGCCGGCACTTGCCCCGGCATTCGGTCTCGAACTATCAGATGAGAGAATATTGGGTGAGAGACCGGCTAGGATGGACCTATGCGCTGGTCTCAAGGACCCAGCCCACCTCACACCAAACAAGAACCGGCCAAGGGCCGTCCAAGGGGATACACCATGCTCACGCGCCGTCATCTGATCGCGACCGCCGTCGCCGCACCCGCCATTCTTCGCTTCGGCACTGGTACCGCGCATGCCGCGACCACGCTGAAGATCTCGCATCAATTCCCGGGAGGGACCATCGACAAGGGCGACTTCCGCGACCGGCTCTGCCGCATGTTCGCGGCTGAAGTCGCCAAGCGCAGCAAAGGCGACATCGCCGCGGAAATCTATCCGAACTCCTCGCTGATCAAGACCAACGCGCAGTTCTCCGCGATGCGCAAGGGCGCGCTCGACATCAGCCTCTATCCGATGCCTTACGCCGGTGGCGAGCTGCCGGAGACCAATATCGGCCTGATGCCGGGCCTCGTGACCACCTACGACCAGGGCATGCGCTGGAAGAAGGCGCCGGTCGGCAAGGCGTTGACCGACTTCCTCGCCGACAAGGGCATCATCCTGCTCACCTGGGTGTGGCAGGCCGGCGGCGTCGCCAGCCGCTCCAAACCGATCGTCGCCCCTGAAGATGCCAAGGGCATGAAGGTGCGCGGCGGCTCGCGCGAGATGGACATGGTGCTCCAGACCGCCGGCGCCTCAGTGCTCTCGGTGCCGTCGAACGAAATCTACGCGGCGATGCAGACCGGCGCCTGCGATGCCGGCATCACCTCCTCGACCAGCCTGATCTCGTTCCGGCTCGAAGAGGTCGCGAAGTCGCTGACCTCGGGTGCGGGTGCCTCCTACTGGTTCATGCTCGAGCCGCTGATGATGTCGAAGGCGATCTTCGACAAGCTGCCGAAGAACCAGCAGGACGTCCTGCTCGCGGTCGGCACCGAGCTCGAAGCCTTCGGCCGCAAGGGCGCGCAGGACGACGACGTCGAGGTCGCCAAGGTCTACGAGAAGGCCGGCGCCAAGGTCAGTGCGCTCGATGCCGCCACCGTCGGCAAATGGCGCGACATCGCCCGCGACACCGCGTGGAAGGATTACGGCGCCAAGACCGCGACCGCCGCCAACCTGCTCAAGCTCGCCTCCGACGTCGGCGCATGAGCCACGGTCCGCTTCCGGATCGTGATGACCAGGCGAACGCTGCCGCAGGGACCGGCCTTGCGGCGGCGATCGATCGCGGTCTCGCCGTCCTCAACACCATCATCGTCGTGTTCGCAGCGATCGCGCTGATCGCGGCCTGCGCCATCCTGAGCTACAGCGTGCTCAGCCGCGCCCTGTTCAAGGCCGCCAATTACTGGCAGGACGAGGCCGCCGTATTCCTCCTGGTCGGCGCCACCTTCATGACGGCGGCCTATGTGCAGCAGAACCGCGGCCATATCGGCATCGAGGCCTTTGTCGGCCTGCTGTCACCGCTCGCGAACCGGATCAGGCTCTGGCTGGTCGATGCCGCGACGTTCCTGTTCTGCGCCTTTTTCGCCTGGAAGTCCTGGACGCTGACCCATGAAGCCTATGTCGACGGTCAGGTCTCAAACTCGATGTGGTCGCCGCCGCTCGCCATTCCCTATTCGCTGATGGCGCTCGGGATGAGCCTGCTCTGCATCCAGATCCTCGTGCAGCTTGCGCTGCCTTTCGCAGGAGCCAGGCGTCCATGAGCGTTTTCGGTATCGGCCTCGCCTACGGTATCGCGACGCTGGTCGTGATGTTCTCAGGCATGCCGATCGCGTTCGCGCTCGGCGCGGTCGCGGTCGTGTTCATGGGCATCTACATGCCGGCCGCGTCCCTGGATACGGTGACGCAGAACGTCTACGAGGAAATGGCCTCGATCACGCTGCTGTCGATCCCGCTCTTCATCCTGAAGGGCGCCGCCATCGGTAAATCGCGCGCCGGCCAGGATCTCTATTCGGCCCTGCATGCCTGGCTGCATCGCGTCCCCGGCGGCCTCGGCGTCGCCAACGTGTTCGCCTGCGCGCTGTTTGCGGCGATGGCGGGCTCCAGCCCTGCGACCTGCTCGGCGATCGGATCGGCCGGCATCCCCGAGATGCGTAAGCGCGGCTATTCCGGCGGCTTTGCCGCCGGAATCATCGCGGCCGGCGGCACGCTCGGCATTCTGCTGCCGCCCTCGATCACGATGATCCTGTTCGCGGTCGCCGCTGAAAAATCGCTCGGCCGTCTCTTCCTCGCCGGCATCGGGCCCGGCCTGCTGCTGGTGTCCCTGTTCGGCGCCTATGCGGTGATCCGCTTCCGCCAGGAATATGCCGCGGCGCAGGCGATCTTTGAGAAAGGCGGGCCTGAGGCGGCGATCCTGGCCCGCGACGAATACACGCTCGCCGAACGCTTCAGCGTGCTGCCGCGCGTGATCCCGTTCGTGCTGCTGCTCACCGGCGTCATGATCGCGCTCTATGGCGGCTACGCGACGCCGTCGGAAACCGCCGGCCTCGGCGGCCTGCTCGCGCTGGCGCTGATCGCGGCGATCTACAGCGTGTGGCGGCCGAGCGACCTCGCCCCGATCTTGAAGTCGACGATCCGGGAATCGACCATGCTGATGATGATCATCGGCATGTCGCTGCTCTATTCCTACGTGATGAGCTATCTGCACATCTCGCAATCGGTCGCCGAATCCATCGTCGCGATGCACCTGCCGCGCTGGGAGCTGCTGTTCGCGATCCTCGTCATGGTCGTCGTGCTCGGCTTCTTCCTGCCGCCGGTCTCCATTATTCTCATGACCGCGCCGATCATCCTGCCGCCGCTCCGCGCCGCCAATTTCGACATCATCTGGTTCGGCGTAGTCATGACCATCGTGATGGAGATGGGGCTGATCCATCCGCCTGTCGGCCTCAACATCTTCGTCATCCGCAACGTCGCGCCGGACATTCCCTTGCGCGAGGTGATCTGGGGCACCCTGCCCTTCGTGCTGCTGATGATGCTCGCGGTGCTGCTGCTGTGCTTCTTCCCGGGAATCTCGACCGGGCTGCCGGACCTGGTGATGGGGCCGGACGGGAGCAGGTAGAGGCAATCGCAATTGCCGTAGGGTGGGCAAAGGCGCGCAGCGCCGTGCCCACCATCTCTCCTCGATCCCGATAAAAGTGGTGGGCACGCTTCGCTTTGCCCACCCTACGAGCTAACCCTAAGATCTCTACGATTTATCCTTCCGCCGTGACTTCGGCGCGATCGTGCTGCCGGCCACCACCTGCAACAGATCCTTGCGCACGGCCTCGATGTGCCGCTCCAGGAACCGGCAGGCCTCCTCGACCTTCTCCGCACGGCATAACGCGATCAGATGGGCGTGCTCCTTCTCGGCGGTTCCCATCGCCTTGGTGTTGGAGAGCTGGAGGCGCGTGTAGCGGTCGCTGGTCTGGAGCAGCGACAGCACGATCGCGCGCGTACGCGGCTGCGGGGCGTGAACATAGAGCGCCATGTGGAAGTCGGCGTTGAGCTGCCCCCATTCGCTGACGTTGCGCGCCTTGATCGCCTTCTCGAACTGCTTGTGGATGTCGTCGAGCCCTTCGAAATCATCGCCGGTGAAACGCGGCGCCGATTGCGCCAGGAGGCGCGGCTCCAAAATCCGGCGCAGATCGAACACGTCGTTGATCTCGTCCAGCGACAGCTCCGAGACGATGGCGCCCTTCTGCGGAACGATGCGTACCAGGCCTTCGGCCTCGAGCTGGAATAGCGCTTCGCGCACCGGGATGCGGCTGACGCCATAGGCCTCGCCAAGCGCGTCCTGACGCAGTTGCGAGCCGGCCGGATAGGTGCCGTCGAGGATCGACTGCCTGAGCTGGTCGACGATCGCGGCCGACAGCGTGCGATGCTTCAGAGGCTGTTTCATCTGACCTTCTGTTGTCCTTCCCGACTCATCCGGCCGAAGCGGTCTCTCTCTTGCATGTTGAGGGGCCCAACAAAAGTGTGCGGCCCGGCAAAAGCCAGTGCCCAGCAAAAGCGCGTCCTGCCGCCGAAATGACCGCAATCTCCGTTTGACACGCAAAATGTATAAATTATACATTTACCGATAGCACGAGATTTCTCAGGGGTCGGGGCCTCTTTCATGATCGAGCAGACGATGCCGGCCACGCGCGCACTCAGCGTTCGACACATGGTCGTCCGCGCGTCCAGTGCCCTGCTCGCCGTCGAGCGCGTCGCGCTGATGGGCCTGATGTACCTGCTCACCGGCCTGATCCTGGTGAACGTCGTCACCCGCTACGCGCGCTTCCCGATCTACTGGATCGATGAATCTGCGGTCTATTGCGTGGTCTGGCTGACCTTCGTCGGGGCGTCCGCGATGACGCGGCTACGGCTCGATTTCGCGGTCACCATGCTGACGGAGCGTCTTTCGCCACGGCACCAGAAGATCGCAAAGGTGATCTCGACCGGCATGGTCGTCGCGTTCGGAATCGCGCTGATCGTGACCTGCATGCTCTGGATGGACCCGATTGGCCTTGCGCGCGCCGGCTTCGACGGGCGCAAGCTCGCGGCCGAGACCTTCAACTTCCTCTACACCGAGCACACCCAGACGCTGAACTGGCCGACCTGGGTGCTCTATTTGACGCTGCCGATCTTCGCGGTCTCGATGACCATCCACGGCCTCGCCAACCTTCTGGAAGATCTCGAACTGGTCCCGCGCACGCCGCCGAAGGGCTTTGCGCTCTCCGAGCTCGACGGGGTCAACTGATGATCACGTCAGCCGCCTTCGTCGCGATCATGCTGGTCGGCGTGCCGATCGGCCTCTGCCTGTGCCTCGCCGGCCTCGTCTACATCGCAGCATCCGGCAATCCGGTGCTGTTCCAGTCCTATCCGCTCCAGCTGTTCGGCGGCGTCGACAGCTACGGCCTGATCGCGATCCCGCTCTTCATTCTGATCGGTGAGATCATGAATGGTGGCGGCATCACGCGCCGCATCGTCGACATGGCGATGGCCTTCGTCGGCTCGCTCAAGGGCGGGCTCGCCTACGTCAACATCCTCGCCAACATGTTCATCTCCTCGATCCTGGGATCGGCGACCGCGCAGGTCGCGATCATGGCCCAGATCATGGTCCCGGAGATGGAGAAGAAGGGCTACGACAAGACCTTTGCGGCGGGCCTCACCGCCTATGGCGGCATGCTCGGCCCGATCATCCCGCCGTCGGTGATGTTCGTGGTCTACAGCGTGCTCGCGCAGGTCTCGGTCAGCGACATGCTGATCGCCGGCATCGTGCCGGGCGTCATCCTCACGGTGATGTTCTGCCTCGTCATCGCGCTGATGGGATATGTCTACAACTATCCCCGTGCCGATTATCAGACGCCGCGCCAGCGCGTCATGACGATCCTGCGGACGTCACCCACCCTGCTGATTCCGATCGTCATCGTCGGCACCATCCTCAGCGGCCTCGCCAATGCGACGGAATCCGCGGCCGTCGGCGCGGTCGCCGCCGCCCTTGTCGGGAAATACTGGACCAAGGAATTCGAGTTCTCGCAGCTGCCGCAGATGATGCTGCGCAGCGCCATCTATTCGGCGATCGTGCTGTTCCTGGTGGCGGCCGCGGCGGTGTTCTCCTGGGTCCTGATCTTCGGCAAGGTGCCGCAGGAAACCGCCGGCTGGATCCAGTCCGCCGCCAAGGACCCGGTCAGCTTCATGCTGATCTGCAACGTCATCCTGCTGATCATCGGCACGGTGATCGATGGCATTCCCGGCCTGATCATGACGGTGCCGATCCTGCTGCCGGTTGCAACCGACGTCTACCACATCGATCCCAGGCATTTCGGCGTCGTGGTGGTGATCAACCTCGTGCTCGGCCTGTTGTCGCCGCCGGTCGGGCTCTGCTTCTTCGTCGCGGCCGCCGTCACCGGCGCCAAGCCCGGCAAGATGTTCATGGTGACGCTGCCCTTCTTCGTCATCTCCTGCGTCCTGCTGGTGCTGCTCTCGCTCTACCCCTCGCTCTCGCTGATCCTCATCAAATAGGCCCGTTCAAAAGGAAGCCCGACCATGCCGCTTTCACGCCGCCGCTTTCTCGCCGCCAGCGCCGCCGCCTCGGTGTTCGCGCCCTCGCTGGCGCTTGCCCAGGCCAAGGAATTCCGCCTCGGCCTGATCACGCCCAATGGCCATTCCTGGAACAAGGCGGCGCTGAAATTCGGCGACGATCTCAAGGCCGCGACCAACGGCCGGCTCACCCTGACCGTGTTCCATTCCGGCCAGCTCGGCAACGAGCCCGCGATGATGCAGCAATTGCAGTCCGGCGCGCTCGACATGGGCTTCATCCAGGCCGCCGAGCTCGGCTCGCGCGTGCCGCACATCGCCGCGATCAATGCGCCCTACATCGTCCGCTCGACGCCTGCGGTCGCGAAATTCGTGCGGCATCCGGCGGCCGTGAAGCTGTTCGATGTGCTGCCGCAGGAGACCGGCACCATCGGCCTCGGCTGGGGCATCACCGGCATGCGCGCGGTGTTCTCCTCCAAGGACCTGAACTCGCTCGCCGACATCAAGGGCATGAAGCTGCGCATCAACCCGACGCCGGTCTATCGCGATTTCTATTCCTCGCTCGGTGCCGCGCCGACGCCGATCCCGACGCCGCAGGTGTTCGACGCGATGGCCAACGGCCAGGTCGATGGCCTCGAGGCTGATCTCGAATTCTCCTGGAACCAGCGCTTCGACAAGGTCTCCAAGGTGATCCTGCAGATGAACGCCGTCTTCATGCCGATGGCGGCGGTGGTCTCGGGTCGGGTCTGGCAGACGCTCCCCGCAGCCGACCGCGAGCTGATCGCCAAGACGGTGAAGTCGACGCTGGACGCGCAGATCGACGAGTTGGCCTCCAACGAGCCCGCGCTGATCGAGAATTTCAAGAACGCGCCGATCCCGATCCGCCAGGTCCCGGCCGGCGACACCGAGGCCGTCATCGCCGAGTTCGACAAGATCTGGCTGCCCAAGGCACCTGTCCTCGCCGAGCTGCGCAAGGTCGGCGCGACGCTCTGATCCCATTCGCCATCCTCTTCACAACAGCCGGCGGCCCCAGCCCCCCGCCGGCAAACTCACTTGGAGTCAATTCATGAGCCGCCGCGTTTCCTGGGAAGGCGTCTTCCCGGCCGTCACCACGCAATTCCACAATGATCTCTCGCTCGACATCGACGCCACCGCCAAGGTCATGGACGGTCTGATCCGCGACGGCGTCTCCGGTCTGATCGTCTGCGGCTCGGTCGGCGAGAACACCTCGCTGGAGCGCAAGGAGAAGGTCGCTATCATGGAGACGGCGAAATCCGTCGCGAAAGGCCGCGTGCCGGTACTCTGCGGCATCGCCGAATTCACCACCGCCTTTGCGGTCGAGACCGCCAAGGAAGCCGCGCGCGTCGGCATCGACGGCGTGATGGTGATGCCGGCGCTGGTCTATTCGTCGAAGCCGCACGAGACCGCGGCGCATTTCCGCGCGGTTGCCAGTGCGACCGACCTGCCGGTGATGCTCTACAACAATCCGCCGATCTACAAGAACGACGTCACCCCCGACATCCTGGCCTCGCTCGCCGACGTCGAGACCGTCGTCTGCTTCAAGGATTCCTCGGGCGACACGCGGCGCTTCATCGACACCCGGAACATGGTCGGCGACCGCTTCGTGCTGTTCGCAGGGCTCGACGACGTCATCGTCGAGAGCATCGCCATGGGCGCGGTGGGCTGGGTCTCCGGCATGTCGAACGCCTTCCCGCGCGAGGGCGAGACGCTGTTTCGTCTTGCCAAGGCCGGCCGCTTTGCGGAAGCCATGCCGATCTACGAGTGGTTCATGCCGCTGCTGCACCTCGACGCACGCCCCGACCTCGTCCAGTGCATCAAGCTGTGCGAGCACATCATGGGCCGCGGCACCGCGCTGACCCGCCCGCCCCGCCTCGCCCTGCTGCCGCAGGAGAAGGCCGAGGTCGAGGCCATGATGGCCAAAGCACTCAAGAACCGGCCGCGCCTGCCGGATGTCGGGTTGAAGGCGGCCTAGGCGAAGGTCTCGTAGGGTGGGCAAAGCGAAAGCGTGCCCACCATTCGCAAATTCGGTCGCGGAGATGGTGGGCACGGCGCTACGCGCCTTTGCCCACCCTACGAAGCTAGCAAGCCGCGCGCTTCTTCTTCGCGTTCAGCGCGGAGGCCACGCGGCTCACAGGCGGCTTGCCCAGCACGCCGCTCATCTCGTTCGTGGCCGCCAGCAGCTTGTCCATATCGACACCGGTCCTGACGCCCATGCCTTCGAGCATGTAGACGACGTCCTCGGTCGCGACGTTGCCGGTCGCACCCGGCGCGTAGGGGCAGCCGCCGAGCCCGCCGGCAGCGGAATCGATGGCGCGGACGCCCTCCTCCAGGCCGGCATAGAGATTGGCGAGTGCCTGGCCGTAGGTGTCGTGGAAATGCATCGCGAGTTTGGCCGGCGGGATATTGGCGCTAACCGCGCGCAGCATCTCCTTGGCCTTATCAGGCGTGCCGACACCGATGGTGTCGCCGAGCGAGATCTCGTAGCAGCCGAGCTCCCACAGCGTGTTGGCGAGATCGGCGACCGCCTTCGGCTTGATCTCGCCGTCGAACGGACAGCCCAGCACGCAGGAGATATAGCCGCGCACCTTGACGCCATCAGCTTTGGCGCGCGCCAGCACCGGCTTGAAACGTTCGATGGACTCCGCGACCGTGCAGTTGATATTGGCGCGCGAAAACCCTTCCGAGGCCGCCGCGAACACGGAGACGACTTGCGCGCCGGCAGCGCGCGCGGCGTCATAACCCTTCTCGTTCGGCACCAGCACGTGGAATTCGGCGCCCTTGACGTGGCCGACGCCGCGCAGCACGGCGTCCGAGCTCGCCATTTGCGGGATCGCCTTGGGCGAGACGAAGGCGCCGACCTCGACTGTGGTGAGGCCAGCGGCGACGAGCGCTTCGACGAAGGCGATGCGGGCCTCGACGTTGACGGGCGTCTTCTCGTTCTGGAGGCCGTCGCGCGGCCCCATTTCGATGATGCGGACGGGATCGCTCATCTCACTCCCCCGATGGCTCGACCACGGCGAGCTCAACGCCCTCCTGGACGATGTCTCCGACCTTGCATTTGATCGATTTCAGCACGCCGGCGTAGGGCGCGCGCAGCGTCTGCTCCATCTTCATCACTTCCAGGGTGAGGATCGGCGCGCCCTTGTCGAGCTTGGCGCCCTCCTCGGCCAGCACGGCGACGACGGTGCCCGGCAGCGGCGCCGCGATCTTGTCCTCTCCGACGTGCTCTTCGCTCTCCCCGCCGAACGGATCGACCCAATGCAGGTCGAAGCGGCCGTTGCGTGTGCGCAAATAGAGCTCATGACCGTCGATCACGGCTGCGACCTGCGATTTGACGCCATCGAGCGTCAGATCGAAGCCGCCGTCACGCGGCGCGATCGTGAACGCCAACTCGCGGTCGCCGGTCACCAGCGTCGACGGACCGCTGCCGTAGTTCAGCGTGATCTTCTGCTCCGGCCCATGGCCGACGCGGAAGGCAAAGCTGCGCTGGCGACGGCCGACCGGCATCCAGCCAAAGGTCTGCCAGGGCGAACTCGCCTCGTCTTGCGCGGCCTGCCGCTCGTCGTTGATAACAGCGGCGACTGCTGCGCACAGCTCGAGCTCGCCGGGCGCCGGCGCGGCCTGCGTCAGCACTGCCAGCTCGCGCTCGATGAAGCCAGTGTCGATCGCATTGGTCCGCACCTTCGGATGCGTCATCAGCGCCGACAGGAACGGGATGTTGGTGACGATGCCACGGACGTCGGACTCTTGCAGCCCGCGGTTCAGCCGCTCGATCGCGACGTCCCGCGTCGGGGCCCACGCGATCATTTTTGCGAGCATCGCATCGTAATAGGGCGAGACCGTATCGCCTTCGCGATAGCCGGCGTCGATGCGCAAGCCGCCGGTTTCCGCCGGCAGCCGCCAGGTCGAGATCCTGCCGACCGACGGCATGAAGTTCTTGGTCGGGTTTTCCGCGTAGACGCGCGCCTCGACCGCGTGGCCGTTGAGCCGGATCTCGTCCTGCTTCAGCGGCAGCGCTTCGCCGAAGGCGACGCGCAGCTGCCACTCGACCAGATCGATGCCGGTGATCAGCTCGGTCACGGGATGCTCGACCTGAAGACGCGTGTTCATCTCGATGAAGAACACGTCCTTGCCGTCGGAAACGAACTCGATCGTGCCGGCGCCGACATAGTTCACCGCGCCGGCCGCCTTTCGCGCGGCGGCGCAGACGGTCTCGCGCTGGGCGGGATTGAGCGTCGGCGACGGCGCCTCCTCGATCACCTTCTGGTGCCGGCGCTGCAACGTGCATTCGCGCTCGAACAGTGACAGCAGATTGCCGTGGCTGTCGCCGATGATCTGCACCTCGATGTGGCGGGGATTGTCGACATATTTTTCGATCAGCATGCGGTCGTCGCCGAACGCGGCCTTGGCCTCGCGCTTGGCGCTGACGATCGCCGGCCCAAGCTCGTCCGCCGAGCGCACGATGCGCATGCCGCGGCCGCCACCACCGGCGGACGCCTTCACCAGGATCGGGAAGCCGATCTTGTCCGCGGCCTTCGAAAGCGTGGCCTCGTCCTGGGCCTCGCCGTGATAGCCGGGCACCAGCGGCACGCCGGCCTTCTCCATCAGCTCCTTGGAGCCGGACTTCGAGCCCATCGCCGTCATCATCGCGGCGGTCGGGCCGACGAACACCAGGCCCGCCTCCAGGCACGCCCGCGCGAACTCGGCATTTTCGGACAGGAAACCGTAGCCGGGATGCACGGCTTCCGCGCCGGTCTTTCGCGCGGCCTCGATCAGCCGCTCGACACTGAGGTAGCTGTCGCGCGCCCGCGCCGGACCGAGCAGAACGGCTTCATCTGCGAGCGCGACATGCATCGCGTCGCGGTCGGCCTCGGAATAGACCGCGACCGTGCGCAGGCCCATGGCTCGCGCGGTGCGGATGACGCGGCAGGCGATCTCGCCGCGGTTGGCGATCAGGAGCGTGCGAAAACGCCGGTAGAGCATTGAACGGTCCATCGCATCACATCCTGAACAGGCCGAATTTGGTAGGCTCGATCGGCGCATTCGACGCCGCGGAAAGGCCGAGGCCGAGCACGAGGCGCGTGTCGGCCGGGTCGATCACGCCGTCGTCCCACAGGCGCGCGGTCGCGTAATACGGATGTCCCTGGCTCTCATATTGCGCGCGGATAGGCTCGCGGAACTTGTCTTCCTCTTCCTTCGACCAGCTATCGCCCTTGGCCTCGATGTTGTCGCGCCGGACCTGGCTCAGCACCATCGAGGCCTGCTCGCCGCCCATCACCGAGATGCGCGCGTTCGGCCACATCCAGAGGAAGCGCGGCGAGTAGGCGCGGCCGCACATGCCGTAATTGCCGGCGCCGTAGGAGCCGCCGATCACGACGGTAAATTTCGGCACCGAGGCGGTCGCTACCGCCGTGACAAGCTTGGCGCCGTCGCGCGCGATGCCGCCGGCCTCGTACTTCTTGCCGACCATGAAGCCGGTGATGTTCTGCAGGAACACCAAGGGAATGCCGCGCTGGCAGCACAGCTCGATGAAATGCGCGCCCTTCAGCGAGCTCTCGCTGAACAGGATGCCGTTGTTGGCGATGATACCGACCGGATAGCCCCAGACATGGGCGAAGCCGCAGACCAGCGTCGTGCCGTAGAGTTTTTTGAACTCGTCGAACTCCGAGCCGTCGACGATGCGGGCGATGATATCGCGTACGTCGAACGGCTTTCGGCCATCGACGGGCACCACGCCGTAGATTTCTTCCGCCGCAAACAGCGGATCGCGCGGCTTGTGCATGTTGAGGTTCGGCCGCACCGATGGCTTCAGCGTGCCGACGATGCGCCGGGCGATGCCGATCGCATGCGCATCGTTCTGGGCGTAGTGGTCGGTCACGCCCGACTGCCGCGAATGCACGTCGGCGCCGCCAAGCTCCTCGGCACTCACCACCTCGCCGGTCGCGGCCTTCACCAGCGGAGGGCCGCCGAGGAAGATGGTGCCCTGGTTGCGCACGATGATGCTCTCGTCCGACATCGCGGGGACATAGGCGCCGCCGGCGGTGCAGGAGCCCATCACGATCGCGATCTGCGGGATGCCCTGCGACGACATTTGGGCCTGGTTGTAGAAGATGCGGCCGAAATGGCGCTCGTCCGGAAAGATCTCATCCTGAAGCGGCAGGAAGGCGCCGCCGGAATCGACCATGTAGACGCAGGG
Source organism: Bradyrhizobium sp. P3_C3 (assembly GCF_056402655.1). Classification (NCBI taxonomy): domain Bacteria; kingdom Pseudomonadati; phylum Pseudomonadota; class Alphaproteobacteria; order Hyphomicrobiales; family Nitrobacteraceae; genus Bradyrhizobium; species Bradyrhizobium sp. P3_C3. The sequence continues at coordinate 14,518 of NZ_JBFUGY010000012.1, read as the reverse complement.
AAGATTGTTCTGCCGCGCCACGTCCTGCGCGCGCAGATGCTTCTTCACCGTCATCGGATAGTAAGTGCCGCCCTTGATGGTGGCGTCGTTGGCGACGATCACGCATTCGCGGCCCGAGATGCGCCCGACGCCGGTGATGACGCTCGCCGAATGCACGTCACCGCCATAGAGGCCGTACGCCGCCAGCGGCGACAGCTCCATGAACGAGGTGCCGGGATCGACCAGCAGGTCGACGCGCTCGCGCGCCAGCATCTTGCCGCGCGAGGTGTGGCGGTTGCGCGAGACCTCGCCGCCGCCGCCGGCGACCTGGCTGAGTTTTTCACGCAAGTCCGCGACAAGCCCGCGCATGGCCTCGGAATTGCGCGCAAAGTCTGATGAAGACGTATCGATGCTGGAATGGAGCGGCATGTTGATTCCAATGAGGTGAAGGTTTCAGGCCGTCTCGGACATCAGCTCGCGGCCGATCAGCATGCGACGCACCTCCGAGGTGCCGGCGCCGATCTCGTAGAGTTTTGCGTCGCGCCAGAGACGTCCGACCGGGAATTCGGAGGTGTAGCCGACGCCGCCGAGCGCCTGGATCGCCTCGCCGGCCATCCACGTCGCCTTCTCCGCGGAATAGAGGATCGCGGCCGCCGCATCCTTGCGCAGCGTGCGGGCGTGATCGGCGCGGTCGCAGGCGCGCCCGACCGCATAGACATAGGCGCGCGCCGACTGCCAGGTCGCATACATGTCGGCGAGCTTGCCCTGCATCAGCTGGAAGTCGCCGATCGGCTGGCCGAACTGCTTACGCTCGTGCATGTAGGGCACCACGGCGTCCATGCAGGCCGCCATGATGCCGAGCGGGCCGCCCGACAGCACCGTGCGCTCGTAATCGAGGCCGGACATCAGCACCTTGACGCCCTCGCCGACCTTGCCGAGCACGTTCTCCTCGGGCACCTCGCACTCGTCGAAGAACAAGGGATAGGTGTTGGAGCCGCGCATGCCGAGCTTGTCGAGATGCTGGCCGTGGGTGAAACCCTTGAAGCCCTTTTCGATCAGGAAGGCAGTCATGCCGCGCGGGCCCGCCTCCGGATCGGTCTTGGCATAGACGACCAGCACGTCGGCGTCGCCGCCATTGGTGATCCACATCTTCGAGCCGTTGAGCACGTACCGGTCGCCGCGCTTGTCGGCGCGCAGCTTCATCGAGACGACGTCGGAGCCTGCGCCGGGCTCGGACATCGCGAGCGCGCCGACATATTCGCCGGAGATCAGTTTCGGCAGATAGCGCGCGCGCTGCGCGTCGTTGCCGTTGCGGCGGATCTGGTTGACGCAGAGGTTGGAATGGGCGCCGTAGGACAGCCCCACGGCGGCCGAGCCCCGCGAAATCTCCTCCATGGCGACGATATGGGCGAGATAGCCCATGCTGGAGCCGCCATATTGCTCCGACGCGGTCATGCCGAGCAGGCCGAGGTCGCCAAAGCGCTTCCAGAGGTCGGCCGGGAACAGATTGGCCTTCTCGATCTCGGCGGCGCGCGGGGCGATCTCCGCCTCCACGAAGGCGCGCAGCGTGTCGCGCAGCATGCTGATGTCTTCGCCCAGATCGAAATCGATGCTCGGGATGTTCAAGGCGATTCCTCCGTATTCTTGTCGGGTCCAAACCTACCCCCGCCCGGGCGTCCCAGCGGTCGAAAAGGTTGCATTTTCCGCCAAGTTTGGCGAGGATTTTTCATGCCCTTTCAAGCCGCGACCGCGACGCCCCGCCGCGCCATGACCCCAGCCGCCTTCGTCCGCGGCGTGGTTGCCGCTTATGCCCTTTACGGACGGGATCCGGTCGAAGCCTTGGGCAAGGGGCAGGTCACCGAGGACCTTGTTCGATCCCGGGACGGACGGGTGACGGCGGCCCAGTTCGAGGCGCTGGCCGGCCATGCCATGCGCGAGCTCGACGACGAGGCGCTCGGCTGGTTCTCGCGCCGGCTGCCTTGGGGAACCTATGGCATGCTGTGCCGCGCCTCGATCACCGCCCCCAATCTCGAAGTCGCGCTAAAACGCTGGTGCCGGCATCATCGCCTGCTGACCGAGGACGTGCTGTTCGAGCTCTCGCTTGGTGATGAGACCGCGACGATCTCCATTCGCGAACAGCGCGACCTCGGCCCCTTGCGTGAATTCTGCCTGGTCACCCTGCTCCGCTATGTTCTCGGCTTCTCCTGCTGGGCCGTCGATTCCGCGATCGCGCTGCGTGCGGCCGAGTTTCCCTATTCCGAGCCGGGCCACGTCTCGGTCTATCCGACGATCTTCTGCAGGCATTTGAGCTTTGGTGCGGACGGCGCCCGCATCGTGTTCGACAAGCATTATCTCTCTCTGCCGCTGACCCGCAGCCCCGCCGATCTCGACAGCATGCTCAAGGGCGCGCTGCGGCTCACCGTGCTGCCCTACCGGCGCGACCGGCTGCTGGTCGAGCGCGTCCGCCGCGTGCTGCGCAATGCACGCGGGCGCATTCTCGGCGCCGAGGATGTCGCAAGCGAGTTGGCGCTCTCGACCCGCACCATGCACCGGCGCCTGCGCGAGGAAGCGACCTCGCTGCGCGATCTCAAKGAAGAGGCAAAGTTCGAGCTCGCCAAGCAGGAGCTGATGCGCGGCCGCGCCCCCATCAAGCGGATCGCGGAGATCGCCGGCTTCCGCAACGAGAAGAGCTTTTCGCGCGCCTTCCGCACCTGGACCGGCGCTAGCCCGCGCGAATTTCGCGAGCGCTATCGCTGAGGCGCGGCATCACCTGCTTGTCATAAATTGACGTCCTCCGAGATCACTCTCGGAGGACGCAATCTCTCGGATCAGGTCGCGATCTCAGGCGTTAGTTCTGCGCGCCCTGGCGAGCCTTGGGCTGCTTCGTCTGCTTCGGCTGGAAGGCGAGCGCATCGTTGCTAGTCTTGGCGCCGCCGGCCTGCGAGCACGTGCCGCCGATGCCACCGGCCGCCTGACGGCAGGCTTCCATCGTCGGATAGCCGCAGCCGTGAGCGGCCTGGGCGCCGTTGGTGATGCAATAATCGTCGGCCTTCGCAGCCGGCGCCGACAGAACAAAAAACGCAGACGCAAACAGCGTCGCAGCAGAGGCTGCGATCGTCTTCGAAGTCGATGTCATGATGTCTTTTCCTGCTCAGGGTCCCACAAAAGCATCCCCGGCGTGCGACGCAGACCGAGGTTCACACCCTGCATCTAGGCAGCGCAAAGATGCCGACAATCACGGTTGCGCGCATTGCAGTCCTGCCTAAATCACATGTCACAGTTAGGTGAGTTACTAAGCTATTATAACTATCCGAATCGACCGCACCGCGCGCAAGCGCCCCCGACTTCGGAACTTCAGTAGCGAGACTTGAACGCCCTATCCGACGGGTGCCGCCACGACATCCTGTAACGGCAGCGGCACATCCTTCGCGACGCCCAGCACCGGAAAGCTGCGGACGTTCTTCACATCAGGCATCGCGGCGAAATGCAGCAGCTGCTGGCGCATGCTTTCGACGTTCGGCGCGACGCATTTCAGCAGGTAGTCGGTGTCGCCTGAAATCCGCCAGCACTGCTGGATGCGCGGGATCGCGGCAATCGAGCTCTCGAACGCCTCCAGCACCGGCTGGGCCTGGCTCACGAGCTGGATCGAGACGAACGAAACCACCTCATAGCCGAGCAGCCGCTCGTCGATGACGGCGCGGACCGCCCGGATCACGCCGCGGCTGAACAGCAATTTCAACCGCCGCAGGCAATTGGGCGCGGACACGCCGACCCGCAGCGCCAGCTCGTTGTTGCGCACCCGCCCGTCCTGCTGCAGCTCGGAGAGTATCTTCAGATCGATGCCGTCGAGCTGGTCACGCCCGGCCATCCCCCACCTCGCCATGATCCCGTCATGACGTCAGCGAAGCACGCGGCGGAATCCCTGCCAAGGGGCCGGAGCCCGGCGCAACAGCTGGTCCGTGGATCGGGATCATCGGACGCGACGTCATGTCTGCGGGCGGGGTACCCCCGCCGTCATGCCAGGGCTTGTCGCGGCCATCCGCGCTCTTTCACTCGGCCCCAAAAGACGTCGATGCCCGGGCCTTCACCTCGCCGAAGCGGCTTCGGCCGCGCAGGCGGGACAAGGCCCAAGCATGACGAGTAAATCACGTCGTATGAAGTCGGAGCAGCCAGCCGCCCCTCAATGCGTCCAGGGCTCGCCGCGCCGGAACGAGAAATTGTCGGCATAGGCGACCGGGCGGCGGATCGAATCCTGCGGCTCGATCACCTGGTAGGCGATGCCCTCGCGCTCGCAATAGGCGACCGCCTCTTCCTTGCTGTGGAAGCGTAGCGTGATCTGCTGCTTCATGTCGCCGGACGAGGTCCATCCCATCAGCGGCTCGACCGAACGCGGCTGCTCCGGCTCGTAATCCAGCTGCCATTCCTTGGTCTTGGACCGGCCGGATTGCATCGCGTTCTTGGCGGGCTTGAAAATGCGTGCGGTCATGGGTGGTCCGGGCCTCTTGGTCTTTTCGTTCGATTTCGATGCGTCACGGTAGCAGTTGGTGGAAACCGCGGGCATAGTATAGAGACACCTTTTGGGAACTGATCGGTGATTCCGGTCCCCCCGGGGGTGCGTTGCCGACGGGTATAGTCATTATGCTGCACCGTGACAATTGCGTACCCGCCTTCCGCGCCGGGATCCCGCCCGGCGGCCCTGTCTCGCCGACACCAGCGTATCCGCCCCCTCCGAAAGCTTCCGTCGCATGGCCTTCCTGAACATCAACGCCACGCTTCCCGAAAAGGGCCGTGACCTCAGGCTCGACCTGTTTCGCGGCATCGCGAACTGGGCGATCTTCCTCGACCATATCCCCGACAACGTGGTGAACTGGATCACCACCCGCAACTACGGCTTTTCCGACGCCGCCGACCTGTTCGTCTTCATCTCCGGCTACACCGCTTCCTTCGTCTATGCGCGAATGATGCTCGAGCGCGGCTTCATCGTCGGCGCCACGAGGCTGACCAAGCGGGTCTGGCAGCTCTACGTCGCCCACATCATCCTGTTCGTGATCTACATCGCCTCGATCAGCTATCTGGCGCTGCGCTTCGGCGATTCCGACATGATCAACGAGTTCAACGTCGCCGGCCTCGTCGACAACGCCACCGAGACGCTGCGCCAGGGCCTGTTCCTGCGCTTCAAGCCGCTCAATCTCGACGTGCTGCCGCTCTACATCGTGCTGATGGGGCTGTTTCCGCCGGTGCTGTGGTTCATGTTGCGCAAGCCCGACCTGACGATGGCGCTGTCCATCGTGCTGTGGCTCGCCGCCCGCCATTACGGACTGAACCTGACCGCCTATCCGGCCGGCCAGTGGTACTTCAACCCGTATGCTTGGCAGGTGCTATTCGTGTTCGGCGCCTGGTGCGCGATGGGCGGCGCCCGGCGTTCGGGAGCCGTGATCAATTCGCCGATCACGCTGTGGCTTTGCCTCGGCTATCTCGCCTTCGCGCTGGTCATGACCATGGCCGGCCGCTTCCCCACCCTCGGCGGCATGTTCCCGGGATGGCTGTTCTCGGCCTTCAACCCCAACGACAAGACCAATCTCGCGCCCTACCGTTTCCTCCATTTCGTCGTGATCGTGATCCTGGTGATCCGCTTCGTGCCGAAGGACTGGCCTGGTCTGGAGTGGAAGGTGTTCGATCCCTTGATCGTCTGCGGCCAGCAGTCGCTCGCCGTGTTCTGCGTCGGCGTGTTCCTGTCCTTCGTCGGCCATTTCGAGCTGTCGATGAGCTCGGGCTCGCTGTTCGCGCAGATCTTCGTCAGCATCGCCGGCATCGCGATCATGACGACGGTGGCCTATTACATTTCCTGGTCGAAAAAGCAGGACAAGCCGTTGAAGCCGCCGCCGCCCAAACCTGCGGCCGCCTCGCCTGCAAAGGCCGCCTAGAGCCATTTCCGTTCCGATGAAATCGGAACGGGGTGCTGGCTTCTAGTAGCGGCAGTGGAGCCGGCTCAGGCCGCTTCGCTGTCGTACTCGGTGAACTTCTTGTAGATCCAGTCGCGGCCGTCGTGGCGGCGCCAGACCTTTCCATAGACGAGCTGCCCGTTGATCGAGCGGCGCGGCACGATCACGGTCCAAAGGTGCCAGATCTCGGTCCAGCTCGACTGCGGATGGACGGTTCGGACGTTGCGATCGAAAGACATGACGCAAAACTCACAGGATATGAGCGCCGCGACGAACTGTGACCTGTGTGACCACCGATTGCAGGCAGCCCATCGCGAGCCTTGCCGACCTGATATCAGCCAGGAATGCGGCCGCAACAACCACTCGGCCTTAACCTAACCGGTCAACCTTACCCCTCGTGGGTACCCGCCAAGACCCGTTGAAAGCCGGCGCCGATCTTTCTATGATGCGTGCACAATTTGAGAATGAGCGCGCCGTTTCGGACGCGTGGCAATTGCGAACTGATTTTCATTTTTCAAATGACTTGCTGACTGGGGCACCACAATGAATATGCAATGTGGACGTTTGCGCCTGGCGGTGTGCTCGGTGCCGCCTGCGCCGCGTGTCAAGACAGTCAAGACATCTGTCTCTGAACCGCCGAAGGCGGCCAACGACAATCATCTGGCGTGGCCGTTCCTGCCGTTTCCGCTCGGCTGGTACGCGACGAACTGATCCCCGGAATAGCGCGACGCCGCTCAAGCGGAATATCATCGCTTGGCGGCGTCCGTTTAGGCATTGGGCGCTGAAATCCCCAATGTTCATATGTCTATGGCGACAGCCAAAGGTTCGAAGCAATTCTGCGAATTCTGGGTCGGTCCGGCCGGCGCAATGCCTTGAAAAATCGCGCAGAAGTGGCGTTGGGCGAAGAACAAGCGCCAAGGCTTCAGGCAAGGCTTCAGGCAAGGTTCGCGCGCGCTTCCGGTCGCGCCAGGCCGCCTGCCCCGCCCCCACAATCGCGCCGGCTGAGATGCGCGACGTGCTCTGCGCAACGGCGCTGAGCGTGCCCTGCGCGTTGTCGGTCTGTCGCTGCGGCGTGCAGTTCCCGCCCTTGCGGTCGCAACCAATCACCGCGCCATGAGTTGCAGGTCCTTCCCGTCTGTCCGGGGAAGCCGCGTGGCTGCGATCCATGCCCGCGCGATGTACGGACGGTCATCTCGTCTCACGACCGTGTGAGCTGGAGCGCGGCCGGTGAATTTTCACGAGCGAGCAGAGACCAACGAACAGCAGGCCGCAAGCCAAGGGGATGCAGTGAGTCAAATCGATACGACCGAGAAGCTCTCGGGCACACCGGAGACTGAAAGTTCGCTGTTCGCACTGTGCGGGCTTGGCGTCGCCGGGATCGCAATGCTGGGCTGGATCTGCGCCCTCGCCTGGATCGCCTGGCGCCTCGTCGATTGGCTGTTGTTCTGAAATTGAAACGCCGCCGGCACGGCAGCGCACGCAAAAGTTGAGGCGGGCGCAATTTCGCGCGGATCATGGTGCCGACCTGACCATGGTCGGCGGCAGCGAAATGGGATGAGCGCGGCGCAATATCGAGAGAATTGAAGGAGCTTCAACCTCGGGACTGGTCGGGGCAGCTGGATTCGAACCAACGACCTGCAGTACCCAAAACTGCCGCGCTACCAGGCTGCGCTATACCCCGAATGTCCAGCGAGCCCCGTCGATACACGCTTCCCAAAGCGCCATCAAGCTTTCAAGCCGCCGGCAAGACGGCAATAACCCCGCCAGGTCGCCCTACTTGGTGCCGAACAGCGGGTGGCCGACGCGGTCGCCGGGACGGATGCCGTATTTCTGCGCCGTTCCCGCCACCACCTCCAGCACGGCCCGCGCGGGGCCCTGGGACGAGATGATCTTGGTCGACAGCGGCTCGGTGTTTTCGGCGATGCGCAGGATGCGGCCGTCGGCGCGGATGAAGATCATGTCGAGCGAGACGTAGGTGTTCTTCATCCACATCGACACTTCCTGCTCGGGTTTGAAGTCGAACAGCATGCCTTTGCCGTCAGCCAGTTCCTTGCGGTACATCAGCCCGGTCTGCTTCTCCTCCTCGGTCGTCGCCATTTCCACCGAGAACACCTGCACGCCGTTCCTGGTGACGATCTCGAGCGGCTGGAAGCTGGCGGCGCGCACCGGCGCGCTCCCGACGGCACAGCCGACGACGAGGATGGCGGCCAGCCAGCCCCTCGCAATGGACCAGACGGCCTTTCGGTCAAAATTCATGGGACGGTACTCAAGGGGGCGTGGGACTGGACCAGTCCTTACGCGGCGATCGTGACAAAAGCCAGAGGCGCGCCGGACGGCCTGCGCGCCTCTTGTCACGATTGCGGGAGTTGGCGATCGCCGCTAGTGCGACTGCAATCCCGGCGATCCCGTCTCGGGATGGATCTCGGCCGCCATCATGCCCTTGGAGCCGGGCCCGAAGCGGACCAGGACATATTGGCCGGGCCTGAGCTCGGTCATGCCGAAGCGGCGCAGCGTCTCCATGTGCACGAAGATGTCGGGCGTGCCCTCGCCGCAGGTCAGGAAGCCGAAGCCGCGCAGGCGGTTGAACCATTTGACCTGGGCCCGCTCCAGCCCGCTGGTCGCGGTGACCGTGACGTGGGTGCGCGGCGGCAGCATCTGCGCCGGATGGATCGCGGTCGACTCGTCCATCGAGACCACGCGGAAGGCCTGGTAGCCCTTGGCGCGCTGGATGCACTCGACGACGATGCGGGCGCCCTCATAGGCGGTCTGGAAGCCGTCGCGCCTGAGCACGGTGACGTGCAGCAGCACGTCCGGCCAGCCATTGTCGGGAACGATGAAGCCGTAGCCCTTTGAAGCGTCGAACCATTTGATGACGCCGTGAACCTCGACGAGGTTGGCACTGCCTTCACCAAGTCCGCTGAACGGGCTTAGCGCGTTATCGCGACCGCCGCCGTGCTCGCCCACAGCGGGAACTCCGATCTTCTTGGACTCAAATCCGTCCGACGACCCCATAACCCCGGACCCCACACTGCCCATTGCAACCCGCCTCAGCGGCGGCGTCGAATCACGCGTCTTAAGAGAATGTTCTCAATTCGACGCGATGCGAATCTTTCGACTCAAAAGATAACACTCCCGGTTGCGGCGCATAGATAAAAAAATGATTCGCCGGAACCTATGAACAGCTTGCACAGCCGCGAATCAAATTGATGCCTCAATTTCCGACAAAGGGCCCGAGAGTCTCGCCGATGTCGTGGCGGATAACGAGGTCGGCGATGTCGTCCTGATCGGTCGGCTCGCGATTGATGATCACCAGACGTGCACCGGCGTTCTTCGCCATCATCGGAAAGCCCGCCGCCGGCCACACCACGAGCGAGGAGCCGATCGCGATGAAGAGGTCGCAGGCTTGCGACAGCACGGTCGCGCGCTGCATTTCGTCGTCGGGCATCATCTGGCCGAACGAGATCGTCGCGGTCTTCACCGGCTCGTCGCATGCGGTGCAGTTGGGTGCGCCGCCGTCTTCGTCGAAGCGGCGCTTCACCCAGTCGAGCTGATAGGCCTGCCCGCATCCGATGCAGCGTGCATAAGTGGTATTGCCGTGAAGCTCGATGACGTGCTCGGCGGCAAAGCCCGAAGCCTGGTGCAGATTGTCGATGTTCTGGGTGATGACGGCGGGAACCTTGCCGGCGCGGTAGAGCGAGGCGAGCGCGAGATGACCGCGCCCGGGCCTGGCCGCGGCAAAGACAGATTCCATCGCAAAGCGGCGGCGCCAGGATTCGTCGCGAGCTTCCTGGCTGGCGACGAATTCGTCGAACGGGATCGGACGGTTGCGCGTCCAAATTCCCCCCGGTGAGCGGAAGTCCGGGATGCCGCATTCGGTGGAGATGCCCGCGCCGGTGAACGGCACGATGGTCCTCGACTCGGCGATCATGTCGCCGAGTCGTTCGACGCCGCTGCGAAGATCCGATGCAATCACTCGCGGCCTCCCGTGTTGGCCTTGCGCTGGCCGCACCATGCGCAAGCGACAAGACCGTTGACGCTGTTATCCACTGCCGCGTGAGAATCGCGCAAGCGCGGTCGGCAATTTTTTCCGACCTTCGCTTATCACAATCCTGCAATGCCTCCTCCCCATTGACGCCCCAATCAGAAGCGCCAATGCATGTGTTAACGCGACTCAACGTGATTGCGGCGGCAGTGCGTGAGTTCGGCCGTGCACACATATTGGAGTGCACAGATACTGACGTGTAGAGGGGATTTGACATGACCGAAGACGAACAACGCAAAATCCGCGAACGCGAAGAGATCGCCGCCCGTGTCGCCGCCTTCCGTGCCACCCAGGAAAGATTCCAGCGCGAGCGCGAAGAGTATTTCGTGTCGACGCTCGACAATGCGCGCAAGGTGGAGCGGCCCTCGCTCTGGCCATAAAGGCACCTCCGATCGCCACGCATGAAAAAAGCCCGGAGCATCGCTCCGGGCTTTTCACTTGGTCAGCCGTTACCAGCCGCGGTAGTAGTGGCGCCGAGGGTAGTACGGCCCATCGCCGTAATAGGCATACGGGCCGGGGCTGTAATAGGCGGGCCCGCCATAATAGCCGTAGCCCGGACCATAGCCGTACGGATGGGACGCAGCGATCGCGCCTGCTGTGATCGCGCCGGCGGCGAGGCCGAATGCGAGGCCCGGGCCAATGCCGCGACCGCGCGCCTCTGCAGGCACAGGCGCCGCGACCGCGGTCACGCCGACGGCCGCAATGGTGGCCAGAACTGCCAGTGTCTTCTTCATGACTCTCCTCCTTCGCGTCTCGCGGGGACAACGTCGCCGGCCCGCGATGGTTGCGCGCGAGGAGTGGAACCCGGGCGGCAGAAAAATATCGGCACGAGCGGAACGAAAGCCGGTTCGGGCGAATTGCATCTGCGAGTGCGGAAGCCTCCGCTATCCGGTTGAGGCGACAGCACGATGCCCCGTCAGCATCTCCGCGATGCTGGCGGGGTTTTTGGTTTCGCGGACAGAAAATGGCGGCAGACATCAATGGCTGCCAATGGGACGGATGCCGAGGAGGACACATTGCCGCTATCCGCTTTGCTGGGGCGCATCCGCAGGCTCGTTCCCAAATCCCGCGACCAGCATTACGACGAGATCGTCCGCAACTTCGGTGTCGGCGCGCTGCGCCCGCCGCCGACGCCGATGAGCGACGGCGAGCTGGCGCGGGCCATCGCCGAGTTTCTCAAGGAGCAGCCGTCGAGCGCGTCCGTTGCGACCCTCGGCCGGCGGCTGGACCCCTCCTCTCCGCTGTAAGCGGGTTTGTTTCCGGCGAGCACGGAACAAATGTTTCCCGCGCACGTTGAGTCCCCTTCACGCAAGAAGGGACCCGACATGCCCGCGTGGCTTGAAGTTCTGCTCAACCTGTCCGGCTATGCCGGCTTCGTCGCGCTTGCGCGCCGCGGCACCGCGTGCCCGGGCCATTCCGCCGACGACCGCACCTATGGTGACGAGCGCTAATTGGTGTGGGGCGCCTGGCCTGCCGTGCGCACCAGCCGGTCGGCTTTGATCGCGACGTGCGTGTCCTCGAGCTGCGGCCGCAGCGAGAAGCTGATCACCACGAAGGCGAGGCAGAACAGCGAGCCGACGACGGCGACGCGCCGGTAGGTGTGGCGGTCGCCCTGAAAGAAGGATGGTTCTGAAAAAGGTGTCATGCAAAGTTGCTCGTTGGCAAAGTCGTTTCTTGTCCTTGCCAGACACCTATCCCAAGCAGCGGCAAGCGCAACGCGATTGGGGTTTTAACCTAACCGAATAGGGTTATCGGCTTTCCCGCAAATCTTCGTTAGGAGTTTGCGCAAGCCTCGAGATCCCGGCACGCCGCTTCAGACAACGTCCGCACCAAAACTCGTAAACGCTCCGGCGGAGCCGCGGGTACGGCTTTGTTCCAGCTTCGCCTGCATTTCGTTCTCGAAGAACGAATCGGAATCGAAAAAATCGGCGCGGAGCAACTCTTAACAAGTGGTGCGGATCGTCGCGAAGCGAACGTGCGATCGCAGCGAAGGACCGATCACTCCGTGTCGTCTCGCTTCAGTGGCGGCGGCACCTGCGGCACCGAGGGCCTGCCTTTGCGCAGCCGCTTGTGCCTGTCGGACCAGAACACTTTGACGATCTCGACGAGAAACCAGCACGCATCCATGTCGCTCTCCCTCGCCTCATTCCGTAACGAGGACACGAGGGCGAGACCGTGCGAAGCATCACGCTCACGCGCGGCGCGAAGGACTGTCCCGCATCGACACAGAAGGCACGCCTTGTTCTGCATCCGACTCCATTTCGTTCGCAAAGAACGAATCGGAGTCGAGTAAATCAGCGCGGCGCGACTCCTAACGATCGATGAAGGCGCGCGCCGTCACGACTTCATCGGCAAGATTTTCAACGGCAGACGAGATCGCACTTACTGGGTGGCCGCCGTGACTCGCCGCCGTCCTCACGCCGCTCGCTTGGCGTTGGCCTTCTCGGAAAAACATTCGAGGATCTGGATGCGGAGCTCTTCAGCGGCCGGCCCCTCGACTTTCCTCAGCTGATTCCAGAGCCTGATCACTTCGCGCTGTTTCTCGACGGTCATGAGTCACCTCCAACGTGATGACCAACTAGAACAAACTGAGAACAAAAAGTCCAGCCCCTCGCGCGCGATTTCCCACGCACATCGCCTCAAGCCTTGCTCGCGCTGCGCGGCCCCCTGAAAGCTGGGGATTTCCGCGCCCGGCCACTGGCCGCGCGGCCTGACGAACATGTTCCGTCGCCACGGCGGGTTGCTTTTTGGGTTTTCAACCTTAAGTTCGAGGCGCTGGCGGCCAGGCGCTGAAATCCCAACGCCGCCGGCCAAGAGAGCCCCGTGCGCAAGCGCGGGGTTTTTCTTTTGGGAACGCGCCGTCGCCCTCGCCGTTAGCCATTCCGGAGCGAGGGACCGTGACCAGGAAATTTTACGCCGTCGAGGTGGTTCGTCAGATCGAGGAGACCGTGGAGATCATGGTCGAGGCCCCGGACGAGACCACGGCGCACGATGCGGCGCTTGCGCACCTCAAGGCGCGCGGCTCCGAATATCAGTGGCTCAATCCCAAATGCGAATTCATCGTCTGGCGCGAGCGCCAGATCGATCCGCCGGCGATCATCGATGTGTCRGTGCCGACGGAGTAGCGGCCGGAACGAATGTCCCCGCCCCGCGTTGTCAGGTCGAATTCAGTGGTGCTGGCGGCTGTGCGACGCGGCCGTCCAGCTTTGAGAAGCCCCGGTCCCCAACGCCGGGGTTTTTCTTTGCCGCGCGCTCGAACAACAGAGCAGCAAATAACAAAGCAGCCACACGGGCGTTACACCGGGTGGCTGCTTTGACGACTGTCAGCTTCGCGCAAGATTCCGTCGCCGTCATCTCAACCGCCGAACGCCGGACAACGTTCCGGCGTACGGCAAATTTTCGTGCGGCCTTTGTTGACCGTCAGACCGGCAGATTGTCGTTCAGCCCCGGCGGGACTTCGCCTTGCGCGGCCCTCTCGGCGAGGAGCAACTTTTCGGCCTCATACCAGAAGGTGTCCATTCTCCCCGCGGGCTCGCCGGCTTCCCGCCAGAGATGATAGGCGCGGTCCCGGATCTGTTCCTCGCTCAGACTGGCCATGTGACGTCTCCCTTTGGGAAGCAAAGCGTGACAATGCCCGAGAGTTCCTTGTCCGTGTCCGACACACCAGCCGGCGGTCGTTGCGGCGCTCCGCGACTGGGAGCCGCCGCGACGACGTCGCGGGTCGCTTAGACCGAGTCCTTGGCCACCTTCAGCGGCGAAGCCTTCACCGACTTGCTCGCCGGCTTCGCCGCGAACTGCATCGGCTCCTTGGTGAAGGGATTGACGCCCATGCGGGCTTCGGTCGCCGGCTTGTTCACGACCGACATCTTGACGAAGCCGGGAATGACGAACTCGCCGGACTCGTTGAGCTCCTTGTAACCGACCGTCGCCATGTACTCGATGACCGACTTCACGTCGTTCTTCGACAGCTGCGTGCCCTCGGCAATTGCATCAATCAATTGAGTTTTCGTCATCTTCGCCATGTCTGAATTCCTTTTGTGCGGGTGAGCAGAGCCTGCTCAGGACGCGGCTGAACCACGCAAGTGTGATGCCGATTCACGCCGGAGGTCATGAAGTCACGGGGCTTAGAACCCATTGAGGCCCAAAACACAAGCATGGCTTCGGCCGGGGTTCCAGCCTGTCCCGCGAAAGTGTCGCAGCATGCGCCACGTTGGCTTTGAACCATTCTGCCGCTGGCGCGTCTAACTAATTGAAGTCCCCAAGCTTCACCCCCATCAGAGAGCCCCGCTTCCCCCAGGCGGGGCTTTCGCTTTTGGAGGCCTGGTGGAGCGCGCCGGCTGTTATATGGTCGGATGTTTCTCGTGAGGGGCTGATGAAGATTGCCATTGTTATCGCCGGCCTGATCGTCGTTGCGGTCGCCGCCCTGGTCGCCATCCAGCCGGAGTTCTTGAAGCCTGCGTCTCTGGCACAGGTCAAGAAATCCGACATCTTCGGCTTCTCACCCGGGATGACATTCGAGGAGACCAACAAGCTCGTCACGCAACGTCACTACGGC
>NZ_JBFUGY010000011.1:0-200774 GCF_056402655.1 Bradyrhizobium sp. P3_C3 | reverse complement strand
GCGCGAAGCCGGCCCGGCGTGCTGCCCCGGCCCAGGCCCAGAGCAGCGCACCGGTTCAGCATCGCAACAGCGGCGGCGGCGATGCCGGCGCGGCCTTCGTCGGCGGTGTCGTCGGCGGCATGATGGGCGGCATGTTCCGCCGCTGAGGCGGGACCAGATCGCAAACACAAAAAGCCCGGCTCGCGCCGGGCTTTTTCGTTGCTAGTAATCTTGGGTGAACCAAGGCACGAGCGTCCGGATCCGCGGCATCGCCTGCATCGTAATGCTCGTCCGAGCCATCTCCGCGATGCGCGGCGCCAGTGACGAGAGATCGCCACGGCGGGTCACCAGAAGCAGCTCACGAAAAAATCCGGGGCCCGGCAGAGGGAGAGCGCTGACTTGACCAGCGTGAGCGAGCCCCTGCAACAGACACAGCGGCGTGGTGATCGCCACGCCCATCCCGGTGGCGACCATGGCGACCAGGCTGTCCGAGGTGTCAAACTCAAAGGCCCGCGGTGGGCGAATGCCCAAACGGCTCAGGTGGCGCTCGACCTGAGCGCCTGCATAGGAGCGTTCGCTGTACCGGACCAGGCGATGCCGGGTCAGGATCTCCCGCAAATCAAGGTCAGCAAATTCGGCTTCCAATCCGCGCGGCACCACCAGCAGATTTGGCTCGCGGTAAAACGGGAAGCGCTCGATATCATACAGGTCATCCATCGCATCGCATGTGATCGCCGCGTCGATCGTTCGGTGGACCAGCGCCTCGGCATGCGAGTGAGCAAGGCCCGACCAAACGGACAGACTCAGTGCGACCTCGCCCGTCATGAGCTCCTTGACGAGGTGTGCGCCGACCGTGGCGGCATAGGAGTCGATGAGGCCGAGCCTCAGATCGACACGCTCAGGCAGTTTCGCTGCGTCCCGGAGTGCGCTGAGTAACGTGTCAAAGTCGCGATTCAGATCGCGAACACGGCCAGCAAGAATGCGGCCCGCCCGCGTCAGTGTAAGCGGCCTCCGGCTACGGTTGAAGAACGCGACGCCGATCGAGGCCTCGGCCCGCCGCACAGCCTGAGAAACCGCTGATTGCGTCATCCCGAACTGACGGGACGCCTGAAGCATGCTGCCGGACTCCGCGACGGCAGCGACAATCTGCAAGCTTCGCAAGTCTGGAACAGGTGGCGTCATATCCATAGCTTAAGCAGAAGTCATATTAATATGCAAATTGCCTTCATTACATGAATTATCCTTGTAGGAGAGCCGCATCCGAAAGCAGACTTCGGATCGTCCTAACAATTAAGCAGCCCCGATCCATGAGTGAGCAAGCGGATATTCTGGTGATCGGCCTCGGTGCCATGGGCAGCGCGGCCCTCTATCAACTGGCCAGGCGAGGGGTAAAGGCGGTCGGCCTCGATCGCTTTGCCCCGCCTCACACGATGGGATCCAGCCACGGCGAAACCCGCATCACCCGGCAGGCGGTCGGCGAAGGCCGCGATTACGTGCCCCTGGTGCTGGATACCCACCGGATCTGGCGTGAGCTCGAAGCCGAGACGTCTGCCGAGCTGCTGAACCCGTGCGGCCTCGTCGTCATGGCGCCCGGTGTCGGCGAGACGTCGCACCACGGCAAGTCGGATTTCGTCGCGCGCTCGATCGGAGCCGCGCGTGACTTCGGCATCGCGCATGAAGTGATCGACGGGCGAGAGGTGGCTCATCGCTTCCCGCAGTTCCTGAATCTCCAGGGCAACGAGAAGGCCTATTACGAGCCCGGCGGAGGGTACGTTTTTCCGGAGCGCTGCATCAAGGCGCAGCTGACGCGCGCGGAGCAGCTCGGCGCAACGATACGCACGGGAGTCGAGGTCCTCTCGATCGCGCAGCGCGGCTCCGCCGTTCGGGTGGAAACGTCCTCGGGCACATTCGAGGCCGACCAAGTGGTGGTGTCGGCCGGCGGCTGGAATGCCCACCTGCTCGGCGCGCCGTTTGACCGCGTGCTTACGGTGAAGCGGCAGGTGCTGCATTGGTACGAGCTCGACGATACCAGCGCGTATCGCGCCGACGCCCCTGTGTTCATATGGATGCATGGCGCGACGGATGTCGACTACCTCTACGGCTTCCCGCCTTTGCCTGGCGATCGTCGTCTCAAGGTCGCGACCGAGCAGTACGAGACCAACACGACGGCCGACGCCATCGACCGCACCGTCGATCCCGCGGAATCGGCTGAAATGTACCGGAAGCACGTCGCGGGGCGGCTCGCCGGCGCCACGCCGCGCGTCGCGCAGGCGGCTGCCTGCATCTACACGGTGACGCCCGATCGGGGCTTCATCATCGACCGCCATCCCGACCAGGACCGGATTTGTGTCGTCTCGGCGTGCTCGGGCCACGGCTTCAAGCACTCGGCAGGTATCGGCAACGTCGTCGCCGGGATGGTGACCGACGGTCGAAGCGCGATCGACCTCAGCCCATTCTCCATCTCCCGTTTTTCGTGACGTTTGGCACGAGCCTTGTATCTTGAACAAGCGCGCTCAACGCGCGTCGTGATCACAATCCTGGAGGCGTCATCCGATGAGATACATTGTCCGTTCCATGATGACAGGCATCGCGGCGCTGCTGATGCTTGGCAGTGCCCAAGCCGCCGATGGCGTCGATGCCATCAAGCAGCGCGGCACGTTGAATGTCGGCGTCAAGGCTGACTACAAGCCCTTCGGCTTCCGCGATCCCACGGGAAACGTGGTCGGCATCGAGCCGGATCTCGCCGCAGACATTGCCAAGCGCCTCGGCGTCAAACTCGAACTCGTTCCGGTCGCGGCCTCCAACAGGATCGAATTTCTTCAGCAGGGAAAGGTCGACCTGCTGATCGCGACCATGTCGGACAGGCCGGAACGCCGTCGCGTGGTTCAAGCCATCGAACCGCTATACTATTCGGACTATGTGAACATCCTTCTCAACAAGAAGTCCGGCATCAAGGACTGGGCCGAGCTCAAGGGAAAACCCGTCTGTGCAACGTCGGGGGCCTGGTACAACAAGGACGTTGCCAAATCCTACGGCCCCGAAATCGTTGCGTTTGACGGCTCGGAGAAGCCTCTGTTCGCCATGAAGCAGGGCAACTGCATCGGCTATGTCTACGATCAGACCTTCCTGCAAGGCAAGCTGCTCGAGGACGAGTGGAAGGCGGACTACGACTTGCCCCTGAAAGGTATTTTGCCATCGCCATGGATGATCGCTGTCGCGCTCGATAATTCCAGCCTTCAGAAGCTGCTCGAAGATATGACAAAGGACTGGATGAAGACCGGCTTCATCGTGGCAGCGGAAAAGAAGTGGGGCATTACGCCGACCGAGTATTCGCTGCTCATGCACGAGCAATACAAGGACAAATAGACGCGCAGAGCGGAGCGCCAGATCCGTCTTGCGCTCCGAACAGGTCGAGCCAATGCACTGATACGAGGCATCGCCTCAACAGTTTGGTGTCGCGCAAAATGCACGAAATCGGCGACTGGTTTCAACGGCTCTACGAAACGACGGGGCTGAATTTCTCCGTATTCTACGATGCCTACGATTGGGACCGCTATTTCGGCGGGCTCAAGATGACGTTGCTTCTGAGTGTCACGACCATCCTGCTGAGCCTGATCATCGGCGCGGTCGGCGCCTTGCTGCAAGGCAGTCCGTCCATGCTGCTGCGGTTGCCCGTCAATGCTTTCGTGGTGGTGTTCCGCAACACGCCGCCGCTGGTCCAGATCTTCTTTTTCTATTTCGGCCTCGGCACCATGCTCCCGGCCGTCGAGGCGGCAGGCATGCGCGTTCCGCTGCTGAGCAACGTCCAATGGGCCATCATTTCTCTGTCGCTGTTCGCGGGCGCCTTCAACGTCGAAATCTTCCGCTCAGGCATCGAGGCGGTGCCGAGGACGACGCTGGAAGCCGCGGAGGCGCTCGGATACACGCGCCTTAAGGCTTACGTCCATATCGTCCTTCCGCTGGCCATTCGCGTCTGCCTTCCCGCACTGAACAACAACCTCGTCAACCTGCTCAAGACGACCACCCTCGCCTACGCGATCGCCGTTCCCGAGACGCTGTATGCGGTCAAGCAGGTCTGGTCGGAATCGCAGAACGTCTTCGAAATGATGGTCGTATTGCTGGCGACCTACGGCATCCTTGTCGGCGTCCTCGTCTGGCTGATGCATCGCTGGGAGCGAGCGATGCGCATCCCGGGATACGCCCGATGAAAGGCGCCCAGCCCGAGCACAGGCTTGCCGTCCTTCTGCCGTATCGTCCCGTGCCGACCCGGATGTCCGTTCGGATCGGCCCGCTGGCCGCCGCGATCCTCGGTTTCTGCGCCATCATGGCCGCGTCCACCGCGTGGGCGCAGACCGGACCGGCGGTGCTGTCCCCGCTGCAAGTCATTGTGAAGTGGTCGCCGCTGCTGCTGCGCGGGTTCGCCTTCAACATCCTGATCTCCCTGCTGGCCATGCTGCTGGGGACCGTCGCCGGGCTTGGCCTGGGTCTGGGGTTGTTGTCGGAGTTTCGGCCGCTCGCCGCCGTCAGCTGGCTCCTGACTCAATTCTTCCGCAACGCGCCCTGGCTGGTGCTGCTGTTCTTCGTTATGTTTCTGGTGCCCTTCCAGGTCACCCTCTTCAAGACGACCATCCCCTTGCCGGACTGGATCAAGGCAACGGTCGGCTTCGCATTGCCTGTCATGGCGAATGTCGCCGAGGTCGTGCGCGGTGCCGTCCGCTCCATTCCGTCGACGCAATGGGAGGCGGCGGAATCGCTCTCGTTCACGCGGCGCCAGACGATGTGGCTGATCATGCTGCCACAGTGCATCAAGCGCATGCTGCCGCCCTGGATGAACGTCTATGCGCTGGTCGCGATGTCGACGGTGCTGGCATCGATCGTCGGTGTTTCGGAGATGCTCACGCTGACGGCGCAGGTGCATGCCGCCGAAGGCGGCAGGCCGGAGCTGTTCGCGCCGCTCTACGGTTTCGCGCTGCTGTGTTTCTTTCTCTACTGTTATCCGATCAACCTCTGGACCGCGCGTCTCGAGCGTCGGTTCCGCATACGCTGAGGGAGCAGTGCATGGCCACGAGCTGGACTCCGGATCAGCCCATCGTCCAATGCGTCGACGTCAGAAAGTCGTTCGGAGCTCTCGAGGTTCTGAAAGGCATCAGCCTGTCGGTCAGAAAGAGCGAGGTGATCTGTATCATCGGCCCGTCCGGATCAGGGAAATCCACGCTGATCCGCTGCATCAATGCGCTCCAGCCGATCACGTCCGGCAGCATTCAGATCGAAGGCATCGAGGTGTCCGATCCAAGGCTCGACAAGCTGGCGCTTCGCCGCAAGGTCGGGATGGTGTTTCAGCAATACAATCTCTTCCCGCACAGGACGGCGCTCCAGAACGTGATGATGGCGCCGATCCATGTTCTCGGCCAGAAACGTGCCGAGGTCGAAGCGCGCGCCCGGGCGCTGCTTGCCAAGGTTCGGCTCGCGGGGAAGGAGGATACCTATCCCGGCGAGCTCTCCGGCGGACAGCAGCAGCGCGTGGCCATCGCCCGCTCGCTGGCGATGCGACCGGACATCATGCTGTTCGACGAAGTTACCGCCGCCCTCGATCCGGAAACGGTCAAGGAGGTCCTGGTCACCATCCGGGAGCTTGCCGAGGATGGCATGACATGCCTCCTCGTCACCCATGAAATGAACTTCGCGCGTGAGGTCGCCGATCACGTCTACTTCACCGATCGCGGTGTGATCGTCGAGCACGGGCCGCCGGAAGCCTTGTTTACGGCAGCCAAGGACGAGCGAACGCAGCGGTTTCTGTCGCAGGTCCTCTGAGTTTGCCGGCGCGCCGCCCTTCGGCGCCCCTGGCAGGAGGCGCTACTTCCCCGCCGCCTTGCGCAGCGCCTCGTTGATGCGGTCCTGCCAGCCGGGACCGCCCTGCTGGAAGAACTCCAGCACGTCCTGGTCGATGCGCAGCGTGACCTGCTCCTTGATTCCCGGCGCCACGTTCGGTTTCGGTGGCGCCACGGCGACCTTGGCGGTCACCTTCTTGAMCGCCGCCTCGGCCTCCGACCGCGCATCGCCAAGCGTGCGCGGCCGCCTCGGTTGATCCGTCATGTCCTAGATTCCCTCAAACAGAGCCGTCGAAAGATACCGCTCGGAGAAGGACGGCACTATAGCCAGAATGGTTTTTCCCGCAGCTTCCGGCCGCTTGCCGATCTGGAGCGCAGCTGCGATCGCCGCGCCCGAGGAGATGCCGCCGGGAATGCCCTCATGCCGCGCCAGCGCCCGGGTGGTCTCGATCGCGGTCGTCGAGTTGATCTTCACGATCTCGTCAATCACCGAGCGGTCGAGGATGTCGGGCACGAAGCCGGCGCCGATGCCCTGGATCTTGTGCGGCGTGTGCTGGCCGCCTGAGAGCACCGGGCTTTCCTCCGGCTCGACCGCCACCACCCGCAAGGACGGCTTGCGTGGCTTGAGCACCTGGCCGACGCCGGTGATGGTACCGCCGGTGCCGACGCCGGCGACGAAGATATCGACGTTGCCGCCGGTGTCGTTCCAGATCTCCTCGGCGGTGGTACGGCGGTGCACCTCGGGATTGGCGAGGTTCTTGAACTGCTGCGGCATGACCGAATTCGGTGTCGTCTTCAGGAGCTCCTCGGCGGTCGCGATCGCGCCCTTCATGCCCTGTGCCGCCGGCGTCAGCACCAGCTCTGCGCCGAGAAAGGCGAGCATCTTGCGCCGCTCGATCGACATCGATTCCGGCATCACCAGCTTGAGCCGGTAACCGCGCGAGGCCGCGACAAAGGCGAGCGCGATGCCGGTGTTACCCGAGGTCGGCTCGATCAGCACGGTGTCAGGCTTGACGATGCCGGCCTTCTCCATCGCGATGATCATGGCCGCGCCGATGCGATCCTTCACGCTCGCGGCGGGATTGAAATATTCAAGTTTTGCCAAAATCGTCGCGTTGACGCCGTGCATGCCCGGCAGCCGCTGCAAGCGCACGATCGGCGTGTCGCCAAAGGCCTCGACGATCGAAGAGTAGATCCGGCCGCGGCCGGGCTGGTGCGCTGCACCCGTGTTGGACGATGCGTCCATGATGAACTCCCTGTGACGACAATTTCTGTTTCTGCAGCGTCTCTTGCGCAGTAACGGACAGCTTGGGACGACACGCAAGCGACAATGCGGCACATGTTAAATACGCTGCATCGCAAAATCGCGTGAGCTGTAATTATCAGAAAACCAACGCATTTGTGTTGCGACCTCGTCAACTGATTCGGTCTATGTTAGACTTAGGTCTCAAAGCAGAGAGGTCACCACGATGTCAGCAGTCGCTGAAGTGTTGTCGACCGTCGCACATCACCGCGCCCCGCGTTGCAGCGAGTTGCCGACCTGCGCCGTCTGCGCCGACTCGATGGTCGCCGCCGAAGCATCCGCCTACATCTCCGACCATATGATCAGCTATCTCTGGACCTGCGACAATTGCGGCTACGGCTTCGTGACCAAGCACGCCGTCAAGCAGCGGATCGTCTGCAACTGACTAGCGCGGGGCGATGTCGCCCCTCGCCCAGTCCTGGCGCGTACGCTGGTAGAACTCGTCGAACGTCCCGTGTGCGATCGCGTCCCTGATGCCCTGCATCAGGAACTGGTAGTAGGCGATATTGATCTCGGAGAGCAGCATGGCTCCCAGCGTCTCGCCCGCCTTGACGAGATGATGCAGGTAGGCGCGCGCGTAGTTGCGCGCCGACGGCCAGGAACTCTCTTCGTCGAGCGGACGCGGATCGTCGGCGTGGCGCGCGTTGCGCAAATTGACCTGGCCGAAGCGCGTGAAGGCAACGCCATGACGGCCATTGCGCGTCGGCATCACGCAATCGAACATGTCGATGCCGCGCTTGACCGCTTCGAGGATGTCATCGGGCGTGCCGACGCCCATCAGGTAGCGCGGCCGCTCTCTCGGCAGCATCGGTGCGGTCTCGTCGATCATCGCCAGCATGACCGCCTGTGGCTCGCCGACGGCAAGACCGCCGATCGCATAGCCGTGGAAACCGATTGCAACGAGGCCTTCGGCGCTGGCGTGACGAAGCTGCGGCACGTCGCCGCCCTGCACGATACCGAACAGCATGTAGCCGTCCGGCGCACTCTCGAAGGCGCGCTTGCTTCGCTCGGCCCAGCGCAGCGACAGCCGCATCGCCCGTTCGATGTCGTCCCGCTCGGCCGGCAGCCGCACGCATTCGTCCATCTGCATGGCAATGTCGGAGCCTAGGAAGCGCTGCACCTCGATCGAGCGCTCCGGTGACAGCTCGACCTTGGCGCCGTCGATATGCGAACGGAATGTGACGGCGTTCTCGGTGACATTGCGCAGGTCCGACAGCGACATCACCTGGAAGCCGCCGGAATCCGTCAGCATCGGCCCGTTCCAGCCGGTGAACCGCTGCAGGCCGCCGAGCGCCGAGATCCGCTCGGCGCCGGGACGCAGCATCAGATGATAGGTGTTGCCGAGCACGATGTCGGCGCCGGCCTCGCGCACCTCGCGCCAGTGCATGCCCTTCATGGCGCCGGCGGTTCCGACCGGCATGAAGGCCGGCGTCCGCACCACGCCATGCGGCGTGGTCAGGCGCCCGGTGCGCGCGGCGCCATCGGTGGCGAGCAGCTCGAAGTGATTGGGTAGACCGGTGTCAGGAAGATTCATGGTCGTGCTTATTGCGTGTCGGAAGAGGCTGATCAACCCGCTCGGACCACGCCAGAGCCGGCTTGTGGCTCAGAGCGGGACACATTTGACGCCGACTTGATCGCCCGGCGCGCTTGCCAAACAAAACGATACAGTGTAGTTTTTGCGCGGGGCTGGACGAGATGCCGCGGTGAATTTTGCCGGCGGCAGTATTTGTGTGATCGCCAGCCACCGACAATGCCCTCCGCTTCATGTTCGACCGAAATGTCCGGCCCCTCGCGCGGCTGGATCAGACAGACAGGCGTCCGCCTGACCGGATTCCTGGTTCTGGTATGCAGCTTGGCACTCGGCGCCTGCACCTCCCTGCCCCGCACGCCCTATACGGCCGCTGAGGCCAGCACGTCGCGCGTGCTCGATATCGACGGCTTGCGCCGCTACGCCGACGAGCCCGTCACGAAATTCAGCTTCGAGAAGGACACCAGCACCGCGACGAAGTCCTATCTGGCGCTTTCCGGCGGCGGCGCCGATGGCGCCTATGGCGTCGGCGTGCTGAGCGGCTGGACCGCTGCCAGAACCCGTCCCACCTTCTCGGTCGTCTCGGGCGTGAGCACCGGCGGCCTGATCGCGCCCTTTGCGTTCCTCGGCTCGCAGTATGATGACACGCTGAGGGAGGTCTACACCAGCGGCATCGCGGAGAGCCTCCTGAACGATCCCAGCATCATGCGTGTGCTGTTCGGGTCCGGCCTGTTCGGCAACACGCGGCTGCGCGAGCTCGTCGCCCGCTATGTCGGGCCGGAGATCATGGCGCAGGTCGCGCGTGAAAATGCCAAGGGCCGAAAGCTGCTGGTGGTGACCACCGATCTCGACACCCAGCGGACCGCCATCTGGGACATGGGCAAGATCGCAGCGGTCGGAACACCCGAGGCGCTAAAACTGTTTCGCGACGTGATGGCGGCTTCCGCCAGCATTCCCCTGGTGTTTCCGCCCATCATGATCGACGCCGAAGGCCAGGGCCGCAGATTTCAGGAGATGCATGTCGACGGCGGCGTGACCGCGCCGGTGCTGACGCTGCCGGAAGCCCTGCTCTCCCAGGACCGCCTGCCCGGCAACGCGCGGATGAACATCTACATCCTCGTCAACAAGAAGATCGAACGCAATTTCGAGCTCGTGTCCAACAGCACCATCGACGTCGCCTCGCGCAGCCTGTCGTCGATCACCCAGTCGCAGACGCGCTCGATCATCTTCTCGACCTATGATTTCGCCAAGCGCAACAATCTCGGCTTCCACCTCTCCTACATCGCGCGCGATTACCCCGCGCCGCCTTCGGAAGGGTTCGACACCGCCTATATGCGGGCGCTGTATCAGTACGGATACGAGAAGGCTGCCTCAGGCCAGGCCTGGACTTCGAAGCTGCCGTGATCTCTCGTGACGGAACGAGACCGTGCCGAAACCGTTGACGATACGGCCAATTCGGCCAGATTCGCGATGACGCCCCCGCTCCTGCGCGATATAGAGCGAATGACGACGATTAGAAGCGCGCAGGAATCATTGGGCATGGGATTGACTGCGACCAGGACAAAGCCGGCAACGCCACGGCGCGAGGTGCCGAAATCACGCGGCGGCCGTCCGACGAAAACCGCTGCGATCGAGCGCGATCAGCGGCTGATTGAGGTCGCCACCCGCCTGTTCCTGGATCGCGGCTTCGACGCGACCTCGCTCGACGCGGTCGCGGAGGCCGCTCGGGTCAGCAAACCCACCGTCTATTCCCGCTACGGGGACAAGCGCGGCCTGTTTGCCGCCGTGCTGAGGCGCGAAATCGCGCGCTGGCTTGCGCCACTATCGGCAGCCGCCGAGACCCAGCTCTCCAGCGCCTCGGACATTTCGGTCGAACAGAGGCTGGTCGAGATCGGGCGCGAGATGCTGACCTTCACCTGCGGGCCCGATGCCGTCGCATTCAGCCGCATGATGACGTCACAGGCCATCAACTTCCCCGACATCGCCAAGCTCGGCAAGGAGGAAGGCTGGCTGAAGGCCGTCGCCACCACGGCCCGCTTCTTCGACCGTCTGGTGGCGCAGGGCGCACTCAACGTCGACGACACCACGATCGCGGCAGAGGTGTTCCTCGACGTCGTCGTCGGTCACACCCACCGCCTGGCGACGTTCGGCACGGCGCTGGAATTGAAGGCCGCCGAGAAGCGCATGCGCGCGGCGATCAAGCTGTTCCTGGCCGGCGCGCTGGGACCAGCAGACCGCATCCAGAGCCCCGCAAAGGGCACACAGCGGCGGCGCCCGTCCCGCTGACAATTCCGTGAGGTCGCGACGTTTCCCCTTCGAGGTTACGCCCGCGTCGTTGACCAAAACAAAACGATACGGTATGGTTTAGTTATAAGCGATACGGACCGCTTTTTCACCAGCCCCAAAGGGGTCCGTACCGCCCAAGATCGCCGTGCCGGGTCCAGCCCGCTGCGACGCTCCGCGGCCGGCCGATGCCCAAGGTCGGCCGCGAATTCTTTACGATCATCCGGCACACTCGCTGGCCGAGGGTTTCGAGCATGACGACAGCCAAACGATTGACCGCGCGATTACTTGCGATCGCCTTGCCCGCGCTGCTCCTTGCCGCGCCGGCGCAGGCGATTGTCACCACGGGCACGCCAACCGCGCTTCACGGCGACACAGATGGTGATGCCGAAGCAGACCGCCAAGCGGTCAGCCGCGAAATCGAACGATTCCGCAGCTCGTCGATCTCGATCAGCCAGGCCATGGCGATTGCGGAAGCCCGTCATGCCGGTGCCACGACGGCGGATGTGAGTTTCGACGGAGCCTCCGGCGTGCCGGTCTACCGGGTGAAGACCCTGCACAACGACCGCATCTGGCGCCACACCATCAACGCCGCAACCGGCGAACTCGTCGGCGGTGAAGCCGCCCTCCCCCTCGCCGAACTCGATCTCGACGACCGCAGCAACCTCGCAGCGCTCGGTGCCATCAAGCACCGCCTTGCGGATGCCGTGCACGTCGCCGAACGTGCGGCCTCGGGCAAGGCGATCAGCGGCGGACTGGTGCGCGAACGCGGCCGGCTGAATTTCGCGATCGTCGTCATCAGCGGCGACAACCTCAAGGAGGTCATCCTGGAGCCGCCGGGCGCCCGGGCGAAATAGCGGCGGCCACAATCCCGCCGAAAAGCCATTGACGGACGCGAAACTCTCCCGCATAAGTCGCCGCCATGTTCACGACCACCAAACGCACGACTAAAATCACCACGGCCTTCGGGGCCCGGGGAGGCGTGCGCGCGTAGGTCGTCGACTTAAACGCAATCCACTCTACCGAAGCTCCGACCTCTGGTCCGGGGCTTTTTTGTTGTCTTCAACTCAATGCAATGGAGGAGAATGTGAGTAACGATCCCGTCGTCGCGATTGTCGGCGTCACCGGTGCGGTGGGCGCCGAATTCATCGCCACCATGGACAAGCGCGGCTTTCGCGTCGGCAAGCTCAAGGCGCTCGCAAGCGCCCGCTCGGCCGGCAAGACGGTGTCGTTCCGCGGGCAGGACGTCGCCATCGAGGAATTGACCGAGCGCGCTTTCGAGGGCGTCGACATCGCGCTGTTCTCGGCCGGCGGCAGCATCTCCAAGAAGTTCGCGCCAATCGCTGTCAAGGCCGGCGCCGTCGTGGTCGACAACTCCTCCGCCTTCCGCATGGACCCGAACGTGCCGCTGGTGATCCCCGAGATCAACGCCAACCGCATCCGCGACCACAAGGGCATCATTGCGAACCCGAACTGCGCCGCGATCACCGCACTGGTGCCGCTCTGGCCGATCCACCAGACGAACCGCATCAAGCGCGTCATCATCTCGACCTACCAGGCGGCCTCCGGCGCCGGCGCCGCCGCGATGGACGAGCTCGTCGAGTCCACCCGCGCCAATCTCAACGGGCAGGTCTATACGCCCAAGGTGATGCCGCACCCCTACGCCTTCAATCTCTTCAACCACAACACCGCCGTCGACCCTGAAACCGGCTACAACGACGAAGAGACCAAGGTCATCAAGGAAACCCGCAAGATCTTCGAGGACGACAAGATCGCGATCGGCGTCACCTGCGTCCGCGTGCCGGTACTGCGCGCGCATTGCGAGGCCATCACCTTCGAATGCGAGAAGCCGATCAGCGAGGACCAGGTCCGTGCCATCATGGCGCAGGCGCCCGGTGTGAAGCTCGTCGACGACCGCGTGAAGAACTACTTCCCGATGCCGATCGACGCCTCGGGCCAGGACGACGTCCTGGTCGGCCGCATCCGCAAGGATCTCAGCGATCCCTCAGGGCATTCGATCTCGATGTTCGTGGCGGCGGACCAGCTGCTCAAGGGCGCCGCGCTGAACGCGGTGCAGATCGCGGAGCTCTTGCCGCAGCGGGTGATGGCGTAA
This sequence comes from Bradyrhizobium sp. P3_C3, assembly GCF_056402655.1. Lineage (NCBI taxonomy): Bacteria > Pseudomonadati > Pseudomonadota > Alphaproteobacteria > Hyphomicrobiales > Nitrobacteraceae > Bradyrhizobium > Bradyrhizobium sp. P3_C3. The sequence continues at coordinate 187,740 of NZ_JBFUGY010000011.1, read as the reverse complement.
CCGGTGTCGTAGGGTGGGCAAAGCGAAGCGTGCCCACCAATCGACCTGAAATATGCGGATAGATGGTGGGCACGGCGCTACGCGCCTTTGCCCACCCTACGGCTCTGCCCGAAACAACAAGCACGCATCGCCGTACGAATAGAACCGGTACCCTTCCGCGATCGCGTGCGCATACGCCTGCTGCATCGCCTCGAGCCCGGAGAAGGCCGACACCAGCATGAACAGCGTCGACTTCGGCAAATGGAAATTGGTCAGTAGGATATCGACGGCACGGAAGCGATAGCCGGGGGTGATGAAGATCGACGTCTCGGCCGCGAACGGCTGGATGGTGCCGTCCTCGCTCGCCGCGCTTTCGAGCAGCCGCAGTGACGTCGTACCGACGGCGATGATGCGGCCGCCATTCTGCCGTGCGGTGTTGAGCCGCTCCGCCGTCTCGGCCGAGATCGTGCCCCACTCGGCATGCATCTTGTGGCCTTCGGTGTCGTCCACCTTCACCGGCAGGAAGGTCCCGGCACCGACGTGCAGCGTGACGCGGTTGATGCCGACGCCGCGGTCGCTCAGCGCCTGCTCCAGCGCCGGGGTGAAATGCAGGCCCGCGGTGGGAGCCGCGACGGCGCCTTCGTTCGCAGCGAACATGGTCTGGTAGTCCGCGAGGTCCTGATCGTCGGGCGTGCGCTTCGAGGCGATATAGGGCGGCAGCGGCGGGCTGCCGAGATCTTCGATCGCCTGATCCAGCGCCGGGCCGTGAAACGAGAATGACAGCGTCACTTCACCATCGGTGCCCTTGGCCTCGACCTCGGCGTCGAGATGGCCGAGCAGGCAGACCTTGCCCTCGTTGCCGAAGCGGATGCGATCGCCGGCCACGAGCTTTTTTGCCGGCTTGACCAGTGCCTGCCAGCGCGAGCCGTCGAGGCGCTTGATCAGCGTCGCCTCGATCTTGGGCTCGGTCTCGCGGCCGATGCGGCGGCCCTTGAGCTGCGCCGCGATCACCTTGGTGTCGTTGACGACGAGCTGGTCACCGCCCTTCAGCCATTGCGGCAGCTCGGAAATGAGCTGGTCGCGCAGCGCGCCACCTTCCACGACCAGCATCTTCGCGGAGTCGCGCGGGCTCGCCGGGCGCAACGCGATGCGCTCGGCGGGCAGATCGAAATCGAAGAGATCAGTGCGCATGTCGGGCTCAGCGCCACGCAGTCAGACCCTCATGGTGAGGAGGCGCGTAGCGCCGTCTCGAACCATGAAGGCCGAGCTGCAACAGCGGGGCCTTCATCCTTCGAGACGCGCGTTCCGCGCTCCCCAGGATGAGGGTTGAGCGATTACTCCGCGTCCGCGGCCATCCGCGCCTTGACGATCTTGTCGGGGTTCTGGACGGGCTCGCCGCGCTTGATCTTGTCGACGTTCTCCATGCCCTCGGTGACCTTGCCCCACACCGTGTACTGGTTGTCGAGGAAGCGGGCGTCGTCGAAGACGATGAAGAACTGGCTGTCGCCGGAATCGGGGCTGGCGGCGCGGGCCATCGAGGTGGTGCCGCGCACATGCGGTTCCTTGTTGAACTCGGCCTTCAGCTTCTTGCCGGAGCCGCCGGTGCCGGTGCCCTGCGGGCAGCCGGTCTGCGCCATGAAGCCCTCGATCACGCGGTGGAACACGATGCCGTCGTAAAAGCCCTCGCGGACCAGTTCCTTGATGCGCGCGACGTGGCCGGGCGCGAGATCGGGCCGCATCTCGATGGTGACGGGGCCCTGCGTGGTCTCGAGGATCAGGGTGTTTTCGGTGACGCTCATGCTCGTCTCTCTTGCGTTGGGGGTGAAGTCTTCCGGTTACGGAACTGGATCGCAAACGGACGGCCCGCGGCGGCGCCGGCCATTGCATCGGTAAATGGCATCGGCGTGCAGCGTTGCAGCGCCTCCATCACCGCGACCCGGTATTGCAGCCGGTCATTGTCGGAGGCCTCCGCGGATTCATAGGTAATCCTCGGATGGCCCAGAATGTTTCCGGCCCGGTTAAAGCTCACGACGACGGTGATGTCGATAGGGCGAGCCTTGCTGGGCGGCGGCGGCTTCCAGCAGGTCCGCAAGTGCTGGAAGATGTCCTGGATGGTGTTGACCTCTGGGTCCCCGGCGGCCGCGCCGGAAACGCCTGAAAGCAGCAGCGCGGCAGCCAGCAGAAGCCTATTGCCACAGCGCGCCATGGTCCCATCCTATTTGATGTCGGAGGCGACTTGGACTTTCACCATCTTGTCGGGATCGGTGACGGCGCCGCCGGCCGAACCGGGCGGTGCCTTCTTCAGCTTGTCGACGACGTCCATGCCCTGCACGACCTCGCCGATCACGGTGTACTGGTTATCCAGGCTGCCGCCGTCCGCGAACATGATGAAGAACTGCGAGTTGGCGCTGTCGACGCTGTCGCCGCGCCGCGCCATCCCGACGATGCCGCGTGAAAAGTGCACCTTGGAGAATTCCTGCTTCAGGTTCGGATATTTCGAGCCGCCGGTGCCGTTGAATTTCTCGCCGTCGCCGGTCTGGGCCATGAAGCCGTCCATCACGCGATGGAACGGCACGTTGTTGTAATAGCCCTCGCGCGCGAGCTGCTTGATGCGCTCGGCATGCTGGGGCGCAATGTCGGTCCGCAGCTTGATGACGATGCGGCCCTTGGTGGTGTCGATGACGATGGCGTTGGCCTTGTCGAGATTGGCCGGCAATTGCTGCGCCACCGCCGGGACCGCGCTGAAGAGCGCGGCAAAGATCGTGGCAAGAATTGCGAGACGACGGATCATGAGAACTCCGGATCAGGTAGGATGACGAATTGCGCCGTTATCCGGCGAATTTGGCCTTGAGCAGGTTGGCGACGAGCGGCGGCACGAAGGTCGAGATATCTCCGCCCATGGCTGCGATCTGACGCACCAACGTGCCGGTAATGGGGCGGACGGCCGGAGAGGCCGGCAGGAACACGGTTTGGACGTCGGGCGCCATGGCGCCGTTCATCCCGGCGAGCTGCATCTCGTAGTCGAGGTCGGTGCCATCGCGCAGACCCCGAATCATGACAGTCGCGCCGTGCCTGCGTGCCGCGGTGACCGCAAGATCGTCGTAGGTCACGGCCTCAAGCGTACAGCCGACCTGGGCCGCGACCGGCCCGCAGACGTCATGGAGCATCTTGAGCCGCTCCTCAGTTGAGAACAGCGGCTTCTTGCCGGGATGGACCCCGATCGCGACCACGAGCCGATCGCACAGGGGGACACTGTTCCGGACCACGTCCAGATGGCCGTTGGTGATGGGGTCAAAGGAACCCGGATAGAAGGCGATACGCGGCATGTCCCCGTCCTACCGCGCCCGGCCCGGCCCGGCAAGYCAGACGGGTTCCCTGCCGGTTTTTCGGCGGCGCCGAGTCGGAATCCCTCGAATTGTTTCGTCCTCGGGACGGCCATGAAACAAAACGAAGTGCGAACGAAACCATTTCGGGCGTCCGCGAAGACGTCCGGAAACTGGCCATGGTTACTAATCCACCCAACGAATGACGGGCCGCACAACTGGGCGTAGCGGCCGCATCACAGGGGACCGTCAATGATCAAGACCATCTCGGCCATCGCTATTGCTGCGTTCGTCGCTGCTGCCCTCACCGTCCTTCCCGGTTTCGCTCCGTCCGTCGAAGCAAGCGTCCCGCAGCCGCTGGCCAAGAGCGACCGCCTCGATATCCGCACCGTCGGCAAGGACTGCTCGCAGCAGGCCTGGCCGAACTTCGAGGCGTCCTGCCTGCGCCAGGCCGGCACCAAGGCCAACATCCGCGAGGCCCGCCTCGTGACCGCCGACCGGACCCCGTAGTCGAACCTGTCAGCTTCGCGTCACATAAACCCCGAGATAAATCCCATGGATATTTGCGACGTCTCGTCGCAGACTGTCTGATGCTCGCGCCCGTCGGAATGGCCCGGCGGGCGCGATCCCATCGGGGGGTCGACCTTGTCCAGTACGCCCGCAGTCGTTTCCGGCCATCAGCCTGACCCTCTGCCGATTGCAATGACCATGGGCGCCCTCGGGGTTGTCTATGGCGATATCGGCACTAGCCCCCTCTATGCCCTGAAGGAAGCCGCCAAGGCGGCCGCCCATGGCGCTACGCTGACTCCCGAAGCTGTCCTGGGAGTTGCCTCGCTGATCCTCTGGGCGCTGCTGCTGATCATCTCGCTGAAATATGCGCTTCTGATCCTGCGCGCGGACAATCGCGGCGAAGGCGGCATCGTCGCGCTGCTGGCGCTGCTGCATGCCCGCCACGCCCAGTCCGGCACCTGGCGCGCGCATCTCCTCGTCGTCGGACTCGTCGGCGCCGCCCTACTCTATGGCGACGGCGCGATCACCCCGGCGATCTCGGTGCTCTCAGCCATCGAGGGTCTCAAGGTCGACGCACCCTCGCTCGCGCCTGTGGTGGTGCCCATCACCGTCGCCATCCTGATCGGGCTGTTCATGATCCAGAAGCAGGGCACGGGCTTCATCGGCCGCATCTTCGGGCCGGTGATGCTGGCCTGGTTCTTCGTGCTGGCCGCGCTCGGCGTCCACGGCATCGTCAAGGCCCCGGCTGTGCTCGCGGCACTGAGCCCGCTCTATGCCTTCAACTTCCTGATCCACCAGGACTTCCACATCTCCTTCGCGATCCTCGGCGCCGCCTTCCTGGCGGTGACCGGCGGCGAAGCCATGTACGCCGACATGGGGCATTTCGGCCGCTTCCCGATCCGGCTCGCCTGGTTCGCGATCTGCCTGCCCGCGCTGGTGCTAAACTATTTTGGGCAGGCCGCGCTGCTGATCACCGATCCCGCGATGATCGAGAATCCGTTCTTCCAGCTCTGCCCGGACGCCCTGCACTATCCGCTGGTCGCCTTCTCGGCGCTCGCGACCGTGATCGCCTCGCAGGCGATCATCTCCGGCGTGTTCTCGCTGACCCAGCAATCGATCCAGCTCGGCTTCCTGCCGCGCATGCAGATCCGCCACACCACGAGCCATGCGATGGGCCAGATCTACGTGCCGCTGGTGAACTGGCTGCTCGCTGCCGCAACGCTCGGCGCGGTCCTGAGCTTCGGCACCTCGGAAGCGCTCGCCGGCGCCTACGGCATCGCGGTGTCGCTGCTGATGGCGATCACCACGCTGCTCGCGGCCCTGGTCGCGATCCAGTGGGGCTATTCGCCGTGGATCGTGGTCGCCGTCAACGGCTTCTTCTTCGTGATCGACGTGATCTTCTTCTCCGCCAATTCGATCAAGCTGTTCGAGGGCGGCTGGTTTCCGCTGCTGCTCGCGGCCCTCGTCGCCTTCATGATGCTGACCTGGCGCAGCGGCGTGAAGCTGGTCGAGGCGGCGCGCGCGAAGCTGCGCCAGCCCGAGGAGGACCTGATCGAGACCGCGGTCAACAAGTGCCGCGCCAGACTGCCCGGGACCGCCGTCTTCCTGGCCTCCGCACCGCGCGGCGTGCCGCTGGCGCTGACCCAATTCGTCAAGCACAACCACGTGCTGCATGAGCGCATCGTCCTCGTCACCGTGCTGATCGAGGAATCCCCGCACATCACCGATGAAGACCGCGCCGAGGTGATCGAGATCATCCCCGGCATCACCCGCGTGGTCCTGCATTACGGCTTCATGCAGAATCCGACGATCTATGCGGGCCTGACGCTCGCCTGCCGCCAGGGCAAGCTGCCCGGCATCGACCTCTCCGACATCACCTACTATGTCGGCCGCGAGACCATCATCCCGAGCGAGGACATTCCGGGCATGTGGGTCTGGCGCGAAGGCCTGTTCGCCTTCCTCCAGCGCAACGCCGAACGCTCCGCCGCGTTCTTCGGCGTGCCGACCAGGCAGGTGGTGGAGTTCGGGACCGAGTTGGAGATCTGATCGTCGTGCGGATCGCCCGTTCAGGGCAAGGCAGGCTTCGCACCACGCGTCTCGATGGGATGCCGATCATCGACAGGTAGAGCTCGTCACGCCCGCTTACCCGGGAGTGTGCGACATTCGCGCGCACCTCAATTTTGTCTGGCCCATCACCAGACATACGCAGCAACAAATTCCAATGTCTTGTCGATCAGTTAGCTTCGCTTTTTTAGAAGTTCTAAGAATGCCTCCAATTATGACGTTTCGAGTGATTCAAAATTCGTCCAACTCGACGCTCGCAATGTCGCCATCTAACACGCGCGCGGGTGCGAAGTCGCGTGAGGTCAGAAGGATCATCCCGCCGGCGCGGCGATCGCCGGATGGGGCGCTGACATGGAATGCGATGGACACGGCCTGCGTGGTCGTGCGGTCTATTTTTTAAGGAACACTTTCAAGAGCACAGCCAGCGCACTCACGCTGGGCTGCTTGCTGATGGCCGTCACGCCGGTGAACGCACAGAACACTGGCCAATCCGGTGCATCCGCGTTGCCGCCGGTGACGGTCGACGCACCCGTTCAGCGCGCGCAACGTCCGGTCCAGGTCCGGCGCAACGCATCGGCGCGGCGCAGCGCGAGCCAGCGGTCCGCTCAACAGGCCAACCGTTCGACAGTACAGCCGGAGCCCCAAGCGCTGGTGGGAACAGCAGCGCGCGTCAACGCCGGCACCAACGGGTTCGTCGCCACCCGCGCCTCCGGCGCCACCAAGACGGATGCGCCGATCATGTCGACGCCGGCATCGATCGCCGTCATCACTCGCGACGAAATGAATGTACGGCAGGCGCAGAGCATCCGCGACCTCTTGCGCTACGCGCCAGGAATCTATTTCAGCAACGATACCGATTTCCGCTTTCAGAACGTCAGCGCGCGCGGCTTCAGCCTCGAAACATATCTGGACGGGCTGCGGCTCCAGGGCGGACCGTTCGGTGCGCCGCGGGTCGATCCCTATTTGCTCGAGCGCGCCGAGGTGATCACCGGGCCGGCATCAATTCTCTACGGCGCCGCCTCGCCCGGCGGCATCCTCAACCTCGTCAGCAAGCGCCCGACTGAAAATCCGTTCGGAGAAGTCTCCCTGCAAACCGGCTCGTTCAACCGGATCCAGGGCGCCTTCGATGTCGGCGGCCCCGTCGACAAGGACAAGACGCTGCTCTACCGCGTCACCGGTATCGGCCTCAACGCCGACACCCAGGTCGAAAATATCGGCGAGCAAAGATTTTCGATCGCGCCGGCCTGGACGTGGCGTCCGAGTATCGACACCACCATCACCTTCCTGGCGAGCTACCGGCAGGACCCGAAGGGTGGTGCCTTCGCGCTCTTGCCGATCCAAGGCACGCTGGTGCCGGGGACGTTCGGGCAGATCCCGCGCAATTTCTTTGCCGGCGATCTCAACTACGAGACTCTCAAATACAAGCAGGCAACCGCCGGCTACGAGTTCGAGCATCGTTTCGACGACGTCTTCACGGTGCGCCAGAATGTACGCTACCTGCACAATGAGCTCAGCTATGTCGAGGTGCAGCCCGGCGGGTTCACGACGACGGGCGCGGGCGCCACGCTCCGGCTGGTCGACGGCCGCACGATCAACCGGAGCTACTTCTCGACCAACGAGAACCTCGACACATTCGCTGCCGACAACCAGCTCCAGGCCAAGTTCAACATGGGACCGTTGCAGCATACGGTCCTCGCAGGGGTCGACTACCAGCGGTTCGACTTCAACAATCTCGCCCGCTTTGCGGCCACCAACACGCTCGACATCCTGGCGCCGAACTACACGCAGAACATCGCCGTCCCCACGGCGCTCTTCCAGAACCTCGACCAGCACCTGTCGCAGCGCGGCCTCTACGTCCAGGACGAGGCCAGGCTCGGCCGGCTCACCGTCCTCGGCGGAGTCCGCTACGACTGGGCCGAGGGCAATACGCTGGCCCAGAACACCGGCGTTCGCGTCCTGAACGACGACCAGAAGCCAACCGGCCGCATCGGCGCGATCTACAATTTCGACAACGGCATCGCGCCCTATGTCAGCTACTCGACCTCGTTCCAGCCGACCTCGGTCGGCACGCTGCTCAACGGTCAGCCGTTCAAGCCGACCACCGGCGAGCAGTACGAAGGCGGCGTGAAGTATCAGCCGGTCGGGACCAATCTGATGTTCACGGCCGCGGTCTACGACCTCAAGCAGCAAAACGTCGCAACCGTCATCAGTGGCCCCGGCATTCCGGCCAACACAACGGCGCAGGTCGGCGAGGTCAGGTCGCGCGGGTTCGAAGGGTCCGTCGTCGGCAGCCCCCTGCCCGGCTTGAGCCTGCGTGGGCAGTACTCCTATCTCGACAACCGGATCAGTTCGCCCCAGGACGTCAATTTCGGCAAGCGGCTCGCCAACGTCCCGATGCACACCGCCTCGCTCTGGRCCAACTATCTGGTGCAGGGCGGTCCTGCCACCGGCTTCGGCTTCGGCGGCGGCGTCCGCTACGTCCACGACATGTACACGACCAACGCCAACAATCTGACGGTTCCGACCATCGTGCCGGGCGTCTTCCTGCCCGCCGCCACGGTGCCGGCCAGCACGGTGTTCGATGCGGTGCTGTCCTATGATTTCGGGATGCGGTATCAGCAGTGGAAGGGCCTCAGTGCGGCGGTGAACGTCAACAACGTGTTCGACAAGACCTATGTCTCGTTATGCACGGCCGGCGGCTGCCGCTGGGCGCTGGGGCGCACGGTGCTGGCGACGCTGACCTACCGGTGGTGAGAGGATGACAGCACAGTCAGTCAAATGGTGGTCGCTGGTCCACAAATGGACCAGCCTGGTCTGCACGCTATTCCTCCTGATGCTTTGCATCACCGGGCTCCCACTGATCTTTCATGACGAGATCGACGAGCTCCTCAAGTCGGAAGCCTCGGCCAGAGAGCTCCCGGCGGATACTCCGCAGGCTCCGCTAAGCCGGCTGGTCGACGCCGCCAAGGCGCGCTATCCGCAGCGCTACCTCCAGGTGCTCGGCTGGGACGACGATCGCGCCAACGTCGTCAACGTATTCCTCTCGGCTACGCCCGAAGCTCCCCCCGGCCAACGTTTCCTGAAGCTGTCATTCGATTCCAGGACCGCGGAACTGATCGGCGAAGACACGCAGCAGGGCGGCCTGATGAGCGCCATCCGCATATTCCACCGCGACATGTTCTTGGGGTTGCCGGGTGAACTGTTTCTCGGCGTCCTGGGCCTGCTGTTTGTCATCGCGATCGTTTCCGGCATCATGCTCTACGCGCCCTTCATGCGCCGGCTCAACTTCGGCACGGTGCGTCGGATCGGCGCGTCGCGGGTCAAATGGCTCGACCTGCACAATCTGATCGGCGGAGTGACTCTCATATGGCTGCTTGCCGTCGGCGTCACCGGCGTCATCAACACGATATCGTTGCCGCTGTTCTCCGCCTGGCGCGCGGAGGTGATGCCGGAGCTGATCGCGCCGCACCTGGGCAAGCCGCCGCTTGCGAAATGGGCCGACGTCGACGACGTCATGGCCGCAGCACGTCGGGCGCTCGACGGCAATACGCCGGCCAGCATCATCTTTCCGACGGTCGCACGGTTCGGGACACCACGGCACTTCATCGTCTGGACCAAGGGAACGACGCCGATCACCTCGCGCCTGTTCACGCCCGCGATGCTCGACGCCGAAACCGGGCAGCTCGTCACCGCGCGTGGCCTGCCGTGGTATCTCAGGGCGTTGCAGGTATCGCGCCCGCTTCATTTCGGGGACTACGGCAGCCTGCCGCTGAAGATCATCTGGGCGCTGTTCGATCTTGCCGCCATCGTCGTGCTTGCCAGCGGCGTCTATCTCTGGCTCGGCAAGCGCAAATCACCTCGCGTCACCACGCGCGCGCAGGACGGGCCGCCTGTCGTAGCGACATCCGGGATCCGTCCATGAAGCGCGAGCGCCACACCATGGACGAGATCTTTCGCTGGCCGCTCCTGCTCGGGGGGCTCATCCTTGTCGGGCTGGCGTCGGCGCTGTTCGGCGACGATGGCTGGGACGCGCTGTCCTGGGCAGCACTGGCAATTCCGCTGGCCGTGCTCGGCTGGAAGGCATCGCGCCAGCCGCATCTTCCAGGATCATAGGCCGGACACCGGCGCGTTGTGCCGTGCCGGACCTATCCGGTTGATTGCAAGCGTCAACGGAGACGACACCTGACGGGATCGGCTCGATCTACGAACCGTTCCCGTTCTCGCCGTTCCCGCTATCGGCCTCTTCCGTGATGTGCTCGACCGAGACGACGTGCTCGTCCTCGGCGGTGTCGAACACGATCACGCCCTGGGTCGAGCGGCCGGCGACGCGGATGCCTTCGACCGGGCAGCGGATGAGCTGGCCCTTGTCCGTGACCAGCATGATCTGGTCGGCGTCTTCCACGGGGAACGAGGCCACCAGGTTGCCGTTGCGGTTGTTGACGCTCATGGCGACGATGCCTTTGCCGCCGCGGCCAGTGGTGCGGTACTCGTAGGACGAGGTCCGCTTGCCGTAGCCGTTGACGGAGACGGTGAGCACGACCTGCTCGGCCGCCGACATCTCGACATAGCGCTCCTGCGGGAGCTGGAAGCTGCCGGAGGTCGTCTCTTCGGCCTCGGCATCCGCCGGAGCCTCGTCGACCACGGCTTCGCCGGCCACCGCACGACGCATCTTCAAATAGGCCGAACGTTCGTCCGAGGTGGTCTCCATGTGGCGCAAGATGGCCAGCGAGATCACCTTGTCGCCCTCGGCAAGCGCAATGCCGCGCACGCCCATCGAAGTGCGGCCGGTAAACACGCGCACGTCGGGGACGGGGAAGCGGATGCACTGGCCGCCGGCGCCGGTCAGCAGCACGTCGTCGCGCTCGGTGCAGATCTGCACGTCCACGATGGCTTCATTCTCATCGAGCTTCATGGCGATGATGCCGGAGCGGCGGACGTCGACGAAGTCGGACAGCTTGTTGCGCCGGACGTTGCCGCCGGTGGTGGCGAACATCACGTCGAGGTTGCCCCAGGTCGATTCATCCTCCGGCAGCGGCATGATGGTGGTGATGCGCTCGCCCTGCTCCAGCGGCAGGATGTTGATCAGCGCCTTGCCGCGCGCGTTCGGCGCGGCCATCGGCAGGCGCCAGACCTTCTCCTTGTAGACCTGGCCGCGCGACGAGAAGAACAGCACTGGTGTGTGCGTCGACGCCACGAACAGGCGGCTGACGAAATCCTCGTCGCGGGTCTGCATGCCGGCGCGGCCCTTGCCGCCCCGGCGTTGCGCCCGGTAGGCCGACAGCGGCACGCGCTTGACGTAGCCGGCGTGGGAGACGGTGACGACCATGTCCTCGCGCTGGATCAGGTCCTCGTCCTCGACCTCGCCCTCCTGCTCGATGATCACGGTGCGGCGCGGGGTCGCGAACTCGGCCTTCACCTCGGCGAGCTCGGTCTTGATGATGCCCAGCACGCGGGCGCGCGAGCGCAGGATGTCGAGATAGTCGGCGATCTCCCCGGCGAGCTTGTCGAGCTCGTCGCGGATTTCGTCGCGGCCGAGCGCGGTGAGGCGCTGAAGGCGCAGATCGAGAATGGCCCTCGCCTGCTCCATCGACAGCCGGATCGTGCCGTCCTCGCTGATGCGGTGGCGCGGATCGTCGATCAGCGTCAGCATGTCCTCGACGTCCCGTGCCGGCCAGTCGCGCGCCATCAGGGTGTCGCGGGCGGTGGTCGGGTCGGGCGAGGTCCGGATGACGCGGATCATCTCGTCGATATTGGCGACCGCGATCGCCAGACCGACCAGGATGTGGGCGCGATCGCGCGCCTTGGCGAGCAGGAACTTGGTACGCCGCGTGACGACCCGCTCGCGGAAGTCGACGAAGATCGCCAGCAGATCCTTCAGATGCATGATCCGCGGACGGCCGCTGTCGAGCGCCACCATGTTGACGCCGAAGCTCGTCTGCAGCGGCGTGAATCGGTACAGCTGATTCAACACCACATCCGGCACGGCGTCGCGCTTCAATTCGATCACAACACGGTAGCCGTCGCGGTCGGATTCATCGCGCAGGTCGCCGATTCCCTCGATCTTCTTTTCCTTGACCAGCTCGGCGATGCGCTCGACCATCGTCGCCTTGTTCACCTGGTAGGGAATCTCGGTGATGATGATCGCCTCGCGCTCCTTGCGGATGGTCTCGATCGCGACCTTGCCGCGCATGACGATGGAGCCGCGGCCGAGGTGGTAGGCGGCGCGGATGCCCGCGCGTCCGAGAATGACGCCGCCGGTCGGGAAATCCGGTCCCGGAACGATGTTGATGAGCTCTTCGATCGTAAGTGCGGGATTGTCGATCAACGCGACACAGGCGTCGATGACCTCGCCGAGATTGTGCGGCGGGATGTTGGTCGCCATGCCGACCGCGATGCCGCCCGCCCCGTTGACGAGGAGGTTCGGGAACTTGGCCGGCAGGACCGACGGCTCGGTTTCGTTGTTGTCGTAGTTCGGCTGGAAGTCGACGGTGTCCTTGTCGATGTCGGCCAGCAGAGCCAACGCCACCTTCGTCAGTCGCGCTTCGGTGTACCGATAGGCGGCCGGGGGATCGCCGTCGACCGAGCCGAAATTGCCCTGGCCGTCGATGAGCGGCACGCGCATCGAGAAGTCCTGCGCCATCCGGACCATGGCGTCGTAGATCGACTGGTCGCCATGCGGATGATATTTACCGATGACGTCACCGACCACGCGCGCCGACTTGACGTACTTCTTGTCGGGCGTGTGCCCCTGCTCGTTCATCGAGTAGAGGATGCGGCGATGAACCGGCTTCAACCCGTCGCGCGCATCGGGCAGCGCACGCGCCACGATCACGCTCATCGCGTAATCGAGGTAGGACTTCTTCATCTCCTCGTAGATGGAAACGGGACGAATGTCCGAGGGTTGCGCCGGCTGGTCGCCGGGCTTGTTGTCGTCGTCAGCCAAGGGGAAATCCGGTGAGATTTTATCTGGGAATCATATAGCGCATCGCCCCCCTGATAACCACCCTTGCGAGGTCTAGGGAAGCGGTTTTTCCGACTGTTTTTCCAGAGACTTACGAGCTCAGCACCACTGCCTCGAGCGAAGCCGGAATGGGCCGCCGAGAACCACGTCCTAGGCTCCGAAAATCACCCGGTGCATGATCCGTCCAGGCACGAGCGTGAACAGCCCGGCAATGACGAGCGCGCCGATGAACGTCATGATCATGATGCGCCGGTGATCGGCGACCCGATGGGTATGCGCCCGCCACACCGCGAGCGGTAGCATCACCAGCGTGAAGATCGATAGGAGATGGATCGGGCTGAACGGCCCGACCAGGCGGATCTGGTGGATCCAGAACGACGATGCCGCAACGACCGCCATGAGCCCCACCCAGATCCAGCCGATCGTCCGGTGCGGCAGCGTGCCCTTGGGGGCGGCAAACTGGACAAGGCCGAGCACGAAGGCGGCCATGGCGGCAAAGGCGTGCAGCGGGATCGCTGGAGCAGCCTCAAGCAGCGGCGCAACGCTCATGCAGGGCTTTCTCCGATCGACGGCCGACCCATGTGAATAGGATTAACATCAAGTTAATACCATTCACATCGCGCCTCGTCAAAAGCTTGAGGCAGCACATGAGGCAAGCCCGCAAAAACCGAGCTTTGCCCGCCAATTGGTAAGGAATCCTGTCGCTCTACGCGAGCAAGGTGACATCAGGGGCGAAGCGCCCCGCTCGCCTCAGAACGGGATGTCGTCGTCCATGTCGCTGTTGCGGCCGCCACCGCCGCCGGCGGCCACAGCGCGGCGCGGCGCGCTGCTGACGGGACCGGAGGAGCCGAAATCGCCGCCCGGCTCGTCGCCGAAGCTGCCGCCTCCACCGCCGCCGCCGCGGCCATCGAGCATCGTCAGGGTCGAGTTGAAGCCCTGGAGCACGACCTCGGTGGAGTACTTCTCGGCGCCGCTCTGGTCGGTCCATTTGCGGGTCTGGAGCGCGCCCTCGATGTAAACCTTCGCGCCCTTCTTCAGGTACTGCTCGGCGACCTTGCAGAGCCCTTCATTGAAGATCACGACGCGATGCCACTCGGTCTTTTCCTTGCGCTCGCCGCTGTTCTTGTCGCGCCAGGTCTCCGAGGTGGCGATGCTCAAATTCGCGATCGGCCGCCCGTCCTGGGTGCGGCGGATTTCGGGATCCTTGCCGAGATTTCCAACCAGAATGACCTTGTTGACGCTTCCCGCCATCGCCGCTCTCCACTCCGAATGCCACTGAATTTTAGAAGGCCCGGGACGCGCCCGCGTCCTCTGCAACCTGTTGACGCGACCCTATACGCTTGCGCGGACGGATCGGCCCGTCACCCCTCCACTTATCCCCACATATAGCACCCCTGGCCGGTTCGTTCCAGATTTGTTCTTATGACACCCCTCACCTTGTTGCGCTGGCAAGACGACACCGCGCTGCACAAAGACGGCCTGCGCCAAATGGAATTTCCCCGAATTCCTGAGGACGGCGAAACAGCTTAACATTCATCAAGTTAGAAGCAGTTCAGATGCCGCCCGACTGTTGCATTCCGGAGACGGACTCCGCCTCCCGCCTAAGCTACGCTTGCCGCGGAATTAGATTCTTGTAGGCGTCGCGCCTGATCAGCCGCTTCGGGGACTTCGAAAAGCGGTCAGAAACTGGGGGGACTGCAATGAATAAGATTTTGATTGGTACTATTGGTGCAATCGCGTTGGGGCTGTCGGCTCCCGCAAGCGCGGCAGATCTCGCTGCGCGTCCGTACACCAAGGCTCCGGCACCGATGATCGCGACCATCTACGACTGGAGCGGCTTCTACATCGGTATCAACGGCGGCGGCGGCACCAGCCACAAGTGCTGGGACGTCGATATCGGCGGTGGCGTTCTCGTAGGCGAAGGCTGCCACAACGCGACCGGCGGCACGGTCGGCGGCCAGGTCGGCTACCGCTGGCAGTCAGCCAACTGGGTGTTCGGCTTCGAAGGCCAGGGCAACTGGGCCGATTTCTCGGGTGACAACATCAGTGCAATCAGCGGCCTGCGCGATCGTTCGAAGATCAACGCCTTCGGCCTGATTACCGGTCAGGTCGGTTACGCCTGGAACAACGTCCTGGTCTACGTGAAGGGCGGCGGCGCCGTCGTCAGCGATCGCTACCGCAGCTTCGACGTCGCCAGCGGCCTCGAGTTCGACCGGGCCAACGAGACCCGTTGGGGCGGCACCGTGGGTGCGGGCGTCGAGTTCGGATTCGCCCCGAACTGGACCGTGGGTTTCGAATACGACCACATCTTCCTCGGCAACCGCACCATCGGCTTCACCGGATCCGGCAATTTCGCCCCGCTCGGCGTCGCCACACGCTCCGATCGCATCAGCCAGGACGTCGATATCGGCCTCGTCCGCGTGAACTATCGCTGGGGCGGTCCGATGATCGCAAGATACTGACATCCCTCTGAAATCGCTTGGAAATCAAAGGCCGGCCTCGCGCCGGCCTTTTTGCGTGGGCAACGGGAATTATAGGTCAGTCACCGTTACGTTTTGCGATTATTGTGGCTTTTAGGAGACACAACTTGCGGCTTTGCTGGTGTAAGCACGACATCAGTTGGACCACGGCGTCCGATGTCCTTCCGAACGCACGGAAGGCAAAAACAGAAACCGGGACTGGGATTAGTTTGAAAATGAAGAAGGTTTTGTTGGCTTCGGCCTGTTTGTTCGCTCTCGCTGCTCCGGCTTCGGCCGCTGATCTCGCGGCGCGCCCCTACACCAAGGCTCCGGTGGCGGTGGCCTCGGTCTACAACTGGACCGGCTTCTACCTCGGTATCGTCGGCGGCGGCGCCTGGGAAAACGGTTCCGGCGACCCGAAGATGAAGGGTGGCTTCGTCGGCGGCACCGCCGGCTACAACTGGCAGACCGGCAACGTCGTGTTCGGCGTCGAGGCTGATGGTTCCTGGGCTGACGTCAGCGCTTCGGCGACCGGCGCCACTGTTGTTCCCGGATTCGGCGTTGTGACCGCCACGGCGAGCTCGAAGACCGATGCCATGGGCACCGTGCGCGGCCGTATCGGCTACGCCGTCAATCAGGTCCTGTTCTACGGCACCGGCGGCTACGCCTGGATCGACAACAAGATCAGCCTCTCCGCTCTCGGCTTGACCGCGTCGGACAGCAAGTGGCACTCCGGCTGGACCGTCGGTGCGGGCGTCGAGGCGTTCTTCGCTCCGCAGTGGTCGGTCAAGGGCGAGTACCTCTATCGCAGCCTCGGCGGCGAGACCTACTTCTCGGGCGCCCTGCCCACCGGCACGCTCAACTTCCACACCGTGCAGGTCGGCGTGAACTATCACTTCGGGGGCCCGGTGGTCGCGAAGTACTGAGCTTCGCTTCCAACGCACCGCGTTACGAAAGGCCGGCCTTGCGCCGGCCTTTTTGTTTTCGCGCGTCCAGATCCAGGCCAACCGATTCCCAACGTTTTTCGGGGAGAGCTGTGGCATCCCGGTGACACAACCTTCGGCTTCAATGGTGTAGAGCAATGACATCGATTGGGTCATTGGGTCGGCCGTTTTTCGCCGACAAAGAGAAACGAAACTGGGGAATTGAAATGAAGAAGGTTTTGCTGGCCTCGGCCAGTCTGTTCGCACTCAGCGCGTTGGCTCCCGCCTCGGCGGCCGATTTGGCGGCCCGCCCCTACACCAAGGCGCCCATTGCTGTGGCCTCGATCTACAACTGGTCCGGCTTCTATCTCGGCATCAACGGCGGCGGCGCCTCGAGCCGCAACTGCTGGGACGTCAACAACATCTTCGGCATTGCGGGTCCGGACACGGCTGAAGGCTGTCACAATGCGACCGGCGGCGTCGTCGGCGGCCAGGTCGGTTATCGCTGGCAGTCGGCCAACTGGGTGTTCGGCCTTGAAGCCCAGGGCGACTGGGCCAACCTGAAGGGTTCGAATACGAGCTTGGTGCTTGCCCCGCCCCCGCTGGTCAACCAGACCAAGATCGATGGGATTGGCTTGTTCACCGGCCAGGTCGGCTATGCCTGGAACAACGTGCTCTGGTACGTGAAGGGCGGCGCGGCCGTCACGCACGCCAAGTACAACGGTCTAATCGGCGGCGTTGTCCTCGACAGCGCAAGCGAGACGCGCTGGGGCGGCGCCGTCGGCACCGGCCTCGAATTCGGTTTCGCGCCGAACTGGTCCGTTGCGATCGAATACGACCATCTGTTCATGGGCCGCCGCAATGTCAGCTTTACGTTTATCGGTTTCAACGACCGCATCGACCGTATCAAGCAGGACGTCGACATGGGCACCGTTCGCCTGAACTACACCTTCGGCGGCCCGGTCGTGGCGAAGTACTAAGCTTCGCCTGCGACGCCATCACGTTACGAAAGGCCGGCCTTGCGCCGGCCTTTTTGTTTTCGCGCATACGGCGCGAGCGCTTGCGGACAAGTTCCATTTTTCGGGGCGTTGTGACCCTCCGGTGACAGACTGTCGCACCTCAAAGGTTGTATCGAAGATCGCAACAACTTTGGCCTTGGGGGGTCCGCCTTGAACAAGTTTATGCTTGCCGCCGCCGGCATAGTCGCGATGACCACGTCCGTCTCGGCGGCCGATCTGGCGGCGAGGCCCTACACCAAAGCTCCTGCCCCGATGATCGCCGCGGTCTACGATTGGAGCGGCTTCTACATCGGCGCCAACGGTGGTGGCGGCTGGAGCCATAATTGCTGGGACATCGTCACCAACATCCTCGGTGCGCCGGTCACTCCCCCCGCATCGGAGGGCTGCCACACCGCGACCGGCGGCGTGGCCGGCGGCCAGGCCGGCTTTCGCTGGCAAAGCGCGTCGTGGGTGTTCGGCGTGGAAGGCCAGGGCGACTGGGCTCACCTTACCGGCTCCAATGGACCGAGCCTGGCTGCCGGCGGCGTCGGCTCAGACCGCTCGAAGATCAACGCCTTCGGTCTCGTGACCGGCCAGGTCGGCTACGCCTGGAGCAATGTGCTGCTCTACGCGAAGGGTGGTGCGATGGTTGTGAGCGACAAATACGAAGGCTTCACCACCGCCACCGGCTTCGTGTTCGACAGGGCGAATGAAACGCGCTGGGGCGGAGCGGTTGGTGCTGGCCTCGATTTCGGCGTAACGCCCAACATCGTGGTCGGCGTCGATTATGTGCACGGCTTCATGGGATCGCGCGACAACCGCTTTACGTTCAACAACGGCACGCTCTCGCGCGCCGATCGGATCCGCCAGGACGTTGACATTGCAACGGCCCGCGTCAGTTACAGGTTCGGCGGCCCCCTCATCGCCAAATACTGATCTTCGCCTCCGACGCCATCGCGTTACAAAAGGCCGGCCTTGCGCCGGCCTTTTTGTTTTCGCGCGAGGATGCACCCAACCGTCTTGGAGTCGTGAGGCGCGCGCAAGGCGTCCGCATATGGCTTTGGCGAGTTGGGGACGTGACATGAAGACGTGGATGCTGGCTGCGGTCAGCCTGTTCGCACTCGGCGCGGTCGCGCCGGCTACCGCCGCCGATCTCCCGATCTACAAGGCACCGGCGGCCGCCGTTCCCCTCTACGACTGGAGCGGCATCTATGCCGGCATCAACGGCGGCGGCGGCTTGGCCCATGCCTGCTGGGGCGTGACCCGCGCGCTCGGCATCGCTGTCGATCCGGCCGTTGGCGAAGGCTGTCACAATGCGGGCGGTGGCACAGTCGGCGGACAACTCGGCTATCGCTGGCAGAAGTCGCGCTGGGTGTTCGGCATCGAGGGCCAGGGCAACTGGGCCGACTTCAAGGGCAGCAATGTCAGCGTGGCGCTGCCGCTGTTCACCAACCAGACCAAGATCGACAGCTTCGGCCTGTTCACGGGCCAGATGGGCTACGCCGTCAGCAACCTGCTCTTCTATGGCAAGGCTGGCGCCGCGGTGGCGCACGACAAGTACGACACCTTCGTCCCCGGCGTCCCGGCCGCGGTGTTCAACAGCGTCAACCAGACCCGCTGGGGCTACACCATCGGCATCGGCGTGGAATGGGGCTTTGCGGAGAACTGGTCGGTCGGCGGCGAGTACAACCATGTCTTCCTCGGCCATCACAGCGCCGACTTCGCAACGCTCGTCGGCGGCTTCGCCCCGCGCACCGACAGGATCGGCCAGGATATCGACATGGGCCTGATCCGCATCAATTACCGCTGGGGCGGCCCGGTCGTCGCCAAATACTGAGACAAAGCTTCCCACAGGAACCTCCAAGTCCTGATCATGTGCGGATTGCCCCAAATCCGCATTCAAACGCGAACGAAGGGCTGGCCTCGCGCCGGCCCTTCGCATGTTCCGGGCGCCCCGCTCCTGCCAGATGCCGCCAGCGCGCCAACAATCCGTTGACGATTCGCACACGCCACTGGAAATCCGCTCCCGTTCTTCCTACGTTCGCTGCCATACCCATCGGCGCCGATCCCGGTTCCGGGCGACGCGCGCCTTTTTTGTTGGCGCGATCGCGCACCTTTGGGATTCCTTGAGGGCAACTCGGATGGATGAAGTGATCAAGGCGAAGCGCCAACAGCAGAACGCGGGATCCAGCCTGCGCGCAATTACGATCCGTGGCGCGCGCGAGCACAACCTCAAGAATGTCGACGTCGAGATCCCCCGCGACAAGCTGGTGGTGTTCACGGGGCTGTCGGGCTCCGGCAAATCCTCGCTCGCCTTCGACACCATTTATGCCGAGGGCCAGCGCCGCTACGTCGAATCGCTGTCGGCCTATGCGCGCCAGTTCCTGGAGATGATGCAGAAGCCTGATGTCGACCAGATCGACGGCCTGTCGCCGGCGATCTCGATCGAGCAGAAGACGACGTCGAAGAACCCGCGCTCGACCGTCGGCACCGTCACCGAGATCTACGACTACATGCGCCTGCTCTGGGCGCGCGTCGGCGTGCCCTATTCGCCCGCCACGGGCCTGCCGATCGAGAGCCAGACCGTCTCGCAGATGGTCGACCGCGTGCTGGCGCTGCCCGAAGGCACCCGCCTCTATCTGCTCGCCCCGGTCGTGCGCGGCCGCAAGGGCGAGTACCGCAAGGAGCTCGCCGAATGGCTCAAGAAGGGTTTTCAGCGCGTCAAGATCGACGGCACCTTCCATGAGCTCGCGGAGGCGCCGACGCTCGACAAGAAATTTCCGCACGACATCGACGTCGTGGTCGACCGCATCGTGGTGCGCGCCGACATCGGCCAGCGCCTCGCCGAAAGCTTTGAGACCGCGCTGAAGCTCGCGGAGGGCCTCGCCGTCGTCGAATTCGCCGATGCGCCCGCAGCGGCTGCGCCTGCTGAAGAAAAGAAAAAGACCGCAAAAATCCACGACAAGAGCGGGCCCGAGCGCATCCTGTTCTCCGAAAAATTCGCTTGCCCCGTCTCCGGCTTCACGATTCCGGAGATCGAGCCGCGCCTGTTCTCGTTCAACAATCCCTACGGCGCCTGTCCAGCCTGCGGCGGCCTCGGCGTCGAGCAGCATGTCGACGAAGACCTCGTCATCCCCGACAAGGAGCTCCCCATCGGCAAGGGCGCGATCGCGCCCTGGGCCAAGTCGTCGTCGCCTTACTATATTCAAACGCTGACCGCGCTCGGCAAGCACTACAAGTTCACGCTGACCACCAAATGGAAGGATCTGCCGAAGAAGACGCAGAACGCGATCCTCCTTGGCTCGGGCGAGGACGAGATCAAGTTCTCCTACGAGGACGGCGTCCGCTCCTACGACACCAAGAAGCCGTTCGAGGGCGTCATCACCAACATCAACCGCCGCTATCGCGAGACCGAGAGCGAGTGGGCGCGCGAGGAGCTCGCAAAGTATTTCCACGACGTCCCCTGCGAGGGCTGCAAGGGTTTCCGGCTGAAGCCCGAGGCGCTCTGCGTCAAGATCGGCGGCAAGCATATCGGCGAGATCTCGGAGCTGTCGGTCAGGAAGGCCGGCGAATGGTTCGAGACCGTGCCCGAAGCGCTGAACACGCAGCAGAACGAGATCGCCGGCCGCATCCTCAAGGAGATCCGCGAGCGCCTCACCTTCCTGCTCGACGTCGGCCTCAACTACCTCACTTTGTCCCGCTCCTCCGGCACGCTGTCCGGCGGCGAGAGCCAGCGCATCCGCCTCGCCTCGCAGATCGGCTCGGGACTGACGGGCGTGCTCTACGTGCTGGACGAGCCCTCGATCGGCCTGCACCAGCGCGACAATGCGCGCCTGCTCGACACCCTCAAGCGCCTGCGCGACCTCGGCAACACCGTGATCGTGGTCGAGCATGACGAGGACGCGATCTTGCTCGCCGACTACGTCCTCGACATCGGCCCCGGCGCCGGCATGCATGGCGGCAACATCGTCGCCGAAGGCACGCCCGCCGAGATCATGCGCAACCCGAAATCGCTCACCGGCAAATATCTGACCGGCGAGCTCGAGGTCGAGGTGCCGGAGCGGCGCCCGCCGAACCATCGCCGCACCATCAAGGTGGTCAACGCGCGCGGCAATAACCTCAAGAACGTCACGGCCGAGATTCCACTCGGCCTGTTCACGGCCGTCACCGGCGTCTCCGGCGGCGGCAAGTCGACGCTACTGATCGACACGCTCTACAAGGCCATCGCCCGCAAGCTGAACAACGCCAGCGAAGGCGCCGCACCCCACGATCGCATCGAGGGTCTCGAGCACATCGACAAGATCATCGACATCGATCAGTCGCCGATCGGCCGCACGCCACGTTCGAATCCCGCGACTTACACCGGCGCCTTCACGCCGATCCGCGAATGGTTCGCCGGCCTGCCCGAAGCGAAGGCGCGCGGCTACGAGCCCGGCCGCTTCTCCTTCAACGTCAAGGGCGGCCGCTGCGAGGCCTGCCAGGGCGACGGCGTCATCAAGATCGAGATGCACTTCCTGCCCGACGTCTACGTCACCTGCGACGTCTGCAAGGGCAAGCGCTACAACCGCGAGACGCTGGAGGTCCTGTTCAAGGGCAAGAGCATCGCCGACGTCCTCGACATGACCGTCGAGGAAGCCGCCGAGTTCTTTAAGGCGGTGCCGCGCGTGCGCGAGACCTTCCAGACCCTGCACCGCGTCGGCCTCGATTACATCCATGTCGGCCAGCAGGCGACGACCCTGTCGGGCGGCGAAGCCCAACGCGTCAAGCTCGCCAAGGAGCTGTCAAAGCGCGCCACTGGGCGCACGCTCTACATCCTGGACGAGCCGACCACCGGCCTGCACTTCCACGACGTCAAGAAGCTGCTGGAGGTGCTGCACGAGCTGGTCGCCCAGGGCAACACGGTCGTCGTCATCGAGCACAATCTCGAAGTCATCAAGACCGCCGACTGGGTGATCGACCTCGGCCCCGAAGGCGGCGACGGCGGCGGCGAGATCGTCGCCTGGGGCCCGCCGGAGGATATCGCCAAAGCGCCAAGGAGCTACACGGGCAAGTTTCTGGAGCCTGTGCTGAAGAAGGCGCGGAAGCCGAAGCGGCGGAGCACGAGCGAGGCGGCGGAGTAGAATTCACTCCGCCTCGTCAGCGGGATCATCGGGGAAAGTCTGCAAGTGTCCGCGATGCCCAGCCGCACCTACACGCTCTTCCGCAAGGCAATCCTCGCCGAGCAGCAGGTAACCTGCATCTACGAGGGGCGCTATCGCGAGCTCTGCCCCCACATCATCGGCACCAACAAGATGGGTGAGGAAGCCGTCCTCGCCTGGCAATTCGGCGGCGAAAGCAGCGGACCGCTGCCGCAATGGCGATGCCTGAAGCTCGCCAATATCACCAACGCCCGCACGCGCGATGGCCACTGGCACGAGGGCGGCTCTCACCGGACTACGCAGACCTGCGTCAGCAACATCGATCTCGACATCAATGTTCACGTGCGCAAATTGCGGTGACACACTCTGCCACGCATTCGTTCACGAGCCAGAGCGGGTATTCCGAGATGATGGCCTTGGTCGTCATGCCAGCCCCAGCTCCCGCAACACCAATTCGACCGGCACACGCGTCCCACGGATAACGAGCTTGCCATCCATGATCGCAGGGTTGATTTCAATGCGCTCGTGTCGCATGACTGTCCTCGAATTCTCTTGAAATAATAGCACGCCACATCACGTTTTTCAGCGAACTCCAAAACCCTCCTCAAATGCCCTACTCCCTCGCCATCTTCGACCTCGACGGCACGCTGGCCGACAGCTTTCCGTGGTTCCTGCGCACCATCAACGATGTCGCCGATCGCTTCAATTTTCGTCGCGTCGCGGATGACGAAATCGAAGCGCTGCGGCATGCCTCGTCGCGCGAGATCCTCACCCGGCTCGAGGTACCGCTGTGGAAGCTGCCGGCGATCGCGCGCCATGCGCGGCGGCTGAAGGCGGAGGCGGCGGCCGAGATTCCGCTGTTTGCGGGCGTCGAGACGATGCTGCGGACGCTGGCCGGGAACGGCGTGCAGCTAGCGCTGGTGACGTCGGATAGCGAAGCCAATGCGCGCGAGAAGCTTGGCGAGTCCGCCGCCCTGTTCGCGCATTTCGACTGCGCGGCGTCGCTGTTCGGCAAGCCCGCGAAATTCCGCCGCGTGATCCGGCGCGCGGTCGTGCAGCCAGGCCGCGTGATCGCGATCGGCGACGAGGTCCGCGATATCGAGGCGGCGCGGGCGGTGGGGATTGCCTGCGGCGCGGTGAGTTGGGGCTACGCTGCGCCGGCGGCGCTGCGGGCGCTTGCGCCCGATCACATGTTCGCGCAGATGGATGAGATCGCAGACGTGGTCTGCCGGATTTCGCTCAAGGCCTGATCCGCAATCGGCACGCCCGGCCCAAGGAGACGGTGATGACACTCTCGGACGCAGCCCGCCTCAAACTGCTGGAGCCGCCGGTCGGCAAGGTGCGCGTGGTGCTCGACACCGACACCTACAACGAGATCGACGATCAATTCGCGCTGGTGCAGATGCTGCTGTCGAAGGACCGGTTCGACGTCGAGGCGATCTACGCCGCGCCGTTCTTCAACACACGCGCCGACAGTCCCGGCCACGGCATGGAGCTGAGCTACCAGGAAATCCTTCGCCTGCTGGAGCGCCTCAACGTCGCGCCGGACGGCCTCGTCCATCGCGGCGTCACCGACCATGTCGGTCCCGGCAAGACGGCGCAGGCGGCCCCCGCCGTCAACGACCTCGTGGCCCGGGCGCGCGCAGGCTCCCCTGACAATCCGCTCTACGTCATTGCCATCGGCGCCATCAGCAACGTCGCCTCGGCGCTGCTCAAGGCCCCCGACATCATCGACCGCGTGGTGGTGGTCTGGCTTGGCGGTCACGCGCTGGAATGGCCGCACACGATCGAGTTCAACCTCAAGCAGGACGTCGGCGGCGCGCAGGTGCTGTTCGACAGCGGCGTGCCGCTCGTGCTCGTGCCATGCAAGGGCGTCACCTCGCACCTTCACAGCACGGTGCCGGAGATCGAGCGCTACGTCGAACCGTATGGCAGCATCGGCGCGTTCCTCGCCATGCGCTTCAAGGAATACTCGTCCGACCATCTGGGTTGGGCCAAGGAGATCTGGGACATGGCGCCGGTCGGCTGGCTTCTCAATCCCGATTGGGCGCCGAGCGTGATCATCCCGGCCCCGGTTCTCACGGATCAGATCACGTGGAGCGTCGACCGCCGGCGGCATCCGATCCGCTACGTGATCTATGTGGATCGCAACCCGATCCTGAAGGACTTTTTCCTGAAGTTGAAGGCGTTTGCCGCGCCGAAGGTGCCGTAGGGTGGGCAAAGCGACTTGTCCGCCGTAGCTCGAAGGGCGAAGGCGGAAGCGTGCCCACCATTACGTGCCGAGGCAGCGGAGAGATGGTGGGCACGGCGCGCTGCGCCTTTGCCCACCCTACGCCCCCTACTCCGTCCTACGCAGGAACGCCCCGAACGCCCGCGGGCCGTCGCCGACCTTCACCTCGCCGATCACCTTCAGCTCGGTGGCATCGATGATGCTCATTGTGTTGCTCTCCCAGCAGGCGACGATGACGCGCTTGCCGTCGGCGGTCGCATTGATGCCTTCGGGATAGTCGCCGACATTGATCCGCTTGATCGGCTTCAGCGTCGCCAGGTCGAACACGCTGACGGTGCCGCCATACTGGTCGGTGACGAAGCCGCGCCCCTGCGTCAGCGCCACCGCATAGGGACGCATCCCGACCGGCACGCGGCCGATCTCTTGGCTCGCGGCGATGTCGATTACCGAGACGTCGTTGGAGCCGACATTGGCGGTGTAGGCGCGTTTTCCCTCGGCATCGATGGTGACGCCGAACGGACGGGTGCCGACCTTGATGGTCGCCCTGCGCTCACGCGTCGCGGTATCGACCACCGAGACGCTGTCGTCGTCGCGGTCCGCCGAGAGCAGCAGCCTGCCATCAGGCGTCACAGCAAGACCGGACGGGGATGCGCCGACCGCGATGCTGGCCGTGATACTGCGCGAGGCCGTATCGATCACCCGCACGGCCGCCGCATACCAGTCCGCGACGTAGACCGTCTTGCCATCGGGCGTCACGGCAATGCCGAGCGGCCCGCCGCCGACCTCGATCCGCCCCGAGACCTGCCGCGTTGCGGCGTCGACCACGGTCACCGCCTTGGCGTCCGGACTCGTGACATAGGCAAAGCGCCCATCCGCGCTGACGGCCACGCCGGCCGGCTTGCCGCCGATCGGGATGGTCGCGACGCTGCGCGATGTCGCGAGGTCCACGACCATCAGATCGTCGCTGAGCTGGTTGGTGACGAACGCCTCTTCGGCGGACGCGCTGCCAATACTGGCAGCGCAAAGGCTGGCGGCGAGCGCCGCCAGGACCCGCGCCCGCACGGTCAGCTTCCGCTCTCGATCTTCTTCTTCAGCGCTTCGAGCCCGGCCTGATAGAGCCCCTTCACCGCCTTCACCGCGGCCTCGTCGCTCAGCTCCGGCGGCGGATCGTTGTTGGGGAAGCCGCGGTAGAACGCGCCCGCCCATTCCAGCGTCGCGCCCTTGCCGTCGGCGCTCGGCGTCACCGCCAGCGTCGAGGAATAATTGGTGACCGGCAGCACCTTCACGTCCACCTTGGTGATCCGGTAGGAATAGGTCATCGCGGCAGCGTCGAACTTGTAGAGTTCCTCATCGACGGTGGCGCCTCCCGTCAGGGTCAGCCGCCGCGTCGCTTCGATCTCATTGCCCTTCTCGCCCTCGGTCTTGGTGACAGGCGGGAGCCAGCTCATGTCCTGGAAATTGCCGATCGCGGCCCAGACCTTGGCCGGCGGCGCGTTGATCTCGATGGATTCGCGCACCTTCTGCCGGGTCGGCCCATGTGCCCAGGCCGGGCCAAACGCCGCCGTCAAAGCCACCGCGCCCGCGGCAGTCAGCACCGCGCCCATGACCGTGCGCCGTCCAATCGTCACCCTCATCTCGTTTCCTCATGCGTCTCGTTGATCGTGCGCGACTTGAGGCGCGCTGGGATCATGGTAACGCATTTTGCGGCCGAGGGGAGACCTGTTCATGGCGGCGTTGCGGCGCGCGCTCGCGCGTCCCACAACCACCCCTTGCGCCGCCCGGCGGGCAAAACACCCAATGGGCGGGTCAACCACGCCACGCAGAAATAATTCTCTTTATCCGTATTTCGGATTATCATATAGAAAGCCATCCCACCCCGGGCCGAGGGGCGTTATCGCGATCGTCACGATACGCGGGATGGGAAGTGGTGGACGCAGGCAGCGTCGGCGCGAAGGTGATTTGCAGGGCGGGCAACCGTGAGCGAACGCCGCGCGCACACGACCGGTGCAGCCTGTGTACGGTAAAACCGTGCCGTCCTGGCGCCCGGAGCCTGTGCGCCAAGTCTTGCGGTGATGTGGCGGCCCGACCGGGCGCGCACATCGGTCATCCGCAAGGTGACGGGGGCAATAGTGCATCGCTCCCCGGGGAGAGCTCGGCATAAGCCGTAAAACCACTGCGCAGGGAAGGCCGGATGTTTGGCTTCACCTGTATGCCACTGTGCAAACTTCGTAGCGCAATTTCCGCACAGTGGACCGCGGGTGCCAGCCGGCACCCGGCCTTCCCTGCGCCCTCGGCACTTTTGGGGGCGATGAATACAGCAGAGCTCGGGCAGATCTTGCCGCGAGGATGCGAATCCGTGCGTGCGATTTGAATTCGAATGCAAAGCTAGAATCTGCTCGCGTGCCCCGGACGCAGCGCAGCGCTTCCCTGGCGATGCGCAGCATCGTCCAGTGCGGCGGTGCGCTGCAGAGCCGGGGGCCCATGCATCAGCGAGCGTGTGACTGCGTGGGTCCCGGCTCTGCGCCGCACCGCTACGCGCTGCAGCGCGTCCGGGACACGAGAAGAGCGAGTGCCGTGGGAGTGCGCCCTCGCCTACTCCGCCAGTGTCGCCTCCACGAACCCGCGCGGATCGTCACAGAATTCGCGCATCACCCGGTAATGATCGGTTTGCTCCACCGTCGTCGGCTCCAGGCCGTATTTGCCCAACCGCAACAGTCTCGCGTTTGGATAGGCCATCAGCAGAGGCGCATGGGTTGCCATGATGACCTGGCAGATGCGGGACTCGTCCATGCGTCGCAAGAGCTTCAGGAATTCGATCTGACGCGCCGGCGACAGCGCCCATTCCGGCTCGTCGAAGATGAAGATGCCCTGGCGCTGGCAGCGCTCTTCGAAGAAGCGCAGAAAACCTTCGCCATGGGAATGCGACAGGAAGTCGGGGCCGGCCTGGCCGGCGTCACGTGCGGCCTTGTCGAGATATCGCGCGACCGAGAAAAAACTCTCGGCGCGAAAAAACCAGCCGTTGGTGATTTTTGGCAGCCAGCTTGCGCGCAAGGCCCTGGGAAGCTGGCCGCCCATCTTCTCCCGCGCTTCGGAATGGTCGACGGGCATGTAGCCCTTGCCTCCACCCGCATCGTCGTAGCCGGCAAGCGCTGCGATACCCTCGAGGATCGTCGACTTCCCGGTGCCATTCTCTCCGACGATGATCGTGATGGCGGCGTCGAAGTTGAGCTCGAAATCATCCGGAAAGATGGGCAGGCAAAACGGATAAGCCTCGCGATCGCGAACTTGCGACGGATCGAGCCAGACGCCGCTTCAGATACGGCGCCGGCAGGTTGATCGTGCGATTGCTTCTTCGGCTCATGCCCGGCTTCCAACCCGTTCCGACCCATCTTTTAATAAGAACATATCAGGAACACAATCCTCACGAAAGCTGCATCTGAGAAACAAATTGAAACAAACCCGCCATCCGCCACCCGGGTGCGAATTAAGAAAACGTAGCTACGAGACAGTTGCCGGCATGAGGCCGGCTCCCACCTCGCGACCCCGGCAATGATTGACGGACGTCCGGGACCGTAAAGCCGCGAGGAGTGCGCGATGGTATCGACGTATTTCAGTTACAGCTACATCACGCGCAATCTCAAGCAGTCCCTGGCGCGGGTCGAACAGCAAACGGATGTCGCGCGCGAGGAGGCTTACTACAAAGCCAACATCGGCAAGGTGAAGACCGTCGATGATTTCATGAAGGACTATCGCCTGTATCATTATGCGATGAAGGCATATGGCCTGGAAGACATGGCCTACGCCAAGGCTTTCATGAAGAAGGTGCTGGAGAGCGACCTCTCCGACCCAAAGAGCTTCGTCAACAAGTTGGTGGACAAACGCTACCAGGAGTTTGCCGCGGCATTCTCCTTCAATGGCGGTGCGACGCCGGTTGCGCAATCGGAGAACCAAATCGATGAGATGATCGATCTGTACACGGCGACCAAGAAGAGCCAGGTCGATGCACTTGCCGACGACTCGAAATACTACGGCGCCGAAATCGGCAACATCAGCAGTGCAGACCAACTCCTGAACAACGACCGTCTTCGCAACTATGTCTATTCGGCATATGGGATCGATGAAAGCAAGTGGCCGCGTGACACGATAAGTCAGGTCTTGCGCAGCGATCCATCCGATCCCAACAGCTACGTCAACACCACCTTCGCTTCTCAGTTGACCGGCCTCAACGCCCAGCTTGCTCAAGCCAAATCGGATGCCAGCGCCGCTGATTTAAAGATAACCGCTTACAAGGCCCAACTATCGCAGCCGGGCGCCGACGTGAACCAGTTGAACATCCAGATCCTGGTAGAAAAAAGTCACCTGGAGTCATATACGAAAAGCATTTCCAGCCTCGGCGACCAGATATCGACGATTGGCGGGTTTGTAGACTTGGCCGGCGCGTTCGAGTTTTCGTCCGACGGGTCGCTTCCGTCAGGTGTATCCGCCCAGACTGCTGCAAATGTCGCGATCACGAAAACGCGGTTCGACGACAGCAAGGCCGCCGTCTATTCGGCAGCAAGCCCCCTTAACGAAGCCTTTGCAGTCAGGCAATTCAGAACAGCCATCCTCAAGATCAATTCAGTCCAGGCGTTCGTATCAACACCAGCCGTGTATGATTTTGCGCTGGGCGCCGTCGGCCTCGATCCCAAGGGGGTCTCGCAGGCCACGATCAAGGCTGTCCTCGAAAGCGACCTCAGTGACCCCAAGAGCTTCGTCTATACCCTCAAGGACAACCGGTACGTACAGCTCGCACACGCCTTCAACTTCGACGCAAAAGGCAATCTGACGACCCCCTTGGTGGCTCAGGACTCGGCTGAAGTCGTCGAGATTGCGAGGAACTACGTCATTGCAGCGCTGAAACAGGCAAGCCCTCAGCAGCAAGCGGCCGTCCGGGCACAAGCCACGAAAGATGCGACGGCTTATCAAGAGGCCATCGCAGGCATCGACAGCGTTTCCGACCTTCTCGCAAACAGGCCGATGGTCGATTTCATTCTCTTGGCCAAGGGTTTGGAACCCAAGAAGGTCAGCACCGAATTTCTCAAGAAGATCTTCAGCTCCGACCTGAACAACCCAAAGAGCTTCGCGAACACGCAGAGCGATCCTCGCTTTGCCGAAATCGTGGCATCGTTCAACTTCGACAGCAAGGGTAACGTTGCGCGCCTCCCGATGATGGGTCCTCAGAAGAGAGATCAATTCCGGGAAACACAGGCGAACTATCTCCAGCAAAGCCTGGAGCAGCAGCAGGGGGATACGAATCCCGGCGTACGCCTTGCGCTCTATTTCCAGCGAAAGGCGGGAGAAATCACGTCCGCATACGACATCCTTGCCGACAAGGCTCTTTCAGAGGTGTTCAGAACCACCTTCGATTTGCCTGACTCGATGGCCTCGATGCAGATCGATCAGCAAGCCAAGGTCGTGGACAAATTCATGAAGATCAAGGATCTTTCCGATCCGGCGAAGGTTGAAAAACTGTTGAGCCGGTTCTCCGCCATGTATGACGTCAGAAACGGCGAGAGCATCGGCCAGGGTCAATCTCCCTTGCTCAACCTCTTTCAAGGATCGAGCTCGGGCATATCAGGGATAAGTGAATCCACGTTCTTGGCCATCGCCAAGCTACGTGCTCACTGATGATCGCTCGCCGATACTAGCCCAACACCTCGAGCGCCAGCTCCATGGTCATCAGCACGGGATTGTCCCAACGGATCAGACGGCCCTCCGCAATGCCGCCGGTGTAGTCGATCAGGGCGATGTCGAGCGTCGCCTCCGGTGCGCCCGAACTGCCCTCTACGATCGTCCCCGCTGTCACGGCGAGCTCGGTCGCGAACGACTCGGTCACCCCGCCATGGGTGAAGCGTGCACCGATGGTCGAACCGACGCCGCCGTGGATCTTCGCACGCGCGATGCCATGCGTGCGGCAGAACGCTTCGAGGCAGCCGGCAAAATCCTGGTTGGGCCGCAGCCGCAGCGCGAAGGCGCGGCTTGTCGTACGCGCGCCGGTGCTCGCAGCGGACACCGGCCCGAACAGCTTGAAATTGGTCTCGGTATCGGGCTCCGCGGTGAACATCGCACCGTCGATGCCGAACGCTTCAACCTCGAACGGCTCGGCGACAACAGTCTCGTCCGGCAGCATGTGGCCGCCGCTTGCCTTGCCGTCCGCCTCCGTCCAGAGCCCGTGGCAATGAAAGAACGGGGCGCCATCGCGCATTCCGAGCGTCATGCAGCCGAGTTTCGTCCGCGTCACGCCGCTGGGGCGAAAAGTGTCACTGTAGAACGCCGCGTTCTCACCTGTCTTCGACAGCGCCGGCATCACGTATGCGAATGGTCCGAGTGCAGCGCTGCCAAAATTCAGCACGCCACTGGCAAACCCCTCTGCCGCAAAACCACGCCGCGCGGCTTCGAGCAGCGGCAGACCCGCTTCGACCCTAAACGAGAATGCGCGCCCCCTCGCCTCGACCCATTGGATGCGTTCGGCGACAGGCGCGCCCGGCTGCTTGATACTTCGCATCGCGTATGCTCAGCCCGCCTGCTTGTTGTCGAGATCGAGCAGCCCGCGCGCCTCGAGCTCATCGCGCACCATGCGCTTCGGGATCTTGCCATAGCCGGACTTCGGCAAGGCCTCCCAGAAGAAGAACCGCTTCGGCATCTTGTAGCGCGGCACCTTCGGCAGGAGGAACGCCGCCATCTCGGCTTCGCTCACCGGCTTCTCGCCTTCGCGCGCGACGCAGACGGCGACGCCGACCTCGCCCCAGGTCGCATCGGGCACGCCGAGCACGGCGACCTCGCCGACCGCGGGATGCGTCAAGATCTTCTCCTCGATCTCGCGCGGATAGATATTGGAGCCACCGGAGATGTACATGTCGGAGGCCCGTCCCGTGATGTAGACGAACCCCTCCTCGTCCATGTGGCCGAGGTCGCCGGTGCGGAACCAGCCGTCGCGGAACGCCTTCGCATTGGCCTCGGGGTTGTCGTAGTAGCCGGCGAGCACGGCAGGCCCGATCACGCAGATTTCGCCGCTCTGGTTGGCGGCCAGCTCGCGGCCCTCGTCGTCCTGGATCGAGACCTGCATGGCCGTGCGCTCGAAGCCGCAGGTGCCGATCTTCGCATAGGGCCCGTCCTCGGGATCATGCAGCGCAGCCGGCAGCACGGTGATGTTGCCGGTGACCTCGCCGAGGCCAAAATACTGCACGATGACCTTGCCGAGCTTCTTCAGCGCGGCCTTCTGGTCCTCGCGGTACATCGGCGCGCCGGCATAGATCACGTGACGCAGCGAGGAATGATCGTATTTGTCGGCGGCCGGATGCTCGACCATCATCTTCAGGATCGTCGGCACCGTGAAGAGATTGCTGACCCGATGCGCCTCGATCAGGCGGAACGCCTCGTTGATGTCGAATTTCTCCGTCGGCAGCAGGACGGTGCATACGCCGCGGGCGGTCTGCACCAGCTGATGGACGCCGGCGCCGTGCGACAGCGGCGCCACCACCAGCGACGCATCCGCTTCCGTGACGCCGGGGGTGAGATCGGCGAGATGGTTGGTGACGACAAAACCCATCTGGCCGTGGGTCAGCACCGCGGCCTTGGAGCGGCCGGTGGTGCCGGAGGTGAAGAAGAACCAGCAGGGATCATCGTGCTCGACGGCGACGTTCGCAACGCTTGCACCGGCCTGCGAGGCGATGGCTTCCGCCACCGAGCGCTCTCCGAACGAGCCCTTGCCGTCGACGCTCCAGGTGAACTCCAGCGCACCGCCCTTCACGGCTGAGGCGTGCTCGGGAAAATCGACGTGGCACAGGAACGCCTTCGCGCCGGAGGCCTGCGCGAGATAGGTGACCTCATCCGGCATCAGGCGGAAATTGGTGGGCACCCAGACCGCACCGAGCCGGAACGCGGCGAACATCGAGAAGAACATCTCGTCGCCGTTCTTGGAATGGACGAGGATGCGGTCGCCCTTGGCGATGCCGCGCGCGGCGAGTGCGGCGGCCAGCGCCGAGACCTGCGCATCGATCTCGCGCCAGGTCCAGGATTTGTCACCCCAGACGAAACCGGGACGCGCCCCATGCCGCCGCGCATTCTGGGTCAGCATGTGAGCGAGATTCATGACGCGGCGGGACATGCGCAGGGGCTGCATCGGGCTTCCTCTTCGACGGCGGACGGCGCACGAGCCGCCCGCTCCTTGCAGCCCATTTATCGCCATCGAATGCGGTGTAGCAAGGCCGCCGGTCGCGCATCTGCCCTACGGCTGCTTGAACGCAAACGGCGTCGCCGTGATGGCCTTCTCCTTCCGGCAGGCCTGCGCACCGAAACCGCCGCAATAGCTGCCGTGCAGATCGAAGCGAATGGTGCGCGCCGCGCCACGCTTCATCGGCGGCGGCAAAATCTTGTAGCTGCGGACATAGCCGTCGAACACGGGACGTACGCTGCCATCGGGCAGAGTCACCAGGACGTCCATGACGCAGCCGCCGGTTCCGCAATAGGTGGTCTCGCGCTCCCCGCATTTGGTGTCGCGGAAATCGACGATGTAGTCCTCACGGCCGTCGCCGGTCAGGTCGATCTTGCGCACGGTGTCCGGCGCGAAGGTCACCAGGCCACCATCCTGGCTGTCGCATTCCTCATTGGCGTAGCGCAGAGCCTGCTGCACGCCGGGCGGATAATCGGAGGCATTGAACGGTCTTGCATCGCCGGCGCGCGCAGCGGTGGCGAGCAGTGTGAGCAGGAGGGCCAGATATCGCATTCGCGTTTGTCGCCGGCGCGGCCGCGACCGTTCAGGGAATTTTAAACATGATCGGCGCAACCTCAGCCAGTTCTCGCGTACAGAGTGCCGCATCATGGTCAAAGCGCCCGCCTTCCTCCTGTTGTCGCTGGCGCTCGCCGGATGTGCCGTGGCGCCTCAGACGCACCTCTCCGCCGACCCCGCCTTCAAGCCTGCGCGCTATGCCTGGGACGGCGCCGGCGAGGATCCCAACCAGCCACGTTCCGGGGCTCCGCGTGCCACGCGCGCCGACGCCGGCTCCGAGCGCAACAGGTCGCAAGCCGGACTTCAGCCCTATTCGAAGGAATGGTGGCAGGCCCAGGACGGCATCGAGGCCGAGCAGGACGCCAGGGTCACCCGCTCCCTCGTCATCTGCCAGGGTTGCCTCCGCCCGCAGCCGCAATCTGAAGATTCCAGGCTCGCCAAAGCGACCGATTGAACCGAGCGGCCGCTCCATCGGTCTACAGAGATACGCGCTGACGCCGGCCGCTCCGGCCCTGCGGTCGCACGTCATTATCTCAGGGACATTTCATGCTCACCCGTCGGACCTTCGTCACCGCCTCTCTGCTTGCCACCGCCTCCCCGGCATTCGCCGTGATGCCTGCCTCCAGCGACCCCGTCGCGATCCTGACCGCCATCTACACGCGCGCGGCCAAGGGCAAAGGCGATGGCGGCGGCGCCTTCATCATCGAGAACAAGGCGGCCAAAACAAGATATCTCTCGGGGGCGCTGGTCGCGCTGTGGGCCAAGGCGGATGCGCATACGCCGAAGGGCGACGTTGGTCCGGTCGATTTCGATCCTGTCACCAACTCGCAGGAACCGGACGTGAAATCCTTCAAGGTTGACGCGGAGAAGGTGGAGGCCGACAAGGCGACGATCGCGGTGACCATCACCGGCCACCGCAACGACCGCAAACCCGCCGACCAGATCGTGCGTTATGACTTCGTGCGCGAGGCCAACAGCTGGCGGATCGACGACATCAAGGGCTCGTCCGACGGCGAGGCCTGGTCGATCCGCAAGATGCTGGCGGACTCGTTGAAGACCTGACGGGAGACACCATGACCGAGGTCATCGATAACAAGGCCGATCATCGCTTCGAGCTGGAGGTGGAGGGCCATCTCGCGACCGAACACTACAAGCTCGACGGCAACGTCATCACCTTCGAGCATACCGACGTGCCGAAGGAGCTCGGTGGCAAGGGCGTCGGCTCGAAGCTGGTGCAAGGCGCGCTTGACCAGGTCCGCGCGGYCGGCTTGAAACTGATCCCGCAATGCCCGTTCGTGAAGGCGTGGGTCGAGAAACATCCGGAGTATGCGGATTTGGTGAAGAGTTAAGCGAGCGCAGGCCCGCCGAGCGCGCGGCAGGCCTGCTCAAATCTACCGCTTATTGCCCATGCTTCAGCATATCCTGGTCACTCAGACCCCAGTCCTGCCACAGCTGGAGCACGCCGAGGATCACCGCCACCGCTCCGAGACTCGTATGGTAGATCCGGAGAAAGCCTTCGCCGGAATAACCGAACACATAGGGCGAGACGATAAGCCACAGCCCGACCAGGATCGTCGCCACCTCCTGCCAGCGCTGCAACGCGACATATTCGAGCTGGCTCAGGCCAAATACGACGAGGCCGATTGCGACCGTGTTCAGGATCATCGTCTGGCGTTCGACGATCGACGAGTGATCCTGGATGGGGAACCACGGCGATGCGACAATCAGCGCGCCGAGCAGCATCCCGCACCAATCTTCCCATGTTCGATGAGTCTTGATGAAACTAAAGTCCGACATCGTATCCTCCTCCAAAAGAGGCATACGTCAGCGGCTGGCGATCATGACACTCCGAATGTCTAGCGACCGTGCCGGCCGCATTCGGGCGTATGTCCTGAAGAAACACGTGGGGAACCGGGAGCACGATTGCAAGACTGACCAGTGTTTTTGCAAGCGAAACAGCGAGCCAATTATGGCTCACGCGTTAGCGCCCCGAGCTTCTGCAGTGCATCATGGGCGGACGGCAGGCCTGGACGCAATTCCAGCGCCTTCCGGAAATCGGCAATCGCGCCCTGCCTGTCGCCGAGGCGCAGCCTGGCCTGGCCGCGGTTGTTCCAGGAGAACACGTCGGAGGGATCGTATTGCAACGCCTTGTCGTAGTCGGCGAGGCCGCCCTTGTTGTCGCCCCGATAGAGCCGGATCATGCCGCGATTGCGCCAGCCGCGTGCGTCGGCCGGCGCGACGCGGATCGCCTCGCCGTAGTCGGCGGAGGCCCGGTCGAGCTGCTCGCTGTCGCGGTAGACGTTGCCGCGGTCGATATAGGCAATCAGATCCGGCGCCAGCCTGATCCGCATGCTGTAGTCGGCGAGCGCATGCGCCGTGTCGTGCTTGCGGGCGTAGACGAAGCCGCGGTTGGCGTAGGCGGTGACATAGTTGGGATCGCGCTCGATCGCCGCGTCGAAATCGGCAATGGCGCCGTCGAGGTCGCCCTTGTTGAAACGGGCCTCGCCGCGGTTGCTGTAGGCCAGCGCCAGCGACGGATCGAGCTTGATGGCCAGGTCGTATTCGGCGATGGCACGATCATAGTCGCGCTTGAAGCTGTAGACGCGGCCGCGATTGTTGTAGGCGCAGGCATAGCCGGGAGCGAGCCGGACCGCCTCGTCGAGATCGGACAACGCGGCGTCGAGCTCGCGTTTCTCGGTGAGCCCATGGCCGCGATTGCAATAGGCGCCGGCGAGCCTCTGCCCGCCCTCGCCCCTGGTATCGATCACGGTCGAGCAGGCTTTGATCCGCGCGTCCGGCGTGCTGGTCAGCCCGACGCAGGCCTCCCAGGCCGGGGCGCCTTCGGCCGCAGCCGACACCGGCGCGGTCGAGACGAGCGCCGCAAGCAGCGCCAAGAGGCTGAGCGGGACACGCATTTTCCGGATATCTCCCCTGCGGCAACCTCCCTTGGTCGCACCTTGGCAAGGGCCGGTTCAGGCGCCTAAATCAGAGAACACGCAGCGCTTCGAAGGGATCTGGCATGGCGGTACGGGACAACAAGGACAGGAGTCGCTTCGAGCTCGATGCGGGCAACGAAATCGCCTTCGCCAATTACCGGCTGACGCCGTCGGCCGTGATCATCACCCATACCGAGACGCCGCGCGCGCTACGCGGCCGCGGCATTGCGTCCGAGCTGATCAAGGGTGCGCTGGACTTGATCCGCCGCGACGGCAAGAAGGTGATCGCCGGCTGTGGCTTCGTCGTCGACTATCTCGACAGGCATCCGGAGGAAGCAGACCTCGTCGCCTGAATGCAAAAGGGGCCCGCGAGATCGCGGGCCCCCCTGGCTTACGACCGAGCAATCGGTCAGTGCTTGATCTCCGGCGGCAGCTTGCCGCCATTGGCGGCCAGCTTGGACATCACCTGCTTGTGCAGCCAGACGTTCATGCTCGCCGAGTCGTTCATGTCACCGCTGTAGCCGAGCTCCTTGGCGAGGTCCTTACGCGCGGCAAGGCTGGAGTCGATGTCGAGCGCCTTCATGAGGTCGACGATCGAGGTGCGCCATTCCAGCTTCTCCTTCTGGGCAGCGACCAGCTTGTCGACGATGGCCGCAACGTCCACGGTTGCCATCGGCGCGGCAGCAGGCGCCGATCCGCCCGGCGCGGCGCTGGCGGGTGCGCTACCCGAGGGTGCGCCACCTGCGGGCGCGGCGGAAGCCGGATGGCTGCCGAAGATCGCGCCCATGATTTTCCCGAAAATGCTCATGTCTTCTCCCCGAATAGGATCCGTTGGAAGGGCCTTGAGTGGCACTTATAAACGAAGTTACGGCGTTACGCCCGCGAAGTTCTGCGAACCGACAACCAGCATCAGCTTATCTGCGGCGAAATGACGACCGAATGACATCGTTGAGGTTGCGGTGCGGCATCGAATCTCAACCAAGCGTGTGGGACAGGACTCGGAAATGGGCGTACGCTCCACTTTCAGTTCGCGATGACGTCCGGAATTCGCGTCTGGCCGGAATCGCGAAACTCAGAAAAGCGGCCGCTTGCGCCGTTGCCGGCGCCGAATTCGGCTGCATGGCAAGGGAGCTAGCGACCATGGCCACACTCTACCCGGGCAATGTCCCCACTGTGGCCCAGCCCGCGGATGCGGCTGGACCGGTGATCCGAACCATCCAACTGTCCGATCTGCACGACGCGCTCAGGCGCGGCTGGGAAGATTTCAAGGCGGTGCCGAGCCACGCCATCATCCTCTGCGTGATCTATCCGGTGCTGGGCCTCGTGCTCGCCCGCGCGGTGATGGGCTATTCGGTGCTGCCGCTGTTGTTCCCACTGGCCGCAGGCTTCGCGCTGATCGGCCCGTTCGCCGCGCTCGGTCTCTATGAGCTCTCCAGCCGGCGCGAACGTTATGAGGAGGCCAGCGCCTGGAATGCCATGGAGGTGCTGCGCTCGCCTTCGTTCGGCGCCATGCTCGGTCTCGGCACCCTGCTGTTCGCTCTGTTCGTGACTTGGGTTGCGACCGCTCAGGCGATCTATGTCGCAGCGTTCGGCTATGAGGGCGCGACCGGGATCTCTGATTTCGTGACGCGCGTGCTGACGACCCAGCAAGGCTGGTGGCTGATCGTGGTCGGCTGCGGCACCGGCTTCCTGTTTGCGCTCGCCGCGCTCTGCATCAGCGCCGTGTCGTTCCCCTTGATGCTCGACCGCCATGCCGGCGCGTTCGAGGCCATGGTGACGTCCCTGCGCGTCGTCGCCAAGAACCCGGTGCCGATGGCGGCCTGGGGCCTGATTGTGGCGGTGCTGCTTGCGCTCGGTACGATTCCGGCGTTCCTTGGCCTTGCCGTGGTGATCCCCCTGCTCGGCCACGCCACCTGGCACCTCTACCGCAAGGTGATCGTCTCGGAGCCCGGCGCACGCCCGGTGCCGCCCCCGCCGCATCGCCCGCGCAAGCCGGCCGCCGACTTCCCCGCCAACCTCTTCCCCTGGCGCAATCGGACGGACGCCTGACGATATCGTGACATGCGATCCTGCCCGGGCTCGGCTCGGGCAGGATTGCGTGCTGTCATACGCCTTGCTTTGGCCGCGGTTACAATCGAAATTGCGCCCGCCGGTCAGATCACTTCACGGAATCCATTTCATCTGATGACCCCGACGATTTCTCGTCTCGCTCTCGCAGCCCTCGCCCTCTCCGCGTCAATCCTAACCGCCCAGCCAGCCCTCGCCGCTGTTGCCTGCGGCTCGGGCAATTTCGACGCCTGGCTCGCGGACTTCAAAGCCGACGCCGCGGCCAAGGGCGTCTCGCAGCAGGCCGTTGCCGCCGGGCTTGCCGGCGTAACGCTCGATCAGAGCGTGCTCAACCGGGACCGCTCGCAAAAAGTCTTCACCCAGACCTTCGAGGAGTTCTCCGGCCGCATGGTGCCGCCGCGCATGCAGCGCGGCTCCAACATGATGAAGCAATACGGCTCGGTGCTGTCCCGCATCGAACAGACCTATGGCGTGCCCGGCGAGGTGCTGGTCGCGATCTGGGGTCTCGAGACCGATTTCGGCGTCAACACCGGCAAGTTCGCCACCATCCGCTCGCTGGCAACGCTGGCCTATGATTGCCGTCGCTCCGACCAGTTTCGTGCCGAGCTGCTGGATGCGCTGCGCATCGTCCAGCGCGGTGACCTCGCCCCCGCCGACATGAAGGGCGCATGGGCCGGCGAGCTCGGCCAGACCCAGTTCATGCCGTCGTCCTGGATGAAATACGCCGTCGATTTCGACGGCAATGGCAAGCGCGACCTCTTGCACAACGCGCCCGACGTGCTCGCCTCCACGGCCAATTATCTCGCCGGCTACGGCTGGCAGCGCGGCAAGGATTGGCAGCCGGGCAGTCCGAATTTTGCGGTATTGCAGCAGTGGAATAAGAGCGAAGTCTACTCCAAGACCGTCGCCTATTTCGCGACCCAGCTCGCACGCGCCCCTTAAAGAGCGCCCGACAGGACGCGTAGGGCCGATCGCCCGGCGATCGGCCCTCTCTTGGTGCGTTTACTTCCCCATGGTGGCGTTCATCGCCTTGTTCAGGTGCGCGCCGCACACACCCATTTTGCCGTTGAGAAGCGCGTCCTGCGCAGCCGCGATCTCCTTCTGCGCCACGAACTTGCTGTCGCCGTCGGCCATGTTCTCGATCGCGGTCTCCGTCTTCTCCAGGTTGGCCGAGCTGCAACCGCCCATGGCGTGCTTGGCAGCCTGGGCCGGCGCGACGGCGAACGCGACGGCGGCAATTGCGATAACCCCGAGTAACTTCG
Source organism: Bradyrhizobium sp. P3_C3 (assembly GCF_056402655.1). Taxonomy (NCBI): domain Bacteria; kingdom Pseudomonadati; phylum Pseudomonadota; class Alphaproteobacteria; order Hyphomicrobiales; family Nitrobacteraceae; genus Bradyrhizobium; species Bradyrhizobium sp. P3_C3. The sequence continues at coordinate 148,123 of NZ_JBFUGY010000011.1, read as the reverse complement.
TCATGATGTTACTTTCCTTCTCTTGTTCTTGTGACAGAACCAGCGACATTGCCAGAATCTGCGACATGACTTTCCTCCGGGCGCGGCAACTTGCCGCAATAAATTTCTCGCGAAAATTGCGTGATGTTGCGCGCGGCGCAGAGGCACCATGCGAAATTTCTGATTTTCATTACACCCTTGTAATGAACGCCACACGTTCGGCGTGTGTGCACCGCACCAAGGAGGCGGCTGCGGTCTGAAACGAGGCAAGGTGAGTTTCGGCAGGCTCCATGCCCGGTCGCCTGGTGATCCGCCAGCCCTGAGCGAGTCGGATCGGCGAGATCCGGTCGCGTGGTATCTCTCATATCAATGAATTTATATTCATCTCTATAGTTCCGCTATCATGCGATTCGCGCATGCGAGACTTGGGTGCAGGCGCTGACTGATCGCCTTGAGAACAGTTGGAACCCTACCTATTTCCATTTCACCGGTAACGAGCTTGTTTGCAGTAAACCCGTGAATTCACGGTGATTTATGGCAAAGCATTCCCTATTTCGCCTACCCTTTGGGCGAGAGTGCTTCCGGGTTAATCGTCCGTTACCACCGCTATGCACCCCGCGCTTAGCTGCATCGCAACATCGGAACTTTCGCACTGCACCACTCTCACCTATATTCATTTCAACGATGAGGCCCGGGCAAGGGCTGAATCGAACTACAGGAGACTACCAATGCTGCTCTCGCTCATCCGCATGATCCAGGCTTTCCGGGACTATCAGCGCAATGTTGCCGAGCTGTCCCAGCTCAGCGATCGCGAACTGGCCGACATCGGCCTCGATCGCTCGGACATCCCGCGCGTTGCCGCCGGTCAGTATCAGGGCTGATATCGTTCAGCCCTTCACCGGACGAACCGATAGCGCCCGCCTCGTGCGGGCGTTGTCGTTTCTGATGGCAGAAAACTCCATCTCGGCGATTCCACTGACCGCCGAAAAGCGCTACCTGTCCGCCCCATGACAGGACCCCAATCCAACATTGTGCACGTGATCGGCGCTGGCCTTGCCGGTTCCGAAGCCGCCTGGCAGGTCGCCAAATCCGGCGTGCCCGTGGTGCTGCACGAGATGCGGCCGGACCGCATGACCGAGGCGCACCGCACCGATGGGCTCGCCGAGCTCGTCTGCTCCAATTCGTTCCGCTCGGACGACGCCGCCAACAACGCCGTCGGCCTGCTGCACGCCGAAATGCGCCGGCTCGGCTCGCTGATCATGCGCGCGGCCGACGCCAACCAGGTGCCCGCCGGCGGCGCGCTCGCGGTCGACCGCGACGGCTTCTCGGCGGCCGTCACCAAGGCGCTCAACGACCACCCCCTGATCGAGATCGCCCGCGGCGAGGTTTCAGGCCTGCCGCCGGCCGATTGGAGCAACGTCATCGTTGCGACCGGGCCCCTCACCTCCGCGCCACTCGCCGACGCCATTCGCGAGCTCACCGACGAGAACGCGCTCGCCTTCTTCGACGCGATCGCGCCGATCGCGCATCGCGAGTCCATCGACATGTCGGTGGCCTGGTTCCAGTCGCGCTATGACAAGGTCGGCCCCGGCGGCACCGGCGCCGACTACATCAACTGCCCCATGACCAAGGAGCAGTATGACGGCTTCGTCGCCGCGCTGATCGCGGGCGAGAAGACCGAGTTCAAGGAATGGGAGACCAACACGCCCTATTTCGACGGCTGCCTGCCGATCGAGGTGATGGCGGAGCGCGGCCCCGAGACGTTGCGCCACGGCCCGATGAAGCCGGTCGGCCTCACCAATCCGCACGATCCCACCACGAAGGCCTACGCGGTCGTGCAGCTGCGCCAGGACAACAAGCTCGGCACGCTCTACAACATCGTCGGATTCCAGACGAAGCTGAAATACGGCGAGCAGCAACGCATCTTCCGCAGCATTCCGGGGCTGGAGAAGGCCGAATTCGCCCGCCTCGGCGGCCTGCATCGCAACACCTTCCTCAATTCGCCAAAGCTGCTCGACGGCCAGCTGCGCCTGCGCGCGCAGCCGCGGCTGCGCTTCGCCGGTCAGATGACCGGCTGCGAGGGCTACGTGGAATCCGCCAGCGTCGGCCTGATCGCCGGTCTCTATGCGGCGGCGGATGCGCGCGGCGAGACACTGGCGAGCCCGCCCGCTACGACGGCACTGGGATCGCTGCTCGGTCACATCACCGGCGGCCATATCGAGACCATCGAGCCCGGTACGCGCTCGTTCCAGCCGATGAACATCAATTTCGGCCTGTTCCCGCCGCTTGCGAGTGCTCCAACGAAGAAGCCCGACGGCACCCGCCTGCGCGGCAACGAGAAGACGGTGGCCAAGAAGCAGGCGATGAGCGCGCTGGCGCTCGCCGATCTCGATCGCTGGATCGCCGATCACCTGCGCATCGCCGCAGCCGCGTGAGTTTTTCGATGAGTCTTCCCAAAGACGACGCCGCGACACTGTCGGCGCGCTGGACCGAGGGCGTGCTGCTCAAGCGCGACGTGTTCTCGACCGTCGAGCGCGGCCGCTTCCGCGGTGACAGCGGCGAGGTCGACGCCGTGCTGCGCCGGCTCGACGAAGTGCCGTGGTGGTCATTCCCCTTGGCGCGCCACCTGTTCGCGCGTGAGAAGCACGCGCTGGCGCTGGCCAAAGGCCTCAATGTCGGCCCCGATTTGCTGTGGGCCGGCCGCCGGGCGCTCGTGCGCGGCTTTGTCGACGGCGTCGCGCTCCATCTCGCCAAGCCACATGGCGACCTCGCCTATTTCCGCTCGGCCAAGGCGGCGCTACGCCGGCTGCGCCGCGCCGGCATCTGCCACAACGATCTCGCCAAGGAGCAGAACTGGCTGGTCGGCCGCGACGGCCGCGCCTACGTGACCGACTTCCAGCTCGCGGCCTGCTTCAACCGACGTGGCCGGCTCTACCGCATCCTCGCCTACGAGGACCTGCGGCATCTGCTCAAGCACAAGCGCTCCTATGCACCCGAGGCGCTGACGCCGCGCGAGCGAAAAATCCTGGCGAAGAAATCATTCGCCGCCAGCCTGTGGCTCGCGACCGGCAAGAAGGTCTACCGCGCGATCACGCGCGGCCTGTTCAACTTCACCGACCGCGAGGGCGGCGGCCGCCGACTGGTCAACGACGCGCCGGTGCTGGCCGAGCTGATCCGCAAGAACCCGGCCGTGCGCGACACCGCCATCGTCGCCTTCGCCGACCGCCGCTCCGGCGTCGGGCTTTATGCCTTCGTCGAGGCCGATCAGGCCACGCTTGAAGGCGAGCTTCGCAGCGAGCTTTCGGCCGCCAAGGGCCCAAAGCCGCCGGAACACATCCAGGTCGTACACGCGCTGCCCCGCGATACCAGCGGCAAGCCGCGAACCGAGATCCTGCAACTGGTCGCCATGAACCAGCTCGACCTGATCGAGCCGATGATGAAGAACGACCAGGACCGCGCCTTCCTCAAGGACATCCTGGAACAACGGAAAAACCTGCGCGACCGCTTCAATTTCGAGGCGGACCTGCCGGCGAGCTGACGGGCTGCGCGCGCCTTGAAGCGTCCACATTGGCGATAGAGAACCGATCGGATCAATCGGGCGGCGGGTCATGGGCATTCGGGGGATGATGATGCATCGTGTGGTTGGCGGCGTGATCGCTGGCCTTCTGCTGCTTGCAGCTGCACCCGCGATGGCCGAATCCCCGGCCGAGCTGATCTCCGGCTTTCGCCTCAAGAACGGCGAGGTCCGCGTCGTCCGCGATTCAACCCTCGACCGCATTGCCATGGACCAGGCCCGCGCGATGGCGGCGAAGGACGACCTCAGCCACGACGCGCTCGGCCCGTTCAACCGGCGCGTCGCACCGGCCGGCGCGGGCCGCGCGGCCGAGAACATCGCCTATGGCTACGACAATTTCGAGAAGACGCTGGGACAGTGGATCGACTCGTCCGGGCATCGCAAGAACCTGCTGCTGCACAACGCCTCCCGCGTCGGTATCGCCAGCGCCAAGAATGCCAGCGGCAAGCGAACCTATTGGGCCATGGTGATCGCGGGCGACTACGAGCCGAAGGGCAAAGGTAAAGGCAAGAAGGACGAGGAGCCGCTGGTTGCCGTGAAGCGCGAGGCCGCGCCCGCCAGCAAACCGAAATCCAGCGGCTGCCACATCAAGCTGCTCGGCCTCTGTATCTGAGACGAGATAATTTCAGCCGTGGCGCGCGGCCTCGATCGCGGCGACATCGATCTTCGTCATCCCCATCATCGCATCGAAGGCGCGCTTTGCCTCGGCACCGCCGGCCGCCAGTGCCTCCGTCAACCCCCGCGGCGTGATCTGCCAGGAGAGGCCCCATCTGTCCTTGCACCAGCCGCAGGCGCTCTCCTGCCCGCCATTGCCGATGATGGCGTTCCAATAGCGGTCGGTCTCCTCCTGATCGTCGGTGGCGATCTGGAACGAGAAGGCCTCGTTGTGCTTGAAGATCGGACCGCCGTTGAGGCCGAGACAGGCAACACCGGCCACGGTGAACTCGACGGTGAGCACGTCGCCAGCCTTGCCCGACGGGTAGTCGCTGGGCGCGCGGTGGATGGCGCTCACTGCGCTGTCGGGGAACGTCTCGGCATAGAAGCGGGCAGCCGCCTCGGCGTCGTTGTCGTACCAGAGGCAGATCGTGTTTTTCGCCATTGCGCGTCCCCTTCGGTTCCAGGCCATCACACCGCCATCCATTGAGAATGGACGGCGGTGTGATGTCTTTCGCCTAGATACCCTCTTGAATGCGCCTGACCAAGGCGCGCCAATGCCGCGGCCTATGCGACCCGGGGTTCCGCCACGTCCCTGGCTTTCAGGTCACGCGGAAGCACCGTCAGCAGCAACAACGCACAGAGTACGCACAAGCCGCCGATGACATAGAGCGCCGGTGTCGTGCTGCCAGTCCAATCCTTGACCGAGCCGACCATGACCGKGCTGACGATGCCACCGACCTGCCCCAGCGTGTTGATGAGCGCGATCCCGCTCGCCGCCCCCGCGCCGGTGAGAATTTTCGGAGGCAGCGTCCAGAATGTCGGAATGGCCGCAACCACGCCGGCACCAAGAATGGCGAGCGCGCCAACCAGCGTGACGACGTTCCTGTCGAATACGCCTGAGGCGAAAAAGCCCACCGCTGCGACCAGAACCAGGCTCGCGACGAATTTCGGGCGCTCGCCCGATGCATCCGACAATCGCCCCACGATAATCATGCAGATGGCGCCGCAGATGTAGGGAACGGCGGTCAGGAAGCCGATCGCGGCTGCACTGCCTCCGCCGGCCGCTTTGATCAGGTCAGGCGCCCAGAAATTGAGGCCGTAGGAAGCGATCTGGATCAGGAAGTAGATGAATCCGAGCAGCAGCACGCCGGGCATGAGCAGCGAGCGCCATGCCGAATGCTCGCCGATCTCGTTCTTCTGGCGGTCCAGCTGAACCGAGATCAACCGGCGCTCGTCGTCGCTCAACCATTCGGCGTGCTCGATCCCGTCGTCGAAGCGCAGCAGCACGACGAAACCAAGCGCAACGCAGGGAATGCCGCCGGCCAGAAACAGCCATTGCCAACCGGCCAGACCGTGCAGCCCGTTCAGGTAATTGAGGACGAGACCCGAGATCGGCGCGCCGATGATCCCCGAGAATGCAGTGGCGAGAAAGAACACCGACGTCATGCGGCCGCGATGCGATTTTGGAAACCAGAGTGTCAGGTAATACAGAATGCCAGGCGCAAATCCCGCCTCCATGGCGCCGATCACGAAGCGCAGCGCATAGAACTGCCACTCGCTATGAACGAAGACCATCGCCGCCGTCGCCAGCCCCCAGGAAATCATGATGCGGGCGATCCAGCGCCGCGCGCCGAAGCGATAGAGCAGCATGTTGCTCGGCACTTCCAGCAAGACGTAACCAACGACGAACAGGCTGGCGCCAAATCCGTAGGCGGTGTTGCTGAGGCCGAGATCGGCCTGCAGCGCAGCCTTGGCGAAGCTGATGTTGACGCGGTCGAAGAACGCAAAGAAGTAGCAGACAATGATCAGCGGCATCAGCCGCCACGCAATCTTCTTGATGACCTGATGCTCTGTGAGTCCAGTATCGAGGTCGGCAGTCGCCGCCGTGGCAATCGTCATGGTTTCCTCCAATGTGTTTTGAATTTTGATAGCGGTCGATCAGCCCGAGCGTCGCAGCCGCTCGGGTGTGGGATGCAGATCGAGGGGACGGCCGGCCTTGGCGACCTGTCCCGGCACCTCATGTCCGACCAGTCCAGGCAATCGGAACGAGAGATCGATCAAACGCTGCAGGTCGAGACCGGTTCGCAAGCCCGTCTCGTGGCAGAGATTGACGAGATCTTCGGTACAGACATTGCCGGTGGCCCCCGGCGCAAATGGACATCCGCCGAGGCCGCCCAGCGCGGCGTCAAAGCGGCGCGCGCCGGTGTCATAGGCCGCGAGGACGTTAACCAGCCCGAGACCGCGCGTGTTGTGGAAGTGAAGCGTGAGCATGTCCGCAGGGACCAGCATCAAGACCTCGGCAACCAGCCGCGAGACCTGATTGGGATTGGCCATGCCCGTGGTATCGGCGAGCGTGACGCCATCGACCCCGAGATCGAGATAGCGCTTGACGATATCGAGCACCTTCTCGAATGGCTGCAGGCCTTCGAACGGACAGCCGAACGCAGTCGCAACCGTCGCGTTGACCAACGCGCCGCCTGCATGGGCCGGCTTCACGATCTCGCTGAGCGACGCCAGCGACACCGCATGCGTCATGTTCATGTTGGCGCGGTTGTGCGTCTCGCTCGCCGACATCACGAAATTGAGCTCGTCGGCACGTGCGGCCAGCGCCAGCTCAGAGCCCTTCCGGTTCGGGATCAGCGCCGTGTAGATCGTGCCGGGCCGCCGCTCGATGCCGGCGAAGACGTCCGTGGCGTCGCGCAGCGACGGCACGGCCGCCGGTGACACGAACGACGAGACCTCAATGCGGCCGAAGCCGATCGCAGAGAGTGAATTGATCAGCCGGATTTTTTCGCCGGTTTCGACCCATTTCGCTTCGATCTGAAGGCCGTCGCGCGGAGCGACCTCCTGGATCAGGATGTCCGGTGGCGTTGCCGTCATTGCACCGCTCCGCTCCGGCGCAGCTGCGCGATATCGCCTGCCTGCAAGCCGAGGCCCGCGAGCACCTCGTCGGTGTGCTGTCCCAGCGTCGGGCCAGGCCATTTGACGGCGCCCGGGGTGTCGGAGAGCTTTGGCGCGATGCCCGGCATCTTCACGGTGACATCGCCCGGCAGCTCGGTCGGCAGGATCATCTCGCGGGCAGCGTAATGGGGATCGTCGACAATATCGGCGACGGAATAGATCCGGCCCGCAGGAACGTCGGCCGCATCGAGGCGTGCAAGGATCTCGTCCATCGTTCGCTCCGAGGTCCATGCAGCGATGGCAGCATCGAGCAAGGCGTTGCCGCGGACGCGCCCGTCATTGCTTGCGAATGCTGGATCGTCGGCAAGGTCCGGCCGCCCGATGACCAGCATCAAGCGCTTGAAGATCGCGTCGCTGTTGCCGGCGATCACGACATGGCGCCCGTCGGAGCTGGGATATGTATTGGAAGGACTGATGCCCGGCAGGGCGCCGCCGGTGCGGGTCCTGACATGACCCATGAGGTCATATTCAGGGACGAGACTCTCCATCAGGTTGAACACGCTCTCGTAGAGCGAGACGTCGACCACCTGCCCTCGCCCCTGCCCCGTCTTGACACGAAGCAGCGACATCAGCGCACCGATCACGCCATGAAGCGACGCGAGGCTGTCGCCGATGCTGATGCCGACCCGGGCGGGCGGGCTATCGGGATCGCCGGTAGTGAAGCGCAGCCCGCCCATAGCTTCGCCGATCGCGCCGAACCCGGAGCGGTCGCGATAAGGGCCGGTCTGCCCGTAGCCGGAGATGCGGACCAGTGTCAGGTCTGGATTGAGCTTAGAGAGCACGTCCCAGCCGAGGCCGAGCTTCTCGAGGCTCCCTGGCTTGAAATTCTCGATCACGACATCGGCTTGCGCGGCCAGACGCAGTGCGACATCGCGTCCATCAGGTGATTTCAGATCGATCGCGATTGATTTCTTGTTGCGGGATTGCAGGTACCACCAGAGCGAGGTGCCCTGATGCAGCTTGCGCCATCTGCGCAGGGGATCGCCACTGCCAGGTTGCTCGATCTTGATGACCTCGGCGCCGAACTCAGCAAAGAGCCGCGCGGCAAATGGCGCCGCGATCAAAGTTCCGAGTTCGACGACTCGTATTCCGGATAATGGTCCGTCCACGTCTGGCGCTCCTCGATCGTCTTTGATCGTGGTGTCGCCGAGCGCAGGGCCCTAAGTCCAATATCCTTTGATGAACACGCGTTCGCGGATGACGAACGACACGAAGGGCGCCATCAGTGAGGCTTGGTTCCGGGCAATCGCAGATGATCGAGCATCAACTGGCTCGTCGCCGACAATCCCGCGGGATCCCTGGCCACCAGCACCAGTTCGCGATCAGCCCAGTCGTCGCTCAACTCGACGGCCGTCAGGTTCATGCCGTGACTGAGGACCTCGAACGCTCGGTCGGGAATGAGGCCGATACCCATGCCGGCCTGCACCATCCGGCAGACCGCATCAAAACCCGGGACGTGGACCCGCAACCGGATCGACTTGCCGATCTGCTGCGCGGTGTATTGCGAGCGCAGATAGATCGAGCTGGTCGCAAACAGGCCGACATGGTCGTAGTCGAGTGTGTCGGCGAACGAAACGTCTCTTGCCGACGCAAGCGGATGATCGGATCGCACCACGATAACGAGGCGGTCCCGCCGATAGGAGAACCGCTCCAGCCCGCGCGTCGACACGTCTGCCGAGCAGATGCCGATTTCGGCCACGCCCTCCTCGACGCCGCGAACGACATCGGCGCTGGGGCGCTCCTGCAGATCGAGCCGCACCAGCTCGTGGGAGCGAAAGAAGCCGGGCAGATCGTCGGGAAGGAATTCGACGATCGACGACAGATTGGCCAGCATCCGCACATGCCCGCGCACGCCGCGCGCATGCTCGGCCATGTCGACGGCGATCTTCTCGACGTTGAGCAGCGTCACGCGCGCATGATGCAGCAGCGATTCACCGGCCGGCGTCAGCGCCATGCCGTTCGGATGCCGCTCGAACAGCGCGACCTCGAGCACCTCCTCGAGATCATGCATGCGCTTGCTGACAGCAGAGGGCGCGATCGCCTCGCGCTGCGAGGCGCGCGTCAAATTGCCCTCCTCACAGATGGCGATGAACAGCCTGAGGGTCGTGAGGTCGATCCGTCGGGTGATGTTGGTCCTGGGCGTCCCGGTCATTGAGCGGGATTGCGTCTTCTCTTGCATGGTCTGTTTCCCGATCCGGGAAGATATAACGTCCGGAGTCACCGGGTTTCTCAAAATCCGGGGAGAAAGGCCGCCGATTTGGAATCCGATACCAAGACGAGGCAATAATCCGCCATTTTGTTCCAAGCAGCACATAAGCTTGCTCGCGCTCGTCAACGCGCCTAATTCATGGGATCGGGACGGCAGAGGCGGAGACCAGCATTGATCGACATCGACCGGATACGTTCCGACACCCCGGCCGCCTCCCGCCTCGCTTATCTCCACAATGCCGGCGCGGCCCTCATGCCAACTGCCGTCGTCGCGGCAATGAAGGACCACATCGACCTGGAGAGCGAGATCGGAGGTTATGCCGCTGCCGACCGCGAGTCCGATCGGCTCGATGCGGTCTATGGCTCCGTAGCGCACCTGCTGAATGCCGCCCCCGATGAGATCGCTCTCATGGAGAACGCGACAATTGCCTGGCAGATGGCGTTCTACGCGCTTCCGTTCCGCCAGGGCGACCGGATCCTGACCGCCGAAGCGGAATACGCTGCCAACTACGTCGCGTTTCTTCAGGTCGCAAGGCGCACGGGCGCGATCATCGATGTCGTGCCGAGCGATGCCAGCGGCGAGCTCGACGTCCACGCGCTCGAGCGCATGATCGACGAGCGCGTGAAGCTGATCGCCATCACCTGGGTTCCGACCAATGGCGGATTGGTCAATCCCGCGGCGGCGATCGGCAAGATCGCGCGGGCGCACGGGATTCCCTATCTGCTCGACGCCTGCCAGGCGGTCGGCCAGATGACGGTCGACGTCGAAGCCATCGGCTGTGACATGCTGTCGGCGACGGGGCGCAAATTCCTCCGCGGCCCGCGCGGCACGGGCTTTCTCTACGCCCGCCGCGAGATGTTGCAACGGCTCGAGCCGCCGATGATCGATCACTTCGCCGCGCCCTGGGTCTCGCGAGGTGAATATCGGCTCCGTGACGATGCCCGCCGTTTCGAGACATGGGAGAACAATTACGCGGCACGTCTCGGTCTCGGCACTGCCATCGATTATGCCCTCGCGATCGGCCTCGGCCCCATCGAGCAGCGCTGCCGTCTGCTTGCGGACCGTCTTCGCGGCGGCCTCGCCTCGGTTCGCGGCGTGACCATTCGCGACCTCGGACGCGCACCGGGCGCCATCGTCAGCTTCACGCTGGATGGGTATGGGGCGGACGCCATCGTCAGCAGCGCCGCTGCGGCGGGCATCACCATCGGCGCTTCAGATCCGGGGAGCACCCGTATCGATGCCGAGATCCGCTCGCTGCCGCCGGTCGTGCGGGCCTCCCCGCATTACTACAATACGGAAGCCGAGATCGACCGGCTGATCGGCCACCTCGCGGGTTTGGCGCCGCGATAGTGGCGCGCCACTCAGGTACAGCGCGCGCTCAATCCGGATGCGCCGAGCTTGGCCATGACCTCGTCCAGATGCGCGCTGTCGCGGGTCTCGATGACGAGCTGAAGCAGCGTCGCCTTGGCCGGCAGGTCGGAGAAGGTCCGCTGATGCGAGACCTCGATGATGTTGGCACCGGCCTCGGCCAGCAGTGAGGCGACGGCAGCCAATTGTCCGGGTCTATCGGGGATATCGAGCGACAGCTGGGTCAGCCGACCCTCGCGCGCCAGCTCACGCGTCAGGACGGAGGCGATCAGCCGCGTGTCGATGTTGCCGCCGCTCAGGACGAGGCCGACCTTCTGGCCGGCAAAGCGGGACGTATCGGACATCAGCGCGGCAAGCCCGGCGGCGCCGGCGCCCTCGACGACCGTCTTCTCGATCGAGATCAGGGTCGCGACCGCTCGCTCGAGCTCGGCTTCGTTCACCAGCGCGATGTCGTCGACGAGGCGGCGGACGATCTCGGTCGTGATCTTGCCCGGCGATTTCACCGCGATGCCTTCGGCGAGCGTGTCGCCGCGCACGGGCAGATTGCCGTCATGGATGGCGTTGTACATCGAGGGGTAGAGCCAGGCCTCGACGCCAAGAATCCGCACCGTCGGCTTGATCGATTTCGCGGCAATGCCGATGCCGCTGATCAGGCCACCGCCGCCGATCGGGACCACCAGCGTATCGAGCTCCGGCACCGCCTTCAGCATCTCGAGCCCGACAGTGCCCTGCCCCGCGATGACGAGCGGGTCGTCGTAGGGGTGGACGAAGATCATGCCGCGGGCCTCGCCATGGCTGCGCGCATAGGCGGCCGCCTCTTCCAGCGTTGCGCCCGTCACCACCACCTCGGCGCCGTGGTGCTTGGTGTTCTCGACCTTCACCATGGGCGTGCCGACCGGCATGACGATGGTGGCGGGAATGCCGAGCCGCTTGGCGTGATAGGCGACGCCCTGCGCGTGGTTGCCCGCCGACATCGCGATGACACCGCGCGCACGCTCCTCCGGCGTCAGCGCGGTGAGCCGGTTGAGCGCACCCCGCTCCTTGAACGAGGAGGTGAACTGGAGGTTTTCGAATTTCAGCCAGATGTCGCAGCCGCAGATGTTGCTCAGCGTGCGGCTGTAGCTGCACGGCGTCTCGACGACGGCGCCGCGGATGGTGTCTGCGGCAGCATGAATGTCGCCCAGAGCGACCGGCAAGCCACTGAGATCGGGGGACGTGTTTTGGGACAACTCAGCCATAGGACAGCATAGAGCATTTGGCCGTTTGAGGCGATAAGCCGGCCGCTATTTGGTAAATTCCCGGGAACGTGAAGCCCGCCACAGCGTCCATAGCGTGCGCAGCCGCGACGGGGGCTGCGGCGCAAACGGATTGCGCCCGGGTTGCGACAGGCGCTTGAGGTCACCCCGCACCTGGCTCAGCAGCAGAAACGCTGGCCGTGCCGGCGCCGGCACCTCCGGCAACAACGACAAGGCCGTCGTCAAATGCTGCTCGGCTTCGTCCACGAGCTGGCCCAGCACCGCATGCAGATTTGGCGTCTCCTTGCCGGCGAACACGTCCTCCATCTGGCAGCCATGGGCCGCCAGCAGCTGCTGCGGCAGGAACAGTTGCCGGTGCGCCGAGTCGCGCGGCAGATTCGCAATCACCTGCGCGATGCCCTGGGCGAGCCCGGCATGCCTTGCGACATGCTCGGCCGCCTCCGAAGGTGGCACCATGACCCGCGCCGCGAGGGCAAACAACGTCGAACAGGTCGCGTCCAGATAGCCCTCCAGAGCCGCCATGGTCGGCATCGGATCGTTGTAGAGATCGAACTGATGCTCGTCGGCGAGCAGCGACAACGGCTCGACCGGCAGGTCGAAATCGCTGATCGCACGCAATAGCTCCGCCGCCACCGGGTTGCCCTCGGCGCTGCCGTGGACGTGGCCCGACAGCATGTCGGTCCACCATTGCAGGCGGATTTCGCCGGGCAAGGGCTGGCTCACCTGGTCGCGGACGCGGACGATCTCGACATTGAAGGCATAGAGCGCCAGCAGCGCCTGGCGCTCGGCGGCCGGCGCAAACAGCGTGGCGGCATAGCGCGGAAAGTCATGGCTGCGCACGAGGCCGGCGCAGAAGGCGACGGAATCGGGCGGAGGCGCAGCGCTGCTCATGGCACGGCGATCAGCGCGGCCGCGACGCGGCGCCGCTCGCCGATCATGATGTTGTAGGTACGCACGGCAGGACCGGTCTGCATCGTATCCAGCACCACCCTCACCGCCTTCAGCGCCTGCCGCAGGTCCGGCGGTGGCAGCCAAACGCCGGTTCCGGTGCCGATCAGAAGCGTGTCGATGCTGTTGGCCGCCGTGAAGACGCGATCCAGCGAATAGCGGTCGATCTTCGTCGGGTCCGTCACGTCCCAGGCCCAGATCGCGTCGGGCAGGCAGAGCAGCGATCCACGATGCGACATGCCGGCAAAGGCGAAGCCGCCCTTGCCATAGGCTTCGATCGGCGCCGAGCGGGGAAAATGCGGTGCGTTGGGATCGCCGGCCATGTGCTTCGTCCGAATGAGCTTACTGCCCTCGCAAACGGCTGCGAGGGCATGCGGTTCGGATCATGCCTTGTTTTTCTTCGCCGGCGTAGCCGTATCGGGCGCATCTTCGCGATGCTCGCCGACGCCGAGATAGATCAGGATCGGGGCCGCGATGAAGATCGAGGTATAGGTGCCGACCAGCACCACGCCGAACATCATCACCGCGGTGAAGCTGTGGATGGCATGGCCGCCGAACAGCAGCAGAGCCAGCAGCGCCAGCGTCACGGTGAAGTGGGTGATGATCGAGCGCGACAGGGTCGAATTGATCGACTCGTTGAGCAGCTGCGGCATCGGCATCTTCTTGTAGCGGCGTAGCATTTCGCGGATACGGTCGTAGATGACGACGGTGTCGTTGAGCGAATAGCCCAGAATGGTCAGAAGGGCCGCGATGCTGGTCAGGTCGAAATCGACCTGGCTGATCGACATGAAGCCGATCGTCAGCACGATGTCGTGCACGTTGGCGATCATGGCGCCCAGCGCGAACTGCCATTCGAAGCGGAACCAGAGGTAGATCAGGATCGAGACGATCGCGAGCATCAGGCCGAGCATGCCGTAGGCCAGCAGCTCGCCGGACACGCGCGGTCCAACGACCTCGACGCGGCGATATTCGACGGAATCGCCGAGCGCGCCGCGCACCTTCTGCACGGCTTCCTGCTGGGCGGCGTCGCCGCCCGGCTGCTCCGCGACGCGGATCAGGACGTTCTCGGGGCCGCCGAACTGCTGCAACTGGACTTCGCCGAGATGCAAGGCATCGAGCGTCGTGCGCATCGCGGCGATGTCGGCGGCGCCGGACTTGGCCTGCACTTCCAGCAGCGTGCCGCCGCGGAAGTCGATGCCGAAATTCAGGCCATGGGTGAAGAACAGCGTGATCGCGACGATCGACAGCGCCGCCGAGATCGGGAAGCTGATCCGGCGGAAGCGCGTGAAGTCGAAATGCGTATCGTCCGGGACGATGCGCAGCGACGGCAGCAGCCCGAGCGCTGCGACCACGGTGAGAACGGCAATGAGAATGCCAAGGCCGATGAGAACGTAGTGAGTCACGGTCTTAGCTCCTAGATCGGCACGCTCTGCGGCCGCTTCCACCGCACCCACCAGGCTACGATCAGCCGGGTCAGCGTGAAGGCGGTGAACACCGTGGTGATGATGCCGATGCCAAGCGTCACGGCAAAGCCGCGCACCGGGCCGGTGCCGATGTAGAACAGCACGGCAGCGGCAATGAAGGTGGTGATGTTGGAATCGAGGATGGTCGCAAGCGCCCGCTTGAATCCGGCGTCGATCGCCGAAATCGCATTGCGGCCACCGCGCAGCTCCTCACGGATGCGCTCGTAGATCAGCACGTTGGAGTCGACCGCGATGCCGACGGTGAGCACGATGCCGGCGATGCCGGGCAGCGTCAGCGTGGCGTTGAGCAGCGACAGCAGGCCGAAGATCATGGCGACGTTGATCGCCACCGCGATGTTCGCGAACACCCCGAACAGCCGGTAGGTCAGCAGCATGAAGATGATGACCAGGATCGAGCCGACATAGGCCGCAAGCTCGCCCTTCTCGATCGAATCCTGGCCGAGGCCCGGACCGACGGTGCGTTCCTCGACCACCGTGAGCGGCGCCGGCAGCGCGCCGGCGCGCAACAGGATCGCGAGATCGTTGGCCGATTGCACCGTGAAATTGCCGGAGATCTGGCCCTGGCCGCCGGTGATGGGCTCGCGGATGACGGGCGCCGAGATCACCTTGTTGTCGAGCACGATCGCGAAGGGCAGCCCGACGTTTTCCTGCGTGGCCTGCGCGAATTTGCGCGCGCCCGAGGTGTTGAACTTAAAGCTGACGACCGGCTCACCCGTCCGCTGGTCGAAGCTCGCCTGGGCGTCGGTCAGGTCGCCACCGGCGACCAGCACCTGCTTCTTGACCACATAGGGCGTGGGCGGCGGCGAGGCGCTCATCAGCAGTTCGGATTCCGGCGGCAACCGTCCCTGCTGCGCCTGATCCGGCGGCACGGACGCATCGACCATGCGGAATTCCATCTTCGCGGTCTTGCCGAGCAATTCCTTCAGGCGGGTCGGATCCTGAAGACCGGGAACCTGCACCAGGATGCGGTCGTTGCCCTGGCGCTGGATGACGGGCTCGACGGTGCCGAGCTCGTTGACGCGGCGCTCGACGATCTGAATCGACTGCTCGATGGTCTTGCGCATGCGGTCGAGCATCGCAGCCTGCGGAATCGCCAGGCGGATCACGCCGCCGCCGGCATCGGTCACCTCAAGGTCGCGCTGACCGCTGGATCCCATCAGTCCGCCCAGTGGTTGGGACAGCTCGCGAAGCTTGGCGAGCGCCGGCTGCACGTCGGATTCCTTGGTGATGCGAACCTCGGCCGCGTCGTTGCGCACGGTCACGCCGCCGGTGAATCCGATCTTGGCATCGCGCAGGGTCCGGCGGACGTCGTCGCGGACCTGGTCCAGCCTCTCCTTCTTCACATAGCTGGAATCGACCTCGAGCAGCAGATAGGAGCCGCCCTGGAGATCGAGGCCGAGCACGAGCCGGCGCTGCGCCCAGGCGGGCCAGGTCTTGACCTGCGCTTCGGGGAAGAAGTTCGGCACCGCGCAGAGGCACACGATCAGCGCCGTCAGGATAATCCCGAGCGCCTTCCACCGCGTGAAATACAACATCGACTGGACCTGTCAGATCAGGAGATTGGGATGCTCGCGGAAGCGCTCACTTCGACGCGGCGTCGTCCTTGGCGGCTTCCTTGCTATCCTTGGATTCCTTGGCCGGCTCGCCCTTCGCGCGCACCCCCGAGATCATCTGGCGCATCTGCCGCACGCGCACGCCGTCGGAAATCTCGAACTCGATCTGGTCGTCGTCGACGACCTTGGTGACCTTGCCGACGAGGCCGCCCGAGGTCACGACGGTGTCGCCGCGGCGGATGTTCTTCACGAGGTCGGCATGGTCGCGCACCTTCTTCTGCTGCGGGCGCAGAATCAGGAAGTACATGATCACGAAGATCAGGGCGAACGGCAGCAGCGACATCAACATGCTGTTGGTGTCGCCGGCGCCCGCGGCCTGGGCATACGCAGGGGTAATGAACATTCGGACGATCCTCGTGGAAACGGGGGAAAACCGGTCAGGCCCTCAAAGGCGACCGGTTCGGTCAAATTCGCGCGGACTATAGCGGCCATTGCCCCAATTGCAACGCTGCCAGACCGTCGAATTGGCCACCTTGCGGCGCGCCCTCAGGCCCGATAAGGCTGCATTCTCAGGAACTTCGGACATGCCCAAAAAACCAAGCAAAAGCCCGGCCGGCAAAGGCCCCCGCACCCCTGCCAGGACGCCTGCCCGCGTCGCGGCAAAACGTCCCAAGGCCCCCCCCAAGGCAGTCGATAAGGCAGCTCCGGACCTCTCCCAGGATCGTATCGTCCGCGCGCTGGAGACGATCGCGGCGCACCTCGCCGCCCAGGGCAAGCCGGCCGTCGAACGCGAATCGTTCGAGCGGGCGGACGCCTATGTCTGGCACCCCGACGGCCGCCTCGCTGCGGTGCCGCGGGTCAGCCGCGTCGAGCTGTTCCTGCTGAAGGGCGTCGACCGGATGCGCGACATCCTGATGGAGAACACCGAGCGTTTCGCCAACGGCCTGCCGGCCAACAATGCCCTGCTCTGGGGCGCGCGCGGCATGGGCAAGTCGTCGCTCGTGAAGGCGGCGCATGCCAGCATCAACGCGGAGCGCAAGGCCGCCGATAAGCTGAAGCTGATCGAGATCCATCGCGAGGACATCGAGAGCCTGCCCGCGCTGATGGAGCAGCTGCGCGCCTCGTCCTTCTACTTCATCGTGTTCTGCGACGACCTCTCCTTCGACGGCAATGATGCGTCCTACAAGTCGCTCAAGGCCGTGCTCGAAGGCGGCATCGAGGGCCGGCCCGAGAACGTCATCCTCTACGCCACTTCCAACCGCCGCCATCTGCTGGCGCGCGAGATGATCGAGAACGAGCGTTCGACCGCGATCAATCCCGGCGAAGCGGTCGAGGAGAAGGTCTCGTTGTCGGATCGCTTCGGATTGTGGCTSGGCTTCCACCGCTGCAGCCAGGACGAATATCTCGCCATGGTGCGGGGCTATTGCAGCCATTTCGGCATTGAGGTCGACGACGAGGCGCTGGAGCGCGAGGCGCTGGAATGGTCGACCACGCGCGGCTCCCGCTCGGGCCGCGTTGCCTGGCAGTTCGTGCAGGAGCTTGCGGGGCGGCTCGGCGTGAAGCTGACGGTGAATTAGCGGTCGGATCGCAACCTGGCTACGTGCCGCCCTTCCCCGAAGGCGGGGGTCAAGGGCGCGTGCCTTGCTTTGTCACCATGTGCCGGGTCGGCGTGACGGTACTTTCAGGCGCGGCGGGCGAGATCGCAAAGGAATCGCGCGCGAAGGCGACGCCTGCTACGCGCCGGCACTACGGCCTCGGTGGTGGTCACCGGAACGAGCTTCGACGGGGACCAGGTGCCACCGGTTGCCCGCGTGTTGCAAAGAATGATCAGCAAACTGACAGCCGCAGCTTGATAGCTGCTAGAATTTTCTAACGATGGGCTTTGTCGTCGGAGGTGCTCCGGGCGCGGGCGGCGAGATAGAGAAGGTGACCCAGGTATTCCAGCCTGATGGCCGGTTTTCCGCAGCGAACTCACCGTAAGCCTTTAAATTGAGATAGCCCTGCATGTCGCCGACCGGAAACAGGAATCCAATCTGGGGGCCGATGCCGACCACCTGCGACCGAAAGCAGCCGACGCGGTCGCCTGAACCGCTGTCGCAGCCGAGCTCCTTATAGACATACCCCACGAGGCCAACCATGACCTGCTTCGACAGGAATTGCGATGCACCCCAGTCGAAGTGCATGTCGACGCCATTCTGATACTGCGTTGCAGTGTTCTTGAAATTGTAGGTGAAGCCGAGCACGCCGGAGAATTCGTGGCCGGTCTGCGGATTGAAATAGGTGTAGCCGCCGCCGGCGTCGATCGCGCCGTGTCCGATGCCTATATTCGACAGGCGCGTGGATTGGTAAGCGCCAACCGGGATGTCGCCCATGATATAGGTCATGTAGTTGTGGACGCCGGCGTTCCAGCGCAATTGGAATACCGGCGCCACATCCCCAAAGCCCCATGTGGTGTCGCTGATGGTGTCGGACCGCGCGAAGGGAACAGCGGCGAGCGGCGGCGCCGAGATCACACCGGACAAAGTCCCCGCCAAGCTGGTGCCGACGACACCATAGGCTCCCAGGAGGGACACCGACGCCTGACCGCCGAGCACCGGCGTCGCGAATACATAGGTCGGGAGCACAAAGCCAAGATCGCCCGTGGCGTTGACGTTCAAATTCAGATTTGCATTGAGGGTGCCGTTGACCGGAACCCTATTGAGCGTGAATTCACGCGCACGCGCGACGTCGGCGCCGGCGGATACGGAGGTGTGATAGTAGATATTCGTCAGCGACCAACCCGGCTGCAGCGGTGTAGCCGCCAAGCTTCCAAAAAAACCGGGGACCCAGAAGCTGACGCCGCCTTCATCGGCCAACGCGCAATGGGAAAAACCCATAATCGCGGACGTCAAGACGAATGCAGCAACCCCAAGTCTGCGTCGACGTGCTGATTTCGATCGCTCACTCTGCCCCGCCGCCAGTGCAATGCTCACTGTCATGTCGCGCCTCGTAAGATGTGTTACCTCCGAATACAATCCGGCGACAGCGTACCCCCGAGGCGATCGGGGCTCATCATGCAAAATTCAACGGGGATAGATCTATCGCAAGAAAGATCAATGCTGCGACCAAAGAGCCACATTCGGTAACCCAAGTCCGATCGGGCGCCACGGCGGACCTACTGCAACCCTCTCAGCTGGAATTGTTGAGTATGCAGTTTGTGCCACTGATTCTATTTTCGGACCCCCACCAACGAGTGAGAAAAAAAGCAAGCTCGCGTTACCGTTCGCCGGCGTCTCTTGCTGCAACGCGATGCCAGCCGTTGTTAGGTCGCATAAGCCTCACGACTGCTTATGGTAATCGAGTGTGACCAAGAGCAAAGTTGCCAGACGATGAACCTCAAACTCACGCTCGTCGGCGTCGTTCTAGCGTCAGTCTTCGCCGCACCTGTGGCCGCTGGCCCATTCGAGGATACCGTCGATGCTCACGCCAGAAGCGATTACGCCAAGGCCCTGTACGGCCAAAGCGTGGGGAAGCCGGCTACGCAGCAACCTCCTCGTTAGCCGAAACTTCTATTGCGGTGCTGATGACCGCCATGGGCACAAATTCCAATGCTTCACTGCCAGATCGCCCAGCGCGTTCTCAAACAGGAGACGATCGCAAAGTCAGACAACAATGTTCACTTAAAGAACACGAAGCGGCACGAAGATCCTCAATTTCGTTGTGACCGAAATGTCACCTGCATCGACATAGCAAGCTAGGCTTGATGCAGATCAAACAAGTTGATTGGTCAGAGACCTTCTTGGCCATATGTTTGCGAGTTGTGGCCGACCTTGAGGAGGCGACAGTGCAGAGAGTTTTCCTCATTTGCATCGCGGCAGGATTGTTGAGCGGACCCGCTCTTGCGTCCGACCTGCCCGTCAAAGCTCCGATATACAAAGCACCAATCGCGGCACCTTTGTATAATTGGGGAGGGTTTTATGTTGGTGCCAACTTCGGTGGGGGATGGTCCAACGGCAGCCTGAACATTCCCGGCAACAATCTGTATGGCGGCCTGACCGAATTCGTTGGAGGCGTGCAGGCGGGCTATAACTTCCAGGCCGGCCACTTTCTGTTTGGTGTCGAAGGTGAGTTCGATGGAGCCGGCTTCGGTCATCCGGTCTTTCCTGCTCCGACATTAGCCTTTGTAGACCAGCACTGGATCGGCACCGTGGCGGGCCGTGTCGGCCTCGTGGATGATCGATGGCTCGTATTCGCCAAGCTTGGCGGCGGCTGGGTCAACAGCAGCGCTACTTTGAACCTCCCCGGCGCCGCTTGGAACGGGACCAGCACGAACACCGGCTGGTTGGCGGGCGCTGGCATCGAATACGGCTTCAAGTCGCATTGGACCGTCAAACTCGAATACGATTATCTTGGGCTATCGAACTGGCGTTCTCCCACCGTCCCCTCGGTCGCTTTGAACCGCGACCTTCAAATGGTCAAAGCTGGCATCAATTATAAATTCGAAAGCGGCCTTCCCGCGGAGGTCGAGGCGCCGAAGCATTCCCACGAGCCTTCAGACGACGAAGATCTACAGAAGAAATCACAAAACCCGATCGCGGATTTGGTCAGCGTGYCGTTTCAGAGCAACACCAATTTCAATACCGGACCATTCAATCGCACCCAGGAAGTACTCAACATTCAACCCGTCGTGCCCATGCATTTAAACGAAGACTGGAACGTGATCTCACGTACCATCATTCCGTTGGTGAGCCAGCCGAGTCCGTTCTTCGACAGCAACACCAACGGGATTGGCGACATTACTCAATCGTTGTTTGTGTCCCCCGTGCACCCCGGACCGCTGATCTGGGGCGTGGGACCAGTCTTCACCGTTCCGTCCGCAAACGATCCCATCCTCGGGACCGGTAAATTCTTGTTCGGCCCAACGGCCGTGTTAGTGGTCACGCCGCCACACTGGGTGATCGGTGTATTGCTCAATAACCAGTGGTCGGTCGGCGGCAATCCGCTGCGACCGCCTGTCAACGCCTTCCTTGCCCAGCCCTTCGCCAACTACAACATGGCGCACGGCTGGTACCTGAACACATCACCCATCATCACCGCGGATTGGCTCGCGGCGTCGGGGGAGCGGTGGACAGTGCCGGTCGGCGGCGGTATCGGTCGGGTTTTCAGAGTGGGTGATCAACCGATCAACGCATCGATTCAAGCCTATTACAACGTGATACGTCCGACTGGCGCTCCGGCCTGGTCCCTGCGAACTACTGTCGCGTTGCTGTTCCCGGTTAATTGACACGGCAACCTGGCGCGCAACGAGACTTGTGTCTCGGTGTCCGAAGTGGATGATCGCGTCCTTTGTACTGTGGGCGGACAACTTCCCGACGCCGCGTAATACGGTCCACCTCGGACTCGGTTCGGTTCAGAACAAATCTCCGATTGGCARAATACATCCGAGGTCAAGATCGCCCCGGAATTTGCGTGGCGCCACCAACAGCTAGTTCAACGCAGAATCGTCACACCATGCGTCTGCAATGCCTCGATGATACCGTCGAAGATCAGCGCAACGCCCATCGCAGAGACGAAGAAGCCAACTATTCGGGTGATAGCATCGATCCCCATTGCGCCGAGCTTGTCGAAAAGTTTCCCGGCATATGCCAGACACAGGTAGGTGACGACCATCGTCGCGAAAATAGCCACGACGATCGCTACGAAGGAGGCCAGTTCCGCTGATGATCGCTTAATCGTGGCAGTCATGCCGAGGATGGTGGCGATAGCGCCTGGTCCGCACATGAGCGGCATCGCAAGCGGCACGAAAGCTATGTTACCGCTCTGATCCGCGCCGCTGGCCGGAATCACGCCACCGGAAGCGGATGGTGAAAATAGTTCAAAGCCGATCTTCATCAGGATGATCCCGCCGACGATGCGGACCATGCTCAGCGGCACGCCGAACAAGCGTAGGATCAGCGTTCCGAAGATCAAGAAAAAGAGAGATAGAAGCAGCGCATAGAGGCAAGCTTTCCATGCCACCTTGCGATGTGTGGCGGCGTCCTTGCCCTCCAGCATCTTCAGATAGACCGGCAGGACCTCGAACGGATTTATTATCGCGAGCAAAGTCGCGAACGTACCCACGAACAGCGAGAGCTCATGACCCATTATGCCTGCGCCTCACCCTTTCTCCGGGTGCTCGACTTCGGTGAAAAGGCTCCCCTGTGCCGCACCTGAGCCTGCGCGGCCGCCGCCGGCACCGCGGAGCACCCATGCTGCACCCACTGCGAGAACTGCGCCCACGAGTGGACCTGCGACATACACCCAGTAGCTCGTGAAGTCGGTCGCGATTAAGTTCGGGCCGAACGTGCGCGCTGGGTTCATCGACGCTCCCGAGATAGGGCTCCCCCACAGCCCGGCGAGTGCAATGTACGCGCCGACGCCGATCGCGCCGATGATCCCGATGTTCTGAGCGCCAGACGCCGTGCCGAGAATGACACTGACGAGACCGAGGGTCAGCACGGCCTCCATCAGGAACGCATCGGACGCGGAGTATCCCGACGCGGGATAGTTCGACCCGTAGCTGGCCGACACGTTGATCACGGCGTGCAGGAACAGTGCCGCGAGCGTCGCTCCGATCAACTGCACGACGATATATCCCGGTACGCGACGCCACGGGAAGTCGCCACGCACCGAGAACGCGATACTGACCGCGGGATTGAGATGAGCGCCGGACACCTTGCCCATGAAGAGGATGATCGCCATCACCATCAGACCGGGCGCGACGACTGCAGCGGCACGGCTGATCGTGCCGGGAAAGGCCTGCCCCATCATGCCGCCACCGGCGGCCACGAGGACGAGGAAGAACGTTCCGAGCAGCTCCGAGAAGAGGCGGCGCCACTCTTGGTTCGGATCGTGGAAGTCGTTTAGCGACGCGACAAGCTCGTGATCCAGATGGCTCAGTGTTCTGTCGGCCACTGTTTGCGCCATGAGTTGCTCTTTCCTTTAGTCGATGCTGCTGTCCGTTAGCCTCTCGCACCGGGCCAGCACGGCTCCTCGGGTCTTCGGCGCGCTTGCGGATTTTTCCAGCGGGATAGGCATGCCTTCAATCCTCCAAGACGGGACCACACCAGCCGGGCAGGTAGCTCGCCTCCTCGTTTTTGGACAATTCCAGGGCTTGCTCGAGAGCGGCCTCGAAGTGGGTCTCTACGGTTTTGCGCTTGACCCGGCGACGCAAAAAATCCGCCCACAAGAACTCGCTGAACGGCGTCGTGTCCTTGGCGTACCCGCCGGCGCGCCGCAGTTCGCCCGCCAACGAGCGGAACGGATCGTCAACAAGCCCGGCCACGGTCTTCGGCAAATCCTTGTAAGGGCGCAGACGGCCCTCGTCGTCGTACGAATGCATCCAGCTTTGATTGTCCAGGACGAACCAGAACGAATCGGGCTCCAGCGTCCTGAGGTTTTTCACCACGGTAACCAATACCTCTTCGACCCCTTCTTCATGGAGCGCACGCGCCAGGTGGTGATGATCGATGACGTAGTGGCGGTCCTTCGGGCCAAGCACGACCGGGATCATGTGCTTGCCCAGGAACTCGGCTCCTTTCTCTTTGCTCTCGTCGCGCCAGCGCTTGCGCTTCTCCTTGACCTCCCGAATGCCGACCGTCATCTGGGTCGGGCGCAGGTCTGCGATCGCAACGGGCTTGAGAATGGGTTCACGGTCCGACATCGTGCAGACTTCTTTGATCACTAGTCCGGAAATGTTCGCTTTTAGAAGACGTCGTCGCCTCGTCAGCAACCGACCGCGAGGCCAGCCGCGTCCGGTCGGTCCCCATCACCGGACATTCTCAGCGCCCGTCGGCAAAGCCCGCCTTTATAACAACGACCCTTCGTTGTGCTCACGGTGGACTATTCCATTGATCTGGATCAACGGTCGGCCAAGACTCTTGGCGCACCCCCGTACCGGGGCTACACGGACATGATGGCGCTTCGTGATTGTGGTCGATGACGATGCGGCCATCCTGAAGCGTATGGCGCATGCTGTTCGCAGGTTTAGCTTCGAATAGTCAATTCGAGGGAGTCTGACCATGAACATCACTCCCGCCATGCGCGCATTGGCATGGTCGACCTCCGTTCTGGCTCTCACAATTGGTCCGACCTTCGCCCAGCAGATCTCGGGAACGCCGGGCTCACCCAGCGCCACGACGACGATAGACGGCAAATATCTCCCAAACCCGCCCGCGCCGTTCGGCGGAACGGTCAATATGGATGCCAAGGGTTCCAAACCCTATTGGCCACCGACCGTGGTGCCGCCCAAGGGGGCGCCCAACGTCCTGCTGATGTCCTCCTTGCGTTAACAGCGGACGTCCGCGCCTCGAACGCGGTGCCGCAGGCGACAAAGATGGTCGGTGTGCTAGTCCGGAATGCGTTGGGTGCCTCTTGCCGGTAACCATGTCCACTGGCTATTGCCATCCAGATGGCACCTATGGGTCCTTAGAGGATGTCAGTCGAAGGCAAAGATGCGCTTCCAGTCCTTCTTCATGTCCACGACCGTCCACTTGTTGACGGCCGCGGCGTCGAGCGCGACGTCGAGTTTCCCGAAATGCGAGTCGCGGTCATAGGCATATTCGCGTTCCGCATCGGTATGGTGGACGATCAGGCCGAACCGCGCGCCACTGGCGCCGAGCGTCGTCCATTGCAGCATTTCGAGGTCGCCGTCGGAGTTGCCGAACGCGGCGATCGGACGCCGGCCAATGTGCTCGTTGATGCCGATCGGCTTGCCGGACTTGTCGTCGATGAAATTGATGTCGGGCAGCCGGAAGAGCGTTGGCGCACCGTCCTTGATCTCAAATCGGGTCTTGATCGACGATCCGACCACCTGCTCCGGCGGTATTCCGTAGATCCGCTCGGTCCAGGGCCGCATGAATTCGATGCCGCCGCCTGACACAATGAAGGTCTTGAAGCCGCTGGCCCTGAGGTAGGCAAGCAGTTCCAGCATCGGCTGATAGACGAGCTCAGTATAAGGGCGCTTGAAGCGACGGTCGCGCGCGGTCGCGAGCCAGTCGGTCACGATTTTTTCGAACTCTGCCGTCGTCATGCCGGCATGAGTTACCGCGATGATCTCGACCAATCCCTTTTCGCCGGAAGCCGCCAGCGCCTTCAGATCGTTGTCGAGCACCGCTGCGAATGGCTGCTTGGTCTTCCATTCCGG
Source organism: Bradyrhizobium sp. P3_C3 (assembly GCF_056402655.1). NCBI lineage: Bacteria > Pseudomonadati > Pseudomonadota > Alphaproteobacteria > Hyphomicrobiales > Nitrobacteraceae > Bradyrhizobium > Bradyrhizobium sp. P3_C3. The sequence goes on along the minus strand of NZ_JBFUGY010000011.1, from coordinate 122,971 downwards.
ATTCATGGGCGCCATGGCCTTTACGCGGTCGAGTGCGAAGGCCAGCTGTATGTACATTGGCTGCTCGATCCAGAGCGTGCCGTCATTGTCGAAGGTCGCGATGCGCTGCTCGACCGGCACGAAGAAAGGCCCGCCTTGCGTCGTGACCCGCGCGACGAAATCGAGGATCGAAGCCTTGGTCGCCCCCTCGTTCCAGGACGGGAGTGGATCGCGTGCCTGTGCCAGCGCGGAGGTGGAGCGGAGTGAGGCGGAGAGCAAGGGAAGGACGGCCAGTGACGAGAGCAGGATGCGGCGATCGATAGCAGGAAAACGGATGATCGGTTTCAAGGTCGACTCCTTTCCGTTGCCAAGCGGGCGCACAGGAGTTCGGTGCGCCCGCCATGAAACCAGTCGATGCCAGGCGCTACTTGCCCACCGCCGCCCGGGCCGCCTCGATTTTCGCCTTCACGGCATCGAGGTTGAAACTCGCGCCCTTTTGCATCGGCGGAAACTCGATCGCCGTCATCGCCAGCTTTTCCACCTGCTGCTGAACAAATACAAAGCGCCAGAATTCGTATTTGAACCAGTCGAAGTATTGCTGCGCGCCTTCTTTACTCCCGTTATCGGGCCAGCCCGTGCGCTCGAATGGATCGAGGCGAAGATTGGTCAAATAGGGCACGTCAACCTTGGTTTTTTCGCCGAGCCAGCCTTTTGGCTGGTCGATGAAGCGATACTTGAAGTCGTCGATGCGCACGGCACCGAGTTCGCTCTCTCCGAAGTAAAAGATTTCGTGCCGGTTCGACGGCCCCTTGCCGGTAATCATGTCCATCTGGTTATAGCCGTCCAGATAGCACTTATAGGTCGTGTCACCGATCTGTTTGCCCTTCTGCAGCTCCTCTGCAATGTTCGGGTTGCCGGCGGCCGCCAGYAAGGTCGGAAACCAGTCCAGACCGGAAATGATGCCGTTCTCGACCTTGCCGGCCGGCACCTTGCCCGGCCAACGGATCATGCAGGGCACGCGGAAGCCACCTTCCATGACGGTGCCTTTGCTCTGCGCGAAAGGCGTCTGCCCGCCATCAGGCCAGGTGAAGACCTCGGTGCCGTTGTCGGTGGTGAAGACCACGATGGTGTTGTCGTCCACGCCCATATCCTTGAGCTTCTGCATCACCATGCCGACGTCGTCATCGAGCTGCGCCATGCCGGCTTCATGTATCGACCAGCCGTTCTTGGAGTTGCGCGTTGCCTCGTACTTTGGTGAAAGATGCGTGACGATGTGCATCCGGGTCGGGTTAAGCCATAGAAAGAACGGCTTGTTGTCGGCCTTGGCCTTCTCGATGAACTTCAGCGCGAGATCGCGAATTTCGTCATCTACGGTTTCCATCCTCTTTGGATAAAGCGTTCCGGCATCCTCGATCCGCTGTTTGCCGACCTTGCCCCAGCGTGGATCCACGGTGGGGTCGTCCACGGCGGTCGCGTATGTATGGAGCATATTGCGCGGACCGACGACGTTCAGCAGGTCCTGCGGGTAATTCGGGTGCGCGGGGTCTTCCATGGCGTCGAGGTGATAGAGGTAACCGAAGAACTCGTCGAAGCCGTGCACTGTCGGCAAGAATTCATTCTTGTCGCCAAGGTGGTTCTTGCCAAACTGGCCGGTGGCGTAGCCCATTCCTTTCAACGCCGTGGCGATGGTCACGGCCTGCGCCGGTATGCCTATGGCAGCGCCGGCCTGACCGACCGTGGTCATACCAGTGCGGATCGGCAGCTCGCCGGTAATGAAGTTGGCGCGACCTGCCGTGCAACTCGCCTCCGCGTAGTAATCCGTGAACAGCATGCCTTCGGCGGCGAGCTTGTCGAGATTGGGTGTCCGCCCAGCCATCAGGCCGCGGTGATATGCGCCGATATTCCACATGCCGATGTCGTCGCCCATGATGACGACGATGTTCGGCCGCTGCCCGGCTGGCGCGGGTGACGGTGTTGGTTGCTGCGCATGCGCAGAACTTGTTAGCCCGACCGCGGTGAGTGCCGAAGCGGCGACAAGAGAACTCCCGCTCAGCAAAAGATCGCGGCGTTTCATTCCGTTGCCCGATTGCGGAGTAGCGTCGTGGGAATCTCCAGGTGGAAGCTTGTTACTCATGACGTGCTCCTCTCCGTTGTGACGCAATTGGTTCTGTTCGCTTGATGCATCGGAAGCCGAAATGGCTTGTGGAGGTGGCGACCGGCCCGCGCGGGCCGTTATCACTTTGCTCGCCATTCCGTTGGCGGGCGCCCCGTCCTGGGGCGCCCGCTTCGTCGGATCACGCTCGTCGCACGCGGCTAGTCGCTGCGACCGGCAGTTTTGGCCTGCTTGACCTGTTGCAGCACCTGGTCGAGGTTGTAGCTCGCCGGGTCCTGGAGCGGCGGGTACGCAATATAGGTCTCGAGTTCCTTCAGCCACAGCGCCTGGCCGATGGGCAGCATGTTCCAGTCATAGACGTAGGCTGTAGAAGGGGAGCCGATTACGCCGCCCACGCCCATGAGTGTCTTGTATTGTGAACCAATGGAGGTTTCGAACGGGTCTCGCTTGATATTGACGACCTGGGCCCAGTGATAGGGAGCCGCGCCGGCAATAAAGCCCTGCGGCGCGTCGGACACCATCGTGAAGTAGATCTTCCAGTTCTTGTAGCGGACCGCCGACGGATCCTTGCCCGAATAGTAGAAGAAGGTATCGCGCGCCGACGTTTCCGAACGCCCGGAAAGGTATTCGGTCTGATCGACGCCATCGAGCGTGGTCTTCACGATGCCGGGATATTGGCCGGCCTCGATGCGCTTCTTCAGCGCGTCTCCCTTTGCGCCGCCGCCGATGTTGACAAACGTCGGCAGCCAGTCGAGTGACGCGAAGATGTCGTTCTTGATGGTGCCGGGCTTGATGACCCCCGGCCAGCGAACGAGCGCCGGCGCGCGCATGCCGCCTTCCCAGGTGCTCAGCTTGCCGCCCTTGAACGGAGTGGTGCTCCGTCCGGAAAGGTGATGGTCTCGGCGCCGTTGTCGGTGGTGAACACGATGATCGTGTTGTCGAGCTGGCCCATGTCCTGGAGCTTTTTGAGCACATAGCCGATGTTGTCATCCATCTGCTTCATGCCGGCCTCGTTGAGGCCCCAGTCCTTGCCGCCGGGCTCGCCGACCATGGCCAGGTACTTGTCATTCAGCACGGTCGTGATGTGCATGCGCGCAGGGTTGTACCAGACGAAGAAAGGCTTGCCCGTCGTCTTCGGATCGTTGCGATCGATGAAATCGATGACCTTGGCCGAGATCTCCTCGTCGACACCCTTCGATCGATCGAGCGTCAGCGGGCCCTGATCGACGCACTGCTGGGTCCTGGATGTACCATCCGACTTGCACGACAGGACGTTGCGCGGAGGCGTCAGGCAAACCGTCGTTTTCGGATCGACCGCGCCCGGTACCTCCGGGATGCCGGGGATCGGCGTATTCTTGCATGGCGGGGCAACCGACTGCTGGGTGGGCGACTTGTTGATGTCCGGGAAGCTCACGCCCTGCATCGCATCGAGGTGATACAGGTAGCCCCAGAATTCCTGGAAGCCATGCGCGGTCGGCAGCGCGTCGGTGTGATCGCCGAGATGGTTCTTGCCGAACTCGCCGGTGTTGTAGCCGAGATCGAGCAGGAACTTGGCGAGCGCCGGGGTGCCGGGCCGCAAATAGGACGGGCTGCCGGGCAGTTGCGGAGGGATCATTCCCGTCCGCAGCGGATGCATGCCGGTGAAGAAAGCATTGCGACCGGCGGTACAGCTCTGCTCGGCATAGTAATGCGTGAAGATTGCGCCTTCGTTGCCGATGCGATCGATGTTGGGCGTCTCGCCGACCATCAGGCCGCGATGGTAGATGCTCGGCTGGTACAGGCCGATGTCGTCGCCCATGATGAAGAGGATGTTGGGCTTTTGTGCCGGCTGTGCGGTCGCCGGCGTGCTGGCTGCCCCGAACAGCGACATCAACATCGTCGCGCCAAGCAGCGAGGCGTAGGACCTCTTGTGGCAACTGGATGTCTTGAACGGTGGAATTGCGGCAAACGGCGGCTTGTCATTGAATATGCAATTCAACATGGCCTCGCTCTCCCATTATGATGCGTTAGAGACACCTCTCCTGATGCACCGAAATCCAAGGTGGCTCGTGGATGTGTCGACCGGCTCCGCGTGTCGCGCTGCCGGCCGGTAGCGTCGGCAGTAGTTCGGCGCGCACAAATGCGAGCCGCCTTTGATGACCTTGCGTGGAATCTTGACGTTGGTCGTTCTGGGGTCGTAGCTATCGGCCTCGCGGCCGCCGCGCGGGTTCTCTGGAATGCAGCAGGCTTTTGCTGCGTCAGCCTCATGCCGAGGCGAGTACCAGTCGGACGTCCATTCCCAGACGTTGCCGATCAGATCGTGCAGCCCGTAACCGTTCGGCGGAAATGCGGTGACCGGCGATGTCCGTTCGTATCCGTCGTCCCTGGTGTTCTGGCGTGGAAATTCGCCCTGCCAGGTGTTGGCCATGTGACGGCCCCCSGGCGCAAATTCATCTCCCCATGCGAACTCGGCGCCGTCCAGYCCGCCGCGCGCCGCGAACTCCCATTCCGCTTCGGTWGGCAAATCCTTGCCGGCCCATYTTGCGTAGGCGAGCGCATCGCTRAAGGCCACATGCACGACGGGATGATCGTCCWGCCCACGGATGTCGCTGCCCGGCCCGTAGGGATGCCGCCAGTTYGCGCCTTTGGCGAAGGTCCACCAYTGGCTGAAGTCCCGGAGACTGACCGGATGCGCGGGCGGAGARAACATCAGCGAGCCCGCATAGACCATGTGCGGGAGTATTCCCGGATAGTCCTTTGGATCGGGCGCGATCTCGGCAACGGTGACGTGGCCGGTAGCCTTCGCGAACGCCTTGAATTGCCGGTTGGTCACTGGATGGCAATCCATCCAGAACGCATCCACAGTGACACGGTGGACCGGCGCTTCTTCCGGATAGTGCCGATCCGAACCCATGCGAAACGTGCCACCCGGCACGAACAGCATCCCCTCACCTGTTGGATGCTGGTACGATTGTCCGGAATCAGGCGGCGATTTCGTATCAGCCAGCTTCATGCCGAACTCCGGACCCGTGCGTCATTGGCCTGCGCTGCTACGGACACGGAACGCGAGGCTTCCAGGTTGATCTAAATCAAAGGGTGTCCCGGTCGGGTTATTCGCGATGTTGCCGGGTCCGGCCTGCCAAGTCCGCTGCGCCCTCGAAACTGAAGCAGCTTCAGGACATTAGGACATTTCACCGGCAGCCATCGGCTACTTTGCATGGGGTTGTTTTTCGAAAATTGATTGTCCGGACACAAAGCCTCAGTACGCCACGGTTCGAGGCAGCTTCTCGGCTTGGCGACCGCCGCCTCTGGAATACTGGATCGCCCGCACCAGTGCGCAATGCGCGCAAAGCGGGCGATGACAGCATACTCGTGATGATTGCGTGCCCTACTCTGTGGGCCCGCGCCTCACGCGCCGTTCAGGAATTGAAGCGGGTCAACCGGGCTCGATCCTTTACGGATCTCGAAGTGGAGCTGCGGCGACGCCACCTCCCCGGATTGACCCGACTTGGCAATGACCTGACCGCGCTTGATGGTATCGCCGCGCTTCACCATCAGCTCACTCGCATGGGCATATGCGGTGACGTAGCCGTTGGAGTGCCGAACCAGGACCAGATTGCCGTAACCTTTGAGCTCGTTGCCTGAATAGGCGACGACGCCGTCTTCTGCCGCCTTGACCGGCGTACCCTCGGGCACCGCGAGATTGATGCCGTCATTGGACTTGCCATTGGTCTTGGCGCCGTAGCTCGTGACCACCTTGCCGCGCACCGGCCAGCGGAAGGTCGGCAGCGCGCTCGTGGTCTCCGCAGCTTTCGCCGGAGCCTCCGCGGCCTTCTCTTCGACATTGGCCGTGGCCTGGGCCAGACGCGCGCTTTGCACGGGTGCGGCGACAGCAGCCATCTTGGTGGCGGGTGCGGGAGCAACCGCAACGGGCTGCAGCGTGCCCGCGACAGGGGCCGCAGCAACCGGCACCGCGAGGGCAGCGGTCTTGGCACCCGGCACGGTCAGCCTAGTGCCGAGCTTGAGCTTGGCCGACGGATCGAGGCCGTTGGCACGGGCAAGCTCAGCCGACGAGATGTGGTTCTTGCGGGCAATGCTGGCGAGCGTGTCGCCGTGGTTGACGAAGTGCGTGCTCGGCGGCGCGGCGACAGCTGCAACCGGCTTCGCAGCTGGTGCCATCGCGGGAGCCGCCGCGACAGGAGCCATCGCCGGTGCGGGCGCAGCCGCTGTGGCCGGATGCGGGATGATCAATTGCTGGCCGGGCGAGAGCGCGCGCGGGCCCTTGTAGCCGTTGGCGGCGAGGATCGCCTGCGGCGTGACGCGATAGCGCTTGGCGAGCACGTCGAGCGTGTCGCTGGTGCCGACGATGATCTTGGTCCCGCCGGCCGGCTGGGCGGCCGCGACCGAGCGCGGCGGCACGGTGGCCGTGGTCTCAAGATGCGGCTGTGCCGGGGGCGCGTAGGAGCTGACGCCGCGACCGCCTCCGGACACCCCGCCACCCGCCGCAACCGGATAGGATTGCGGCGCGGAGACCGCCGGCGGCGGCAAGGGCTGCGACTGATAATAACCGGGCTGCGTCTGCGGCCGCGAATATTGCGGCAGCTCACGCTGCGGCGGCGGTGCCTGCTGCACCGAGCCGGTCTGCTCAGACGCGAAAGGATTGGAGAAATTCGACTGGGACAGCCGCGACTGCATGTCGGCGCTGCACCCTGCGAAGCTGAACGAGATCAGCGCCAAGACCGCAACCTGCGGCACGCGGCGCGAGTAAAGCAACTCGGCGACTACAGACATGGTTACTCACTCGTACGCAACAGAACTGGTCTTTTAAGTAAACACGTCGCGAGTAAATAACGGCTTAACCCTCCCAATAAGATGTTGGCGGCACAGCCGATCCGGAAATCTACAGCTCCCGCGCCACCCCGGGCAGCGCCGGCACAAAGCGGACCTCGACGAGTTCCTTGCGCTCGATCCCGGCTTCGGTCCGGCTGAAGCGGACCAGCGTCTGCACACCATGGTGCGGGCCGATGGGTGCGATCAGGATGCCGCCGACCTCCAGCCGCTCGACCAGGTTCTCCGGAAGCTGCTCCATCGCGGCGGTCACGATGATGCGGTCGAACGGGCCGATATTGGCCGGCAGGTTGAGGCCGTCGCCGAGCATCACCTCGACATTGTGACAGTTTAGCTTTTCGAGCCGGGCGCGTGCCGCCTCCGCGAGCTTGCGGTAGCGCTCCACGGTCAGCACCTGGCCCGCGAGCCGAGACAGCACGGCGGCCTGATAGCCCGAGCCGGCGCCGATCTCGAGCACGCGGTGCTTCTTCTGGAGCTGCAGCTGCTCGGTCATGTAGGCGACGACGAAGGGCTGGCTGATGGTCTGCCCGCAGGCGATCGGCAGCGCGCTGTCACGATAGGCGGCGTCGCGATCGGTCTCCTCGACGAACAGATCGCGCGGCACCTCCTCCATGGTCCGCAGCACCGCCTGATCGCTGATGCCCCGCCGCCTCAGCGAGAGCTGAAACATCATCTTTTCCGGCGGGTGCTGATCGGAGGTCATCGCTGCTTATCGTCTCGTCGGGTCCGGGGCCACTTGTCTCGTTAAGACCCGGGGCAGGAATCCTGTTCCTACCCAGGAACCCATGATAGCCGTTCGGGCGCGGTATTGGACCATAAATCGGCTTGCAACGGGTTGGCTGCAAAGACCATTTTCAGGTGTCCGCTCGCCGAAACGCGCATTGCGTCGATTCGCGTTATCTGCGAACGTTTTCCGCAAATGGGCAAGGACTCAACGACTATGACCGCGACCGGACCTTCGGGCCGCTCTGTATTCCTCGTCGAGGACGAGGTGATGATCAGGATGATGGTCGCGGATATGCTCGAAGAGCTCGGCTACAAGGTGGCTGCCGAGGCCGGTGACATCACCGAGGCCCTGCGGCTCGCCCAGGCGACCGAGTTCGACATCGCCATCCTCGACGTCAACGTCAACGGCAAGGTCATCTCTCCGGTCGCCGATGTCATCAGGGCGAAGGGCTGCCCGTTCATCTTCGCCACCGGCTACGGCTCCTCCGGCCTGCCCGAGCAGTACCGCGACCGGCCGGCCCTGCAGAAGCCGTTCCAGCTCGACGCGCTCGGCAAGACCATCGAAGCCGCCCTTCGCGGCGGCTAGCGATTACTTCAGCGTCGCGCTCAGCGCTTCGGAAAACGCCTCATTGGTGCGGTCGAGCCGGAGCGGCGTGACGGAGACATAGCGCTCGCGCAGCGCCGCCAGATCGGTGCCTTCGGCAGGCGTATCCATCATCGCGGCGCGCTCGAAGCCGATCCAGAAATAGGGATTGTTGCGGCCGTCCCTGCGCTCGTCGATCCTGAGGAAGCCGAGATTGCGCTTGCCCTGGCGGGTGACGCGAATGCCCAGCACCTCTTCCGGCGTACAGGCCGGGAAATTGACGTTGATGACGGTGTCCTTCGGGATGCCGGCGGCGATCACCTTGCGCAGGATGTCGGGTCCGAATTTGAGCGCGGTGTCCCAAAGCGGCCGCTCGCGCGTCTCGACGCTGAACTCCTGCGACAGGGCGAAAGACGGCAGCCCCAGGATGGTGCCCTCCAGCGCGCCGGCGATGGTGCCGGAATAGACCACGTCCTCGGCGACGTTGCGGCCCTTGTTGACGCCGGACAGTACGAGGTCCGGTGGCTTGGTGCCGAGGATATGGCGGGCCCCCATGATGACGCAGTCGGTCGGCGTGCCGCGCACCGCGAAGTGATTTGGTCCGACCTCGCGCAGGCGCAGCGGATCGTTCAGCGAGAGCGAATGCGACACGCCGGACTGATCGAGCTCGGGCGCCACGACCCACACGTCGTCGGACAATGCGCGTGCGATCTCCTCCACGACCTTGAGGCCGGGGGCGTGAATGCCGTCGTCATTGGTGCAGAGGATGCGCATGTTAAAAATCGTTCCTGAAGCGGGTCTGAGCCGTCTTATCCGGCCGGGGCCGATCAGGCAAACCGGCCGACAGGGTCCAGGGGCGGGTTCCCAGCCTGGTCCTGCTACCTGCGGATGCGCCATTGCGGCAGGAAGCGTGCGAGCCTGCCTTCCGCGCGCAGCTTCATCGCCGGCACCACCAGGCTCACGACGGGAGCCTCGGTCACCCCTAGCGCCTCCAATTGCGCGAGGATCGGGTCCGGCTCCGGCGTTTGCGGAAAGCGTTCGCGCGCCACCGTCAGCGCCTTGTCGAAATCCGCAGCATTCACGCCGGGCTTGGCCCGCCGGCTGCACACGAGATCGTCATCCCAGAGCCGCGCGATCGCGATGTCGAGCACACCACGCAGACGCTGATCGACAGCCTGGATACCGGCACCTGTCACCGCCCATTGTCTGCCGACCCAGAAGATGTCGCGGTGCAAGGCCATGAACAGTGAGTTCGCATTGTCGGGTGGCCGGCAGAATAACCAGCCGCCCGATCATCGCAACCAAACGTTTCTGCGTGACAGGGCGGGCAACACGCCCTGGACTCCCGTTCCGATAGAATCGGAACGGGAGTCCAGATTTTTATCTCGTTTGACGTGTTTTCTTGACGCGAACCGGTATCGACTTCGCTCGAAAACGCGCTACTCGCGCGCGACCACCTTCAGCCCGCCCATATAGGGCTGGAGCACGTCGGGGACTGCGATCGAGCCGTCCTCCTGTTGATAAGTCTCCATCACGGCGATCAGCGCGCGGCCGAGCGCGGTGCCGGAGCCGTTCAGCGTGTGCACGAATCGTGGCTTGCCGTCCGGACCGCGCGAGCGGGCGTCCATGCGACGGGCCTGGAAGTCACCGCAGACCGAGCAGCTCGAGATCTCGCGGAACGCGCCGCCCTCACCCTGCCCGGGCATCCAGACCTCGATGTCATAGGTTTTTTGCGACGAAAAGCCCATGTCTCCGGTGCACAGCGTCATCACGCGGTAATGCAGATCGAGCCGGCGCAGCACTTCCTCGGCGCATGCCAGCATCCGCTCATGCTCGTCCTTGCTGGTCTCCGGCGTCGTGATCGACACCAGCTCGACCTTGGTGAACTGGTGCTGGCGGATCATGCCTCGGGTATCACGTCCTGCGGCGCCCGCCTCCGCGCGAAAGCACGGCGTCAGCGCAGTCAAGCGCATCGGCAGCTGCTTCTCATCGAGGATGGATTCGCGAACGAGGTTGGTAAGCGCCACCTCCGCTGTCGGAATGATGCCGAGACGCTCCGTCCGCAGCCGCTCCAGATCGGGTGCGGCGAGCAATTCGCCCTTGATCGCCCAGAACTGGTCATCCTCGAATTTCGGCAATTGTCCCGTGCCGAACATGATCTCGTTGCGGACCAGCAGCGGCGGATTGATCTCGGTATAGCCGTGCTCGTCGATGTGCAGATTCAGCATGAACTGGCCGAGCGCGCGTTCGAGCCGCGCCAGCCCCTTCTTCAGCACGACGAAGCGCGCGCCGGAGAGCTTTGCCGCCGTCTCGAAATCCATGTCACCGAGCGCGCCGCCGAGATCATCATGGGGTTTGGGCGCAAACGCGTAGTTGCGTCGGTTGCCGAAGACATGGCGTTGCACATTGCCGTGCTCGTCGACGCCGTCGGGCACTTCGCCGAGCGGCAGATTGGGGATCGCCGACAGCGCCGTGGCAAGCTCCTCGTCGGCGGCTTTCGCAACGGCTTCGAGCTGCGGCATCGTGGTCTTGAGCTCGGCGACCTCCGCCATGAGCTTGGCGGCGCGCGCGTCATCCTTCGCCTTCTTGGCGTCGCCGATCTCCTTGGAGGCCGCATTGCGCCGCGCCTGCGCCTGCTCCGAGGCCAGGATCGCCGCCCGCCGCTTCTCGTCGATCGCGAGCAGCGACGCCGACAACGGCTTCAGGCCACGCCTGGCGAGGCCGGCGTCGAAGGCTTGCGGATTGTCGCGGATCGATTTGATGTCGTGCATGGCGGTGGTCCTGGATCAGCGCGTAAACCTACAACGGCAAACGTTGTACGTCAGCGCGTTCCCCCTAGCACAGCTGTCATCGCCCGCGAAAGCGGGCGATCCAGTATTCCAGAGGCGCCCGTGAGATTCTCCGAGAGGCTGCGGCGTACTGGATTCCCCGCCTTCGCGGGGAATGACACCGGTGGACGTGGCGCCCTACTCTGCCGGATTGGCCGGCGTCGACACGTCGGTGCCGGTGGCGGCCTTCGACGCCGCCGCCTTCTTCTCCACCATACCGACCGCGATGATCGAGCCCTCGTAGAGCAGGAGCAGGGGAATCGCCAGCGAGCACTGGCTCAGCACGTCGGGCGGCGTCAGAACGGCCGCGATGACGAAGGCGATGACGATGAAATAGCGGCGCTTCTCGCGCAGCATTTTCGAGGTGACGATCCCGATGCGGCCGAGCAGCGTCAGGATCACCGGAAGCTGGAAAGCGATGCCGAAGGCGAAGATCAGCGACATCATCAGCGACAGATATTCTCCGACCTTGGGCAGCAGCTGGATCTGCGCAGTCTCGTCGCTGCCGGCCTGCTGCATGCCGAGCGAGAAGCGGACCAGCATCGGCAGCACCACGAAATAGACCAGCGCCGCGCCGAGCACGAAGAAGAACGGGGTCGCGACCAGATACGGCAGGAAGGCCTGCTTCTCGTGCTTGTAGAGTCCGGGCGCGACGAACTTGTAGATCTGCGTCGCGACGATCGGGAACGAAATGAAGCCGGCGCCGAACAACGCGAGCTTGAGCTGGGTGATGAAATATTCCAGCAGCGCCGTGTAGATGAACTTCGAATTCTCGGGACCCGCGACCCACACGAACGGCCAGACCAGCACGTTGTAGATCTGCTTGGCGAAGAAGAAGCAGAAGATGAAGGCCACGCCGAAGCCAAGCAGCGCCTTGATCAGCCGCGACCGCAGCTCGATCAGGTGGTCCATCAGAGGGGCTTTGCTGGCCTCGATATCGGCGTCGCTCATGACGCTTTGACGTCCTTGATCGCCTCGGGTGGCGCAGTGTCTTGCATAACCTGAGCCTGCTCGACCTCACGGGTGATCGCGAGCGGTTCGCTCGCAGCCGCATGCGCCTCGGCTTCCACGAAGGTCTCGGGCGTCGGCGCTTCCGGCGTGGTCGGTGTCGCCAGCGTTTCGCTTGAAATCGCCAGCGCTTCACTTGAAGTCGCTTCGACGGCGGTGGTCGTGGTGGTCTCGGCCGGCTTGTCCAGCGCATCGACGCGGAGCGCGTCGCTGACATCCTTCTGGAGCGAGGTCATTAGATTGTTGCCGGCAAAGCCGGAAGCGGCTTCCTTGACCTCGTCAAAGCTCTTCTTGAGGTCGGCCATTTCGGCCTCGCGCATCGCTTCCTGGAACTGGCCCTGGAATTCGGCAGCCATCTTGCGGGCCTTGCCCATCCACTGCCCGACCATGCGCAGAACGCCCGGCAGCTCTTTCGGGCCGATGGCAACCAGGGCCACGACCCCGATCAGGACCAGTTCACTCCACCCGATGTCGAACATGAGGTCTTCCGTTCACGCCAGCCGAGACCGGCCCAATCCTTCGCGCTTAGGATCGGCGCCGTCACCCGCGTCTCGCGTACGCTTACTCAGACGGCCTTGCTGCCGACGTCGGACCGGGCCGCGGTCGGCGGCGCGGCGGCGTGCTCGATCGACTTGGCCGGCTCGGGCTTGTCGGCGACCTTGTCGTCGTCCTGCATGCCCTTCTTGAAGGCCTTGATGCCCTGGGCCACGTCGCCCATCAGATCCGAAATCTTGCCGCGGCCGAACAGCAGCAGGACGACTGCGATCACCAGGATCCAGTGCCAAATGCTAAGCGAACCCATCCTGCAACCCTCCAAACACACCTGGCCGGGGACCCGGCCGATCTTCCCGGAAACCTAGGCTCGGCAGGCCTCAAAAACAAGGACCAAGGCAGCGCCAATTCGCTGTTGGCGCTACGTAATCTTGGCAGTGTTAACTGGTCGCAGGGAGCCTCTAAACGGCCGGGACGTCAGTCCTCGCTGCCACCCTCGCCGCCCTCATTGCCGCCTTCCGGCGCCTCGGGCTCGACCGCGGGCGCCAGCGCCAGATCCAGGTCCTCGCCCGGTTCCAACGGATCCTCGTCCTCGCGCAGCTGCGGATCATCCGAGGGGGTCGGCACGCTGAATCCGGTCGGCAGGCGCGAATCCAGCAGGCCTGTGCCCTTCAGCTCCTCCAGGCCCGGCAGATCGCCAAGCTGTTCCAGGGTGAACTGCGACAGGAAGTCCTCGGTGGTTCCGAAGGTCAAGGGGCGGCCGGGCGTCTTGCGACGACCGCGCGGCTTGATCCAGCCGGTCTCCAGCAGCACGTCGAGCGTGCCCTTCGAGGTGACGACGCCGCGGATCTCTTCGATCTCGGCGCGCGTCACCGGCTGGTGATAGGCGATGATCGCCAGCACCTCGATCGCGGCGCGCGACAGGCGGCGGGTCTCGGTGCTCTCCCGCGTCATCAGCCAGGCGAGATCGCCGGCGGTACGGAAGGTCCATTTGTTGGCGACGCGCACGAGATTGACGCCGCGCAAGGCATAGTCGGCCTGGAGCTGTTCGAGCGCAGCCTTGACGTCGACGCCATCAGGCATGCGCTTGGCCAGCGTCGCGGTGTCCAGCGGTTCATTCGAAGCAAACAGCAGCGCTTCCAGCAGCCGCAGCTCTTCAGGACGTGCCTGGGACTCGTTCTCCATCGGCTCGGCCTCTTCTACCCGCACTTCAGCCAGGCTTGCCATGGTAGCTTCTCCTTCTTGCACTTAACCGACCGGCGCATCAGGCGCAGGAGCTGCGTCCACGACCGGTTTCGGGCGCCCCTTCCGGAAATAGATGGGCGCGAACGCCTCTTTCTGGTTCAACTCGAGCTGACCTTCACGCACCAGTTCGAGCGCAGCCGCAAAGCTCGAGGCGAGCACCGTCGCGCGCTGCGTCGGATCGGCAACGTGCCGGAGCAGAAAGTCGTCGAGAACGCCCCAGTCGTCCTGTTCGCTGATGCTGCCGACAAGCCGCTCCAGCGTGGCGCGCGCCTCAGCGAGCGACCACACCGTGCGCTTGGCCAGATGCACGCTCGCCAGCACGCGCGACTGGCGCTGCGCGGCATAGGCGGTGAGCAGATCGTACAGCGTCGCGGTGTATTTCGGGTGCTTGATCTCCGCGATCTGCTCGGGCTCGCCGCGCGGGAAGATGTCGCGCAGCAATTGCTGCCTGTTCATCAGCCGGTTGGCGGCTTCGCGAATGGCTTCCAGCCGGCGCAGGCGGTTGGCGAGCGCGGTCGCCATCTCTTCTGCGCTCGGGCCTTCCGCACTGGGCGGCTCCGGCAGCAGCAGGCGCGACTTCAGGAAGGCAAGCCAGGCCGCCATCACGAGATAATCGGCGGCAAGCTCCAGCCGGATCTTTCGCGCGGCTTCGATGAAGTGGAGGTACTGGTCGGCCAGCGCCAGGATCGAGATCTTGGCGAGATCGACCTTCTGCTGCCGCGCCAGCGCGAGCAACAGGTCGAGCGGGCCCTCATAGCCCTCGACGTCCACAACCAACGCCGGCTCACCCTCGGCGAGCTCTGCAGGCCGCCCGGTTTCAAACGATAGGATTTCTGCGGTCATGCGGATGCCGTGTTTGCCCGTGCGATCAATGCGTCCAGTTCGGCGCGTGCGGCCGCCCGGTCGAACGGCTGCGGTACCCTGCGCGACGCAAGTGCGGCCTTCGCCCGCGCCAGCGCCGTGCCGGACAGCTCAGGTGTCTGGCCGGCGACCTCGCGCATCTCCTCGATGTTGCCGTTGCAATGCAGGGCCATGTCGCAGCCAGCCGCGAAGATGGCGCGGGTCCGTTCGGCGATATTCCCCGACAGCGCGTTCATCGACACGTCATCACTCATTAACAAACCCTGGAACCCGATCACGCCGCGAATCACCTGAGTGATCATTGTCGCAGAAGTCGTCGCCGGATGGGCGGGGTCGACCGCGCTAAACACAACATGTGCAGTCATGGCCATCGGCAGGTCGGCCAGTGGCTTGAATGCCGCAAAGTCGGTCCGGTCGAGTTCGTCCCTCGGAGCATCGACCGTCGGCAGCTTAAAATGGGTGTCGGCGGTGGCGCGTCCATGTCCGGGAATGTGCTTCAGAACCGGCAGCACGCCGCCCTGCTCTAGGCCCTCGGTGACCGCGCGCGCGATCGCGGCAACCTTGCCCGGCTCAGTGCCGTAAGCCCTGTTCCCAATGACGGCGTCGGCACCCGGCACCGGCACGTCAGCCAGCGGCAGGCAATCCACGGTAATGCCGAGATCGGCGAGATCAGACGCGATCAGCCGGGCGCTGAGGCGCGCAGCCGTCAATCCAAGTACCGAATCAGCGTCGTACAAGGTCGAGAAAATCGCGCCCGGCGGATAGACCGGCCAGTGCGGCGGGCCCAGCCGCTGCACCCGGCCCCCCTCCTGGTCGATCAGGACAGGCGCGTCAGCTGCGCCCGCAGCCGCCCGCAATTCCTCAACCAGCGCAGCAACTTGAGCCGGCGCCTCGACATTGCGCTTGAAGAGGATGAAGCCCCATGGGCGTTCGGCACGGATAAACTCCCGCTCGGCGGCGGTTAGTTCCGTTCCGGATACACCGGTAATGAAGGCCCGCGTGCTCATAACGGCCGATTAACCCTGCCCCGCGAGGGGGTCAAGGAAACGGCCGTTAATTCCTCTGGACGAAGCAGGCGGACAGGCCAGCGGACTTCAGGCTGTTGCAAGCCTGCGTCGCTTCCTCGGCCGAACCATAGGGTCCGGCGAAAGCGCGATAGACGACACCTTTGCCCTTGTCGGTCAGATCGACCCGCTTGATCACCGGCGAGCGCGATCCGAGCACGCTGCCATATTTGCTCTGAAGCACCCGGTAGGACGCGGCCGCGCTGTCCTCGCTCTGCTGCGAGGAGACCTGCACGACGTAGCCGCCACCACCATTGCTGGCGGGCGTGATTTGCGTCGGGTTGGTCGCAGCCATCCGCTGCGGCACCTCCGCAACCGGCGTCGATTGCGGCGCAAGCGAGAGCGGCTGGTTGGCACTGGCATTGGCCGAAGTCGGCGGATTGCGCGGCGCAGGCGGTGCGGCGGGCGCGGCAACGGGCTTCGGCGCGGCTGACGTCGGCTTGGCGGCCGCGGATTGCGGCGCGGTGCTATCGGTCTGATCGCCCCTCACGGCCACAGTCCTGATCGCGCGTGGCGTGTTGGCCGGCAGCGTTCCGTTGCTCGGGATTGGACCCGCGCTTGGCGGCGGGATCGTGGACGGCGAGACGCTCGCCACCGTTGGCGGGTTCGCGTTCTGATTCAGCGGCGGGAACACCACGCGCGGACCGCCCGCCTTGGCAGCGACGTCGACAGGAGCCTCTTCACGCGGCACGATCTTCTCGGAGCCATCGCCGCTCGCCATGCGATCCGGCACCTTCGCCGAGGAGTCGGTCGGCGCCGGCACGATCTTGGTTGGCGTGTTGTCCGCCTTGATGATCGGCGGCTCGCCGCTGCGGGGCGAACCGACATAGGTCTTGTAGGCGAAGGCCGCGCCAGTGCCGACCACGGCAAGCGCGAGGATCGCTGCGACCGTCATCATGCCGCCGCGCGGCTTCTTCGGCTCGTCGAGATCGGCCTCGGGATAGTCGCTCTGGAACGCGTAAGGATCGTCTGGATAGGCGGGGTCGCGCTGATAATCCTGCTCGCCGCCCTCCAGCCGTCCATAGAGCGCGTCGTCGTAGCGTGCCGGATCGGGCGGCTGATGCGGCTCCTGATAGGCTTGCTCCTGGTAAGCCTGATCATGCTGCTGGTGAGCGCGGCCCTGATGGGCCTGATCCTGATAGGCCTGCGCTTGATGGGCCTGATCCTGGTAAGCGTGGTCCTGATAGGCCTGCGGCTGATGGAAATCAGGCTCGGGCGCGGTCGGCTGGGCTGAATAGCGGTGCAATGGATGAACCGGGTTCACAGAAACGGGATAGTCGGGCTGCTCGGGCGCGGGCTGCGGCTGCACGTTGGCGCGCCGCATCCATGAGGGCGGCCCGGGCGGAGCCGGCGGCGCCTGCTCGGCATAATCCTGCCGATAGTCGTCCTGCGGATAGTCGTGGTCCTGATAGCTCTGCGTTGGCGGTGCCGGCGGCTGAGCGCTCGGCCGTCCCTGCGCTGCGAATGGATCGGTCTGTCCGATCAGGCGGGCGAGTTCGGCCAAGGGATCGTTGTCCGCCTTCCCATGCTGATCGCCACCGCGACCATAGCCATCGGAAGGAAACGTTCTGTCCTGATATCGTTCGGCCATCGTGATGATGCGTCCCTTCGGGAAAGCCGCGCGCCCCTCGACCAAGGCGCGGCTTTCGACCCACAAGGCATTCAACCAAGTCTAAGCGGTCCGGCTTCTGCCGGTTACCCCCAAAATTCCCCTTAAGTAGTTCGCCCCAAACTACCGCATCTCGTCCGGAGCATGGACGCCGAGGATGGCGAGGCCCGATGCCAGGACAGAGACGACGCCCTGGACCATGGCCAGTCGCGCCTTTGTAAGATCTGCATCATTATTGATAATGAAGCGTAAATAGGGCAAATCGCGCCCCTTCGTCCAAAGTGCGTGAAATTCGCTCGCTAAGTCATAGAGATAGAAGGCAATTCGGTGCGGCTCATGGGCTGCGGCGGCGGCCTCCAGCATGCGCGGAAAAATTGCGAGGCGCTTGAGCAGCTCGAGCTCGACCGGGTCCGATAGTCGTTCCACCGCCGACTCGCCGAGCCACGCGATGCGCTTGCCGGTATCCTCAGGCAGTTCCGGGAACACTTCGGCCCGGGCGTTGCGGAAGATCGAGTGGCCGCGGGCGTGGCCGTACTGGACGTAGAATACCGGGTTGTCGCGCGACTGCTCCATGACCTTGGCGAGGTCGAAGTCGAGCACCGCATCGTTCTTGCGGTAGAGCATCATGAAGCGGACGGCGTCCTGGCCGACCTCATCCACCACTTCGCGCAAGGTGACGAAGTCCCCGCTCCGCTTCGACATTTTCACCGGCTCGCCGTTGCGCAGCAACTTCACGAGTTGGACGATCTTGACGTCGAGCGCGCCCTTGCCTGATGTCGTCGCCTTCACCGCCGCCTGCATGCGCTTGATGTAGCCGCCATGGTCGGCGCCCCACACGTCGATCATCTCGGCAAAGCCGCGATCGAACTTGTTCTTGTGGTAGGCGATATCCGAGGCGAAGTAGGTGTAGGAATTGTCCGACTTGATCAGCGGACGATCGACATCGTCGCCGTAAGCGGTCGCCTTGAACAGGAGCTGCTCGCGGTCTTCCCAATCCTCGACCGGCGCGCCCTTCGGCGGCGGCAGGCGGCCTTCATAGATGTCGCCCTTGGCCTTCAGGAAGTCGATGGTCTCGGCGACCTTGTTGTTGCCGGTCTCGATCAGCGAGCGCTCCGAGAAAAACACGTCGTGGCGGATGTTGAGGGCGGCGAGATCGTCCTTGATCTCGTCCATCATCATCGCGATTGCCTTGGCGCGCACCGTCGGCAGCCACTCGGCCTCGCTCATCGCGAGCAGCTTGTCGCCGTGCTCCTTCGCCAGCGCCGCGCCCACCGGCTTCAGATAGTCGCCGGGATACAGCCCTTCCGGGATCGCGCCGATGTTTTCGCCAAGTGCCTCGCGGTACCGCAGGAAGGCAGAACGCGCGAGCACGTCGACCTGGGCGCCGGCATCGTTGATGTAGTATTCGCGGGTGACGTCGTGGCCGCCGAACTGGAGCAGGCTTGCGAGCGCGTCGCCAAACACGGCGCCGCGGCAATGGCCAACATGCATCGGTCCGGTCGGGTTCGCCGAGACGTATTCGACATTGACTTTGGAGCCACCGCGGACACGGCCGTAGTCAGCCCCCTCGCGCAGCACCGTCCGCAGCGCCTCGGCCCAGGCGGTCGGCTTCAGCGTCAAATTGATGAAGCCGGGGCCGGCGACGTCGACCTTGGCAATCAGCGCGTCGGCACGGAGCCGCTCGGCGATCTGCTCGGCGAGGTCGCGGGGCTTTGCCTTTGCCTCTTTCGCAAGCACCATGGCGGCGTTGGTCGCCATGTCGCCATGGGAGGCGTCGCGCGGCGGCTCGACCACCACGCGCGAGAAATCGATACCCTCGGGCCAGTTGGCGTCCGCTGCGAGCGCGCGGCAGGCGGCGTGCACGCGTGCGAGCACGTCGGCGAACAGGTGCAGTGCTGAGGATGTGTCGGGCATGGCCGCCGCCTAACGCAAATCCGGGGTCGAGTCAAAGAGCCGCTGGTGCTCGGTCAGGGCGAAACGGTCGGTCATTCCGGCAATGAAATTGCCGATCCGGCGGGCCCGGTCGCCCTCATTGTCCGCCTCCGCCCCCAGCAGCCATTCCGGTGGCAGCTCTCCGGGCGATGTCAGGTATTTTGCGAACAGGTCGAACAGGATCTGTTCCGCCTCCCCCATCACCCGCATCACCCGCTTGTGGCGGTACATGTGCTGATAGAGAAAGCGCTTGATGGCGGCCTCCTCCTCGGCAACCGCCGCCGGGAACGTGACCAGCGCCCGGCTCTGCCGGCGCACGTCCTGGGCCGACTGCGGTTTCACGGCGGCGAGGTTCTTCTGCGCCTCCGAATACACCGCACMGATCAGGTGTGAGATCAGCTCGCGCACCAGCTCGGCGCCGCGCCGGACGTCTTCGAGATCGGGATAATGCGCTGAGGTCTCGGCGATGATCTCCGCGGTCAGCGGCATCACCTTGAGATCATCGAGATGGAACAGGCCGGCGCGCAGACCGTCATCGATGTCGTGGGCGTCATAGGCGATGTCGTCGGCGATCGCGGCGACCTGCGCCTCCAGCGAGGCGAAGCTCCACAATTCAAGATCGTAGGTCTTGATGTAGTCGGCGATGCCGACCGGAATGCCATGCTCGCGATAGGGCCCGACCGGCGTGCCGCTGCGATCCGTCAGCGGGCCGTTGTGCTTGACGATGCCCTCCAGCGACTCCCAGGTCAGGTTGAGACCGTCGAACTCCGGATAGCGGTGCTCGAGCGACGCGACGACCCGCAAGGTCTGGGCGTTGTGGTCGAAGCCGCCAAAATCCTTCAGGCAGGCATCCAGCGCCCGCTCGCCGGCGTGCCCGAACGGCGGATGGCCGAGATCATGAGCCAGCGCCAACGTTTCCGTGAGGTCCTCGTCCAACCCGAGCTGCCGGGCTAGGGCGCGAGCGATCTGCGCCACCTCCAGCGAATGGGTCAGYCGGGTGCGGTAGTGGTCGCCCTCGTGGAACACGAAGACCTGGGTCTTGTACTTCAGGCGGCGGAACGCGGTGGAGTGGATCACCCGGTCGCAATCCCGCCGGAACGGGCTGCGGGTCCGGCTCGGCGGCTCCACGACCAGCCGGCCGCGGCTGCGGTCGGGGTCGCAGGCATAGGGCGCACGGGGGGCTGCCATTCCGACGGACACGACGAATTTAGTCCCTATCCATTTGATTCTGCGTATGCTTGCACTTAACTATGCCGGACGCGGGATACCAAATGAATTGGGCAAGTGAAGTTGGTATGACCGCGGGACTATCGGAGATGAACTATGACGACTGACGTGACCATCAGTGACCGCGCCGCACGCCGGATTGGGGAGATCCTCAAGGGCGAAGGTTCTGGCGCGATGCTGCGCATCTCCGTCGAGGGCGGCGGCTGCTCGGGCTTCCAGTACAAGTTCGACATCGACCGCGACCGCACCGACGACGATCTTGTGATCGAGCAGGAGAATGCGGTCGTGCTGGTCGATTCCGCCTCCCAGCCGTTCCTGGCGGGCTCGCAGGTCGATTTTGTCGACGATCTGATCGGCGCCTCGTTCCGCGTCAACAATCCCAATGCGACGGCGTCCTGCGGCTGCGGGACCAGCTTCTCGATCTAGCCCGACTTAAAATCTGAAAAACAACCCCATGCAAAGTAGCCGGGAGCCGGCGCGATGCATTTCGGACTTTACGAAAACTGTTTGACGCGTCGGGCAAATCAGGGGTAAGTTGCGATCATCGCGAGGTCCCCAAGGGGGCTCGGCGGGTCCGATACAGTCTGACGCCGAAGCGGCCCCTGTCCAATCATTCTAGAAAGCTTAAATCTCGTCAGCGGCGCCAATAGCGGTATTAAATTATCCAATGCGCATTATTGATCGTCTGTTCTCTTGCCTCGCTCTATTCCTTGCAATCGCAGCCGTCCCGGTGCTTCCCGCGCGCGCGGCCGAAACCTGCCCGTTCATCAGCGCCCAGGAGCTCGCCCGCGCGATGCCGGCGCTCAAATGGTCACTGATTTCAAATCAGGACGGCCGCGGCTGCATCTACCAGGGCGGGCGCGGCGACACGATGATGTTGACCGTGTTCCGCAATCCCGACAAGGACCGCGCCAGGGAATTGTACGCGACCTTCGTCAAGACGCTTGGTGAGCGCATGCCGCTGAACGCGGTCGCGGGGATCGGCGACGAAGGCCAGGGCGGAACGAGCGCCGCCGGCGCGGAACGCCAGGAAGCCTCGGTCGTCGCCTTGTCCGGCGATTACATTCTGCAGATCAGCGTCTATCCGATCGGCCGCCGTGCCGACGACGCGCTGCTCGGACCGCTCACAGATGCCGCGCGCGTTGCCATCGCCAACGTGAGCAAGAGCAGCGAGCGGTTTGGCAATTGCGAGTGGCTCACGGCCGCCGATGCCGAGGGCTTTCTCGACAAGAGCACGCTGACGGTCCAGCGGACCGGCGCCGGCAGCTGCATGATGTTCGATCGCGAGGCCAATACCATGACCGTCGCGGTGATCGCGATCTCGCACGACACGGTCATCAGCATGATGAAGCGCTCGGGCCCGTGCAAACATTTGGCGATACCCGAGCTCGGCAGTGAAGCGTTCGGCGAGCATTCCTGCACCAAGGGCAACGGTAACGCCGTCAACATCTATGTCTGGAAGAACGGCAGGCAGGCTTCGATCCTGTTCGCGCCGGTCAAGCCGCATCCCGAGTCCGGCTCGGTCGAGCGCCTGAAGGCGGTCGCCGGGCGCGTCTATGGAAAACTGTAGCGGCGCCGCGTTACATTGCCGGCGCACGCGC
Source organism: Bradyrhizobium sp. P3_C3 (assembly GCF_056402655.1). Classification (NCBI taxonomy): domain Bacteria; kingdom Pseudomonadati; phylum Pseudomonadota; class Alphaproteobacteria; order Hyphomicrobiales; family Nitrobacteraceae; genus Bradyrhizobium; species Bradyrhizobium sp. P3_C3. The sequence goes on along the minus strand of NZ_JBFUGY010000011.1, from coordinate 100,876 downwards.
CAGTAGCTCAGCGGGACCAGCTTCTCGATCTGACCGGCTAGACGCCGGTCATCTGCCTTTCCTCGTCCGTCCACGCGACGTCGATCGGCGTCAGCTCCGGCTGAAGCGGCGCGTCCTCCGACATCGTGTGGCCGTCGAGCGCGCGCAGCAAGGCGGCGGCGAGCGCGGGCTTACGCAGCGGCTTTGCCAAAAAATCCGACATGCCGGCCTCGCGGCAGATCTTGACGTCCTCGGGGAAGGCGTTGGCGGTCAGCGCGACGATCGGCAAGGCTTCGAAACGCCCGCCCTGCGCGCGGATCGCCCGCGTCGCGGCAAGGCCGTCCATGTCCGGCATGCGCACGTCCATCAGCACGACATCGTAGTCGCTCTCCGAGGCAGCCTCGACCGCCTGGACGCCGTCGGTGACGACGCGCAGCTCGACCTCGAACGCCCCCAACATCTTGGTCACGACCATGCGGTTGACGGCATCGTCCTCGGCCACCAGCACCTTCAGCGGCCGGTCGAGCCCTGCGATCCGTGCCTTCAGCTCGTCGGCTTCATCGCTGCCCGCCGCCTGGTCGGAGACCTGCGCCTGGCTCCAGGGCAGCACCAGCGTGAAGCGGAAGGTCGAGCCCTCGCCCGGCGTCGAGGTGACGCCGATGGTGCCGCCCATCTGCTCGATGATGCGTCGGGAGATCGCAAGCCCAAGCCCGGTGCCGCCAAAGCGGCGGCTGATCGAGGCGTCGGCCTGCGCGAAGTCGGAGAACAACTCCCCGAGCTTCTCGGGCGCGATGCCGATGCCGCTGTCGGTCACGGTCCATTCGACGGTCGCAAGCAGATCGCGGCGCGCCTGGCAGGTGGCCTTGATCGTCACCTCGCCTTCGTCGGTGAACTTTACCGCGTTGGAGGCGAGGTTGAGCAGCACCTGCCGGATCCGCGCGACATCACCGCGCAGCGTCGGCGGCAGGTTCGGATCGAGCTCGACCTTGACGGCGAGCCCCTTGCTCTTGGCGCCTGCGCGCACGACGGTCGCAACCGTCTCGACCAGCGCCTGCGGCGCAAAGTCGATCGCCTCGAACGCGAAGCGTCCGGCCTCGAGCTTGGACAGGTCGAGGATATCGTTGAGGATGCGCTGGAGATTGTCGCCGGACTCGCGGATCGAGGTGACGGCCTCGTGCTGCTCCGGATCGAGCTTGGTTTCCAGCAGCATGCTGGCAAGCCCGAGCACACCGTTCATGGGCGTGCGGATCTCGTGGCTCATCACCGCGAGGAAGTCGGACTTCGCGCGGCTCTCGGCCTCCGCCTTTTCCGCGCGCCAGCGCTCGGTGACGTCGCGGCCGAAGCCGCGATAGCCGAGAAACTGGCCGTCGCGGTCGTAGGCCGGCTTCGCGGTCAGCGACCACAGCCGCGCCTCGCCGCCGGCGACGACCTTGAGGTTCATCTCGTGCAGCGGCTCGCTCTGCTCCATCAGGCCGACGACGTTGTAGGCTGCGCTCTTGTCGTCGGGACAGAGCATGTCGAGCACGTCGACGAAATGCGAGCCCTTCAGCAGCGGAAGCGGAAGCTGCGCCACTTCGGCGAAGCGTTGGGGCACGTCGACGAGATGCCCTTCGGCGTCGGTCTGCCACAACCAGTCGCTGGCGTTCTCCTGAAAGTCCTTCAGCAGCAGCGAGATGATCTCGGTCTGACGTTCGAGCTCGAGCCGGGCCTTGAGATTGCCGAGGAACAGATTGCCCTGCGAGACGATGTTGCGCGCCATGAAGAACGCAAACAGCAGCAGGAACACCGCGGTCAGCAGATACGGGCCGGTGCCGCACAGGAACAGCGCGCCGGCGCAGGCCATCGTCACGGTCGCGAGATAGACGAGGCCCGCGCGCGGGAAGGTCGACAGCGTGAAGGCGCCGCCGGACATCATGCCGACCATCAGGCAGGCCAGGATGAGCTGACTGGTCGGCTCGACCCGGCTGAACAGGGCGAGCGGCAGCGTGCCCCAGATCGCCGCGAGGAAGAACGCCTGCCGCAGCATCTGCCGCGCGGCGCGCGGTGACGCTTCCTGCGGCGGGTTTTGATGCGACCGCCGCCACGCGCGCACGGCAAGCGAAGCGGTGACGGCGAGGGTCATGCCCCAGATTGCGAGGAAATCGTTCCAGCCCCTGCCCCAGAACAGGATCAGCACGATGGCGACGTTGAGCATGGTGACAGCCATGGTCACCGGGATCGCGCGCATCACCGCGTCGATCTGCTTGGCGCGGATGCGGCGCAGCTCGCGCTCGCTGAGATTGGCAGTCAGGCCGTCCTCGATCTCGAAGCCACCGAGCCAGTACAGGAACGCGCCGATCAGGCCGTCGCGCGGCTCAGCTTGCTTCATGGATTTGTCCGGCCATCCCATTCGAAAAACCTTTTCGGTATCAATGGCCCGAGCCCGGCTTAAGCCGGGTTAATTTTGTGGGAGATTTTGCGGCGTCCTTGACGGGCGCGTTTGCAGTTTGTTCTAACCATGACCCCTGCCCGGAGCCCCACCAATGCCCATCAGAGTTGCTACCTGGAACGTGAACTCGGTCCGGCAGCGGATCGACCTGCTGCTGACCTGGCTGAAGGAATGCCAGCCGGACATCGTCTGCCTCCAGGAGATCAAATGCGTCGACGAGGCCTTCCCGCGGCTGGAGATCGAGGCGCTGGGCTACAACGTGGTCACCCACGGTCAGAAGACCTTCAACGGCGTCGCTTTGCTTTCGAAGCTCCGCTTCGACGAGACCAAGTCGGGCCTCGCCGGCGACGACGAGGACGCCCATGCCCGCTTCCTCGAGGGCGTGGTCACGCTCAAGCACGGGGTGCTGCGCATCGCCTGCCTCTATCTGCCCAATGGCAATCCGGTTGGGACCGAGAAATATCCCTACAAGCTCAAATGGATGTCGCGGCTTCTTGAGTATTCGAGGGAGCGCCTCAAGGCCGAGGAGCCGCTGATCCTCGCAGGCGACTTCAACGTCATCCCGCATGCCCGCGATGTCCATAATCCCGCCGCCTGGACCGAGGACGCCCTGTTCAAGGCCGAGACGCGGGAGAGCTTTCAGTCCCTGCTGGGCCTCGGCCTCACCGACGCCCTGCGCGCGGTCACCGACGAGCCCGGGCTCTACACCTTCTGGGACTACCAGGCCGGCGCCTGGCAGAAGAACCATGGCTTGAGGATCGACCATCTGCTGCTGTCGCCGCAGGCCAGCGACCGGCTCGCCAATGTCGGCATCGACAGCTATGTGCGGGCCTGGGAGAAGCCGTCGGACCACGTGCCGGTTTGGGCGGATCTGGATCTGGAGGCGGCTTGAGCAGATGCCTGGAGGCGCTGGATGGCGCCGGCGGACTGCGCTTTGCGCAGCCGCGGGCTAATAACCTACCCGGCGGGGGTACCTACTACCGGCGGCCCTGAACGCCCTGCACCCACTGTTCCAGCATTTGCAGGCACATGGCGCGGTCGTCGTCCGAGGCCTTGGCGAAAGCGCGGTTGTAGCTTTCCTTGATCCAGGTTTCCTCGATACCGGCGCTGTCACGCGCCAGCGTCAGCCACATCAGGCCACGCGCGGCCTGCCGCGGCAGGCGGTCGCCATTGAACAGCATCTGGCCGAGCAGCGCCTGCGCCTCGTGCTGGCCCTTCTGGGCGGCAAGGCCGAGCCAGCGCGCGCCATAGCGGAAATCCTCGCGCGAGGCGTCCGGGGTCTTCAGATACAGCCGGGCGAGATCGTACTGCGCATCCGCATTGCCGAAATAGGAGGCCGCATAGGAGAACATCTCCCGCGCCCGGTCCGGATCCGACTTGATCTTCGAGTTCGGGATACCGCTCAGATAGTAGCGGCCGAGCGCGACGAAGGCGTTGGCCACGACCTGCGCCTGCGGCGCCGACGGGCTGTCCTCGGCATGCGCATTGGCGATGCGGCTGAAATATTCGAAGGCGCGCACATCGTCCTGGGCGACGCCGTCGCCATCGGCATACATGCGGCCGAGCTTGAACTGAGCGCCGGGATGACCGCCTTCGGCGGCATATTGCAGGGCGCTGAGCGAGGTTTCCTGGGGCGTGGTCGCCGGTGCCGCCACCTTGCTGCGCACGGCACCCGCGGCGCCCGGCAAGGTGGTCACGACCGGGAGGGCCGCATCCTTGCTGGCCGAGCCGTCAAAGGCGAGCGCCGGCGCGGCCAGCGCACCGACCCCCAACACAAACGCAACTATGGCACGCCTAGATGTCCGCATAGCACTGTTTCTCGTGCGCGCCGCCCGGATGGGTCACTGCCCCACCGACCGCTGGTCCAACCTGCTGAGCATACTTCCAGAGCGCACCCGACGTGTGGTTAGTCGCGCGAGCGCTCCATTTGGTCTTGCGCTGGGCGAGCTCTTGGTCGCTCAATTTTACGTTAAGGGTACCTGCGACCGCGTCGATCTCGATGATGTCGCCATCCTCGAGCAGCCCGATCGGGCCGCCGATGGCGGCTTCCGGCCCGACATGGCCAATGCAGAAGCCGCGGGTGGCGCCGGAGAAGCGGCCGTCGGTGATGAGCGCGATCTTGCCGCCCATGCCCTGGCCGGTCAGCGCCGCGGTGGTCTGGAGCATTTCCCGCATGCCGGGACCGCCCTTGGGGCCCTCGTAGCGGATCACGATGACTTCGCCTTCCCTGTAGGTGCGGTTCTGGACGGCCTCGAAGGCGTCCTCCTCCCGGTCGAAGCATCGCGCCGGACCGGTGAACCTCAGGTTAGACATTCCCGCGACTTTCACGATCGCACCTTCTGGCGCCAGATTGCCCTTCAGACCAACCACACCACCGGTGACGGTGATCGGCTTGTCTGCCGGGTGCACCACATCCTGGTGCGGATTCCATTTAACGCTTTTGAGGTTTTCGGCGATCGTTCGACCGGTGACCGTAATGCAGTCGCCGTGGAGAAATCCGTTGTCGAGCAGCGTCTTCATCAGAAGCGGTATGCCACCTACTTCAAACATGTCTTTGGCGACATAACGGCCACCCGGCTTCAAATCCGCGACATATGGTGTCTTTTTGAAGATTTCGGCGACGTCGAACAGGTCGAACTTGATGCCGCACTCATGCGCGATTGCCGGCAGGTGCAGTGCAGCATTGGTCGAGCCGCCGGACGCCGCGACCACGGCGGCGGCGTTCTCAAGCGCCTTCCGTGTGACGATGTCGCGCGGCCGGAGGTTGGAGGCAATCAGGTCCATGACCTTCTCGCCCGCGGTCATGCAGAAAGCGTCGCGGATTTCATACGGTGCCGGGGCGCCGGCCGAGTACGGCAGCGCCAGGCCAATCGCCTCGGAGACGGTCGCCATGGTGTTGGCGGTGAACTGCGCGCCGCAGGCGCCCGCCGAGGGGCAGGCCACGCGCTCGATCTCGTCGAGGTCCTCGTCCGACATGGCGCCGACCGAATGCTTGCCGACCGCCTCGAACATGTCCTGCACGGTGACCTGCTGTCCGCGGAAATTGCCGGGCAGGATCGAGCCGCCGTAGATGAAGATCGAGGGCACGTTGAGACGGACCATCGCCATCATCATGCCCGGCAGCGACTTGTCGCAACCGGCAAGGCCCACGAGCGCATCATAGGCGTGGCCGCGCACGGTCAGCTCGACGGAATCGGCGATGCACTCGCGCGACGGCAGCGACGAGCGCATGCCGTCATGGCCCATGGCGATGCCGTCGGTGACGGTGATGGTGCAGAATTCACGGGGGGTGCCGCCGGCCGACGCGACGCCCTTCTTCACCGCCTGGGCCTGGCGCATCAGGGAGATGTTGCAGGGGGCGGCCTCGTTCCAGCAGGAGGCGACGCCGACGAAGGGCTGGTGGATCTGCTCGGTGGTCAGACCCATGGCGTAGAAATAGGACCGGTGCGGCGCGCGCGTCGGGCCTTCCGTCACGTGACGGCTCGGCAGCCTCTGCTTGATGTCGGTCTTTGCGTCCATCGCAAACCAGTTTCCCCGGCCAACCCTTTCAGACCCGAAAAATCAGAGCCAAGATTTGAATCGACCTTGGGATTTCCCGTCCTTCGAAGACCGCCGATGCCCTTCAAACTTTAGAGCGATTTTATTCATGTTCGGGTGTGGCTAAAAAGCGGCGCTGATGCGAACGGACGGAGAAAAGGGTTTAATCCAAGATGAGTGTTGCAGGGACAGCACAATCGTTACCGGGAAGACACGGGTTGGCTTACTGCGATACCCTCGTGATTATGACAATGCTCAACTTGAGATTTCAAATCTGTTCCGGCGCGCCCCAGCGCGGGTCTCAGGAACGGAGTGTGCCTCACCTGAGTCGCGGCGGCCCGCAGTACCAACCCCGTCCTGAGGCGGGAGTGATGAGCGCGAAGCGCCCAGTTCAATCCGTCAGGTCGAGCCGCATGAACTGGTTGTGCGGGCTTGCCTCATAGTCGGCGAACGGCGCGCAGGAGACGAAACCGGCGCTGCGGTAGAGCGAGATGGCGGGCGCGTGCAGGGCTGCCGTGCCGGTCTCCAGGCTGAGGTGCACGTAACCCCGCCTGCGGGCCTCAGTAATGATATGACTCAGCAGTGCGCGCCCTACCCCGGTGCCCCGTGCAGCGGGAGCGGCACGCATCGACTTCACCTCGCCATGCGTATGATCCAGCTCCTTCAGAGCACCGAATCCGAGCAGGATATCGTCCTGCCAAGCCGTCCAGAAGGTCACGGTGGCAGCCGAAAGGCCGGTGGCATCGAGAGCGAACGCGCGCTCGGCCATGACGCTGCGCAGCTCCTCGAGATGATGCGCCAACAAGTCGGCGACATAGGGCGCCGTCGGATCGTCTCGTCGGATCTCCACCTCATCCCCCTGCTGTCGCACGCGTGCCACCGTTTAAGCACAGGTGACACGCCCGCGGCATAGCCATGATCGGTGCTATTCCCAAGTTAGCGCACCACCATTCTGGTATTCGATGACGCGGGTCTCGAAGAAGTTCTTCTCCTTCTTCAGGTCCATCGCCTCAGACATCCACGGGAACGGATTTTCGACCTCGGCAAACACCGGTGCGAGCCCGATCTGGGCGCAGCGCCGGTTGGCGATGAAGTGCATGTACTGCTCGCACAGCGCGGCATTCAGCCCGAGGAAGCCGCGCGGCATCGTGTCCCGTCCGTAGGCGGCCTCCAATTCGGCTGCGTCGCGGATCATGCCGCGGATCTCGTCCTGGAACGCTGCCGTCCACAGATGCGAGTTCTCGATCTTGATCTGGTTGATCACGTCGATACCGAAGTTGAGATGGATACTCTCGTCGCGCAGGATGTATTGATACTGCTCGGCGATGCCGACCATCTTGTTGCGGCGGCCAAGCGACAGGATCTGCGCAAAGCCGGTGTAGAACCACATCCCCTCGAACACGACATAGAAGGCGACGAGATCGCGCAGGAAGGCGCGGTCGCTATCCGGCGTCCCCGTCAGGAACGATGGATCGTCCAGGTGCTGCGTGTGCTTGAGCGCCCAGGCCGCCTTGTCCGTGATCGACGGCACCTCGCGGTACATGTTGAACAGCTCGCCCTCGTCGAGGCCGAGGCTTTCGACGATATACTGGAAGGTGTGGGTGTGCACCGCCTCCTCGAAGGCCTGCCGAAGGAGGTACTGCCTGCACTCCGGATTGGTGAGGTGACGGTAGATCGCCAGCACGATGTTGTTGGCGACCAGCGATTCAGAGGCTGCGAAGAAGCCGAGATTGCGCTTGATCGCGCGCCGCTCGTCCTCGGTCAGCCCGTCCCGCGACTTCCATAGCGCGATGTCGGCCTGCATCGAAACTTCGGTCGGCATCCAGTGATTGTTGCAGCCTGAGAGATACTTCTCCCAGGCCCATTTGTACTTCAGCGGAAGCAGCTGGTTGACGTCGGCGCGGCAGTTGATCATCCGCTTGTCGTCGACGGAGACGCGGCCGCCGGCGCGATCGATCGCACCTAAGCCGGTCGGGTCGGCCGGCTCGAGCTTGAGCTGGGTCTGCGGACGCAGTGCGGTGGCGAGACTTGAGGCGGCCGGAGCGGCTGCTGTGGTTTCGGTATCGGACCAGTCGAGCATCGTCATCTCCTCACTGGCACGCTTCGCATTCGGGATCGTCGATCCGGCAGGCCTTGATGCCGTCGAGGTCCGGTGCCGCTGCGGTCGGGATCACGATCGGCGCGTGCGACACCGCCACTGACGCGGACACCGCATTGAGCTTTCCGTCGGTGCCCTTCAAGGTCGATTTCTCGACATGCGTGGCGCTGCGCGAGCGCAAATAGTAGGTCGTCTTCAAGCCGCGCCGCCAGGCCAGCCGGTAGAGCGCATCGAGCTTCTTGCCGGAGGGATTGGCGATGTAGAGGTTAAGCGACTGCGACTGGTCGATCCACTTCTGCCGACGCGCGGCCGCCTCGATCAGCCAGGCGCTGTCGATCTCGAAGGCGGTGGCGTAGAGCGCCTTCAGATCGTCAGGGACGCGGTCGATCTGGCCGACGCTGCCGTCGAAATATTTGAGATCGGAGACCATGACCTCGTCCCAAAGCCCCCTCGCCTTGAGGTCGCGGACCAGGAACTCGTTCACGACCGTGAAGTCCCCGGACATGTTCGATTTCACGAACAGGTTCTGATAGTTCGGCTCGATCGACTGCGAGACGCCGCAGATGTTGGAGATCGTCGCCGTCGGCGCGATCGCCATGACGTTCGAGTTGCGCATGCCGCTGGACGTGACCTTCTTGCGTAGGCAATCCCAGTCGAGCGTTGCGGAGCGATCGATGTCGAGACCACCGCGCGAGTCGGCGAGAAGCTGGATGGAGTCGAGCGGCAAGATGCCCTTCGACCACAGCGAGCCCTCGAAGCTCGGATAGCGTCCGCGCTCCGCGGCGAGATCGGACGACGCTTCGATCGCGTAGAACGAGATTGCCTCCATGCTGGTGTCGGCAAACGCCACGGCCGCGTCGGACGCGGTCGGAATGCGCTGGACCTGAAGCGCTTCCTGAAAGCCCATCAGGCCGAGCCCGACGGGACGATGACGCATGTTGGAACGCCGCGCTTCGGGGATCGTGTAGAAATTGATGTCGATGACGTTGTCGAGCATCCGGACGGCCGTCGTCACCGTCCGCTTCAGCTTGGCATGGTCGAGTCCATTGGGGCCGACATGGTTGAGCATGTTGATGGAGCCGAGATTGCAGACCGCGACCTCGTCGCCCGAGGTGTTCAGCGTGATCTCGGTGCAGAGGTTCGAGGAATGGATCACGCCCACGTGGCGTTGCGGCGAACGCAGATTGCAGGGGTCCTTGAAGGTGATCCAGGGATGACCGGTCTCGAACAGCATGGTCAGCATGCGACGCCAGAGGTCGCTCGCGCGCACGGTCTTGAAGACGCGCATGCCGCCGGCCTTCGCCCTGGCCTCATAGGCCTCGTAAGCCGTCTTGAACGCCTCGCCGTAGAGATCGTGCAAATCGGGCGTCTCGTCCGGCGAAAACAGCGTCCATTCGCTATCGGCATCGACGCGCTGCATGAACAGGTCCGGCACCCAATTGGCGGTGTTCATGTCGTGGGTGCGGCGGCGGTCATCACCGGTGTTCTTGCGCAGATCGAGGAATTCCTCGATGTCGACGTGCCAGGTCTCCAGATAGGCGCAGAGCGCGCCCTTGCGCTTGCCGCCCTGGTTGACGGCAATCGCGGTGTCGTTGGCGACTTTCAGGAACGGGATGATGCCCTGGCTTTCGCCGTTGGTGCCCTTGATGTGGGCGCCGAGACCACGGACCGGCGTCCAGTCGTTGCCGAGGCCGCCGGAATATTTTGCCAGCAGTGCGTTGTCCTTGATCGACTTGAAGATGCCGTCGAGGTCGTCCGAGACGGTCGTGAGGAAGCAGGACGAGAGCTGCGGACGCAGCGTACCCGAATTGAACAGCGTCGGCGTCGAGGCCATGAAGTCGAACGACGACAGCAGATCGTAGAACTCGATCGCCTTGGCCTCTCGGTCGATCTCGCGAACCGCAAGACCCATCGCGACGCGCATGAAGAAGGCTTGCGGCAGTTCGACCCGCTTGCCGCGGACGTGCAGGAAGTAGCGGTCGTACAGCGTCTGGAGGCCGAGGAACTGGAAGTTCAGGTCGCGCTCGGGCTTGAGAGCAGCCGCGATCCGGCCGAGGTCGAAGCGGGCCAGTTCAGGATCGAGCAGTTCGGCAGCGATGCCGGTCTTCACATAGGCCGGGAAATATTCGGCATAGCGCACAGCCATATCGGCCTGCGAGGCGAAGGTCGGCACGGCATGGACATAGGACAGCACCTCGCCGCGCAGCTTGTCCAGCAACAGGCGCGCGCTGACATAGGCGTAATTCGGCTCCTGCTCGACCAGCGTGCGCGCGGCCATGATCGAGGCCAGCGCCAGTTCGTCCTGGCTGATGCCGTCGTAGAGATTGCGGGTGGTCTCGGTGAGCACGGGTGCCGCGGAAACGCCGTCGAGGCCGGCGCAGGCTTCGCCGATAATCAGCGCGAGCCGCTTGGTGTCGAGACCAACGCGCGAACCGTCGGCGAGCGTGACATGAAGGACCGGCGCGACAGCGGGCGTCACTTCCGCGGCCGCCTCCTCGGCGCGCTGGCGCGACCGCTCCTCGCGGTACAGCACATAGGCGCGTGCGACCTTGTGGTGCTCGCTCCGCATCAAGGCGAGCTCGACCTGGTCCTGCACGTCCTCGATATGGAAGGTGCGTCCCTCGCCTGCCCGCCGCATCAACGCAGCGACGACTTCGGCCGTCAGCTGCTCCACGCTCTCATGGACGCGGCGCGAGGCGACCGCGCTGGTGCCTTCGACCGCGAGGAAAGCCTTGGTCATGGCGACCGCGATCTTGGCGGAATCGAACGGCGAGACCTTGCCGTTGCGACGGATGATCTGCATGGCCGGCTCGCTCGAAGCAGGCGAAAGCGATTGTGGACGCAAATGAACGATGGGTGCGGAGGCGGTGTCCGCGTCGTGCAGGTTGAGTGACATCAATGGGCCCCGTGATGCGCGCGTTGTGTTTGAACGGGGCTGTAAGGAAGGACGCTGCAGAAACGCCGGCAGCGGAGTTGCCGGGCGGTGCATGCAAGCGACCGCCGGACACCCCGCCCGTGGACGTTCAGATCGTCGCGGCAGGTCTCCTGGCTCGCAGGTCGTCGCCCACTTCCCGTCTTCCCGGCGCGAAAGGCACCAGTGACGATTGTTCGGAAGCAGCTCGCTGCTGACAGTTGCGGGGGCAGCGCCGGAATTCCACGCTCTCGCGCGGTTCACCGGCTTCCCTCTTAGCCACTAAATCTTGCGATCCAGCGGAACCGTGACGCCCACATGTGGTGACATATGCAGCCGGGTGTCAACGATTCGTTGGCAGGCTTGGCGCGGATTTCCTGTGGAATGCGGTGATGGCGGGCGTGAAGCCAGGCCGGATTCTAGGCACGCACATCCGTACTATGATCGAAGCGCGCGAAGATCGCACTTGTCACAGCACCGAGCAGGCTCCAGAAAATCAAGCTCGTCACCGTGACCGCGGTGACGAACTGATGCGACAGCGAGGACGGCACGTTGGTCTCGACGTGCGCCAGCTCGGGAGCGCCGATCATATGGGGCAAGATCAGCAGGATGACGCCCGCAATTGCCGCCGGCACCGAGTGGCGAAAGACGATCAACGCCAAGCCAGCAGCCGTCGCAAATATGGCGGCCAGCCACCAGATCTGGCGCGACAGCAGCGGTGCAGCCGGCACGCCCGGCAGCTCCGGCGGCAAGCCGAGGCCGGGGGCAATGGTGAACACGGCAAAACCTGCCAATCCCCACATCAGGCCTTCATGCCAGGAGACGCCCGCGCCGGTCGCGCCGCTGCGAACAGCAAAGAAGCCAGCCAGGAGCAGTGCGAAGCCGATCGCGGTCAGCACGTTCGCGGCCGCTGTATAGGCGCTGCGCTCGAATCCGTCTCGCGGCTCCCACGCCTCGGCGCCATGATCATGGTCGGCGTGATCATGGCTTGCATGGTCATGGCCAGCCGCAGCCGCCTGCGGCGCGTCGTGCTGATGGGTCTCCGCCGCCTTCTCGAAGACCTCGGCTTTCAGGATCAGGGGAACGGTGCCGAACTGCTGGGCGACCGTGACGATGAGACCAACGATGAAACCGGCAATGACCGACGAGAAAACGATCGAACGAAACGTACTCATGCCGCCCCGGTTAGTGGCAGGGGAATGCGTTCGAGTGGCGCACGTCGTGCGCGGCATTGTGAACGATGTCGATATGCGAGAATCCCACGACGCCGACGATGAACAAGCCGAGCACCATGGCCATCAGGGCTTGCGAAAGCCGTCCCGCCTGTCCGGCTGCGATCGGAAGATGTGCGACATGGGACTGGCTCATAGCTGTTCTCCGTTAGCGATTTGGTCGTTTTCTAACAGCTTCCGGGTGATATCGCGACTGGTAAGATGCAGGCTCGTCCCTGCCGAAATGCCTTTACGGGCGATCTTGGCGCCAGCGGCCTCCCGAAATACAGCCTCAAAACGCCGGAAATAGCTGAGGCAATCCTCCGCAGAGGGCTCCACGCCGATCAAAGTCCGGAATGCGCCGCGATGCACGGCGCAAATCGCGCCGTGTCCCCTGACTGCAAAGACAAGGGACGTGATGCCATCACGCCAATGGGCCTCGTCGTTCAAGCCGACATCGCGCGTCCGCGCCCGAACGGATCGACCAGGCGGACGATCTCGCAGGCGGCGACGAGGCCGGCGAGCCAGACGGCGCTGGTCAGCCCGATGCGCGTCACGATGGCCGCAGTGAACGCGCCCTCTCCGCCAAGGAACGGCGTCGCGGCAAGCAGCGCGAGCTCATAGGCGGCGTAGGCGGCGACGAGCGCGATGGCCAGCATCAGCGGCGTACGGCCCTGCGGCAGCAGGCGGAGAACGGTCGATGCCGCTGCCGTCGACAGCAACGCGGCAGCACCGATGACAAAGCCCCAGGCGATGGTGCTGCCATCGATGGGATAGTGCAGCACGCCGAAGCCGATGGTCTGGTTCACGAGCCAGGCGCCGGTGACGACGAGCAGCGCCGGACGCATCGGCAGCATCGCGGCGGCGACGACGGCGAACGCAGCAAACGGCGTCGCGCAGGCAAGCGCGAAGCTCGCGAGCGCGCATGACACGGTCAGCAGCGCAAAGCAGAACATCGGCGCAAGGCGCGAGGTGACCGGATGAAGGCGGAAACGGTCGGCGTGGGGCGGCAGGATAGTAACAGTCATGGGACGATCTCCTTGTGGGATCTGTAGCACATTTTTGCTGGAACGCGGCATCACGTCTGACTCAGTGAAGAGCCTCCATGGGATCTTCAGTCTCGGCTGGATCGCGCCGGTCGTAGACGGCAAGCCAGGCGGCAAGTGTCGCGCTGTGCGGCTCCATGGCCGCCAATTGGCGCAAGGCCACGCGAACGGTGGCGCGCGCTGTGCGATCGGGCGGAAGCGTCACCATCTCAGGTCCCCGCCCCTTCGCGACCGCCTCGACCACGGCGCACTTGCACGCCGTGAGCTCCGGCAGCCCATAGAGTTCGAGCAGCGCCTGGAAGGCTGCGTGATGATCCGGCCGAAAAGCGCGCTTGCGGCCGAGCTGATCGCGGAGCGGATGGGCCGGATAGAGATGCGCGCAGGGGATCCACCCCTCAGGCAGCGGCTCGGTGGCGGCATGGGTGCGGCGATGCGCGAGCAGCTTTGGCAGGACGTGGGTGTGCGGGCCGTCAGGGCTTCGCCCACCCGGCGGGGGGATCGGCTGGAATACCTCGGCACGCCCGATGCGGCTGATGAAGACGCGGTGCGGATTGGCGGCCAGAATGATCCGCATGGCGTCACTTTCGGGCGCGAACACGGATTGGCCCGTGCGGCTCCTGAGCACAGCGACGGCATCGGCATCGCTGACGCGGATGCAAGCGTCGATCTGCAACGTTCCGAGGCCAAGGTCGAACAGGATGCCGCTGCGATCCCTCCTCAGGAGCGCCTCGATATCCGGACCGAGCTCGGTCAGCACGGTACGACCGCTCATGGCGCTGGCTTCATGCGGGAGACACAGCGCGATGCGGTGGCTCCAGCTCTCCGTGGTCGGCGATTCCGATGCGATCAGGCGCAGGCCCGGGTGGGAGACAACGCGCATCCCACCCTTCTGCGTCACGACGCTGCCCCCGTTGCGCGACTGCTCCATATCGAAGGCCTCACCGGGCTCGCGTGTGAACTCGGCAATGGCACCGAACGTGCCGACGCTCCAGCCGGCCTCAGCGTCGGCAAGCTGGCTTGCGATCAGGTCCATGAGCGGATCGGCCGTCGTCATGAGGCTTCTCTCTCTCTCTCTCGCTATCTGACGTCGTAATTCGCCAGGCGAATGCCGCCATAGACGCCCAGTCCCGGCTGCAGAAAGCCGGTCGGATTTTGATAGTGCACATTGGCGAGATTATCGACCCGGCCGAACACCTTCACCTGGTCGGTGACCAGATATTCGGCTGCGACGTTGACGACAGTGTAGGCCGGAGCCAGCAGACGCAGAATGCTGAAGTCGCGGTTACCATCGACGAAACTCCCGACGTGCAACACGGTTGCGGAAAGTGTCAGCGGATCGATCGGATTCCAGATGACATTTGCGCTCCACTTCTCCTTCGGACGCCTCAGCAGCTCCAGTCCCGCGGTCGCATCGACCGCGCGGGTAAAAGTGTAGTCGGCACGAACGCGAAGCCGGTCGGTGATCGCAGCCGCGACGAAGCTCTCCGTGCCCTCCGTGATCGCCTTGCCGATATTGGTGTTGGTGCTCGTGAATGTCACGGGATCGAACGTGCTCTGGATCAGGTCCGTGATGTTGTTGCGGAAGTAGGTCGACCCGAAGCGAACGCGATCGCCAAACAAGGGTTGCTCGAAGCCGGCGTCGTATCCGACGCTTTCCTCCGGCCTGAGGTTGGGATTTGCAAAGAAGAAGAACGCGGGAAAGCTGACGTAAAGCTGGTTGAGCGTGGGCGCCTTGAACCCCGTGCCGTAGCTTCCCTTGAACTTCGTATCCGTGACCGGCACGATCACGGCAGACGCCAGACGAAAGGTCGGATGTTCCCCAAACCGCTCGTTATCGTCCTGCCGGACGTTGGCCGTGAAGAAGACGCGATCCCGGAACTGGGACTGCAGCTCCATATATCCGGCCTTGTTGATGTTTTGCGCCGAGACCGTCGCCGTTTGCAGTGTTTCGGTCTCATGCTCCGCACCAAAGATGACATTGTTGTTGGGCGCAAGCTGGGTCGTGGTGTGCCAATCATACTTGACGCGGTCGCCGGTCGTGATCGTGGCCATCGCGTCGCCGGGCGAGATGTTGTAGTTCCAGTGATTGGTGTAGTTGACACCGAAATAGCTTTTCATCCGGTCGTCGAGAGCGGACCAGACCGCCTCCCCGCGCGTGAAGAGCTGGTGCACCGTCTGCGTGCTTTGCGCGGCCGCGGGAAAGCTCGCGGATGTGACGGGATCGAAGGTGTCTCCGGTAAAGCGCAGGGTGGCGTCGGTGTACCGCGCCACGCCGTTGAGCGTGAGGTTTTCGCTCAATTCGGCGCCAAGCTTCGTCGAATAGGTCATGTTGTCGTAATAGTTGCCGATCGCCTTCTGCCCCGGCGGGAGCAATTCGACCGGCGTCACCGGCACGTCGTTCGCGTGGAAATGCGCGACGTTGAAGGCATAGTTGAAGTGGTCCTGTGAACCGCTCAGACCTGCAGTCTGGTTGAACGTTCCGAACGAGCCTCCCTCGACCGAGCCGGTGGCGCGGGCGGGACCGTCGCCCTTCTTCGTCACGATGGAGATCACGCCACCCAGCGCGTCTGCGCCGTAGAGACCGCCCTGCGGACCGCGCAGGACTTCGATCTGCTGAATGTCGGAGGTGAGCAACTGGCCGAAATCAAACGAACGGTTCGGGTTGCCGGGATCGCTGACATCGATGCCGTCGATCAGGACCTTGGTGTGGTTGGAATTCGTTCCGCGCATGAAGATCGACGTCTGTCCGCCGGGGCCGCCGGTCTGCACGAGGTTGAGGCCGGGAACCGCGCTCAGTGCATCGGATGCGGTCCGGCGCTGATCGCGCTCCATGTCTCTGGCGGTCAGAACCGTCACCGAGCTCGCAACCAGATTGGTCGGAGTGACAACGCCCGTCGGACTGACGACGACCGTCGGAAACAGGTTGGCCGCGGATACCCCGGCAACCGGGGGCGACGCCGGCACCAGCTCGGGTTTCGGCAGCCGAGCGACGCGCTGCCGCTCGGGCTTGTCCGGCGCAAGCCGCACGACTTGCGGCTTGGCCGCACGCTCGGTCGGCGCGACCTCGACCGGCGGCAGCAGATCGGGCGATGCCGACTGTTGGGCATGGGCAATGGACAGATCGAGCGAATACAGGGAAACGAACGCGACAACGCCGGCGCGGAAGCGCCTGGCGGCAAAGACAATACGGGACACTCTTGTAACCTCGGTATGACGTCAGTGGCACGTCACAGCGAACGAGGTTTCACGGCGGAGCGTTCGATTGCTCCGGTGAAGCTAATGTCTGTACTCCCCGACCGACATCTTCGCGTGTGACCACGGCTGACGGCAGGTCTCCTGGCTCGCGGGTCGTTACCTTACGTCGCCTTCCCAGGACCGAGATTCCCAGTGGCATATGACGAAAGATTCACCGCTTACAGTTGCGGGGGCAGCCGTGGCGTTGAGAATATCCCGGTATCGGGAAAACCTCGCACCACGTTCCCTTTTGATCTCCGTGAGGAGAACCGTCACCGGCCAATCTACGGGGCGGGCAAGCGGAGAGTCAATCGGCCGGTTGCATGACGGGCAAAGCACCGCACCGGAGATTGAGCCGGCGCAATCAGGCCGGCTCCCGCTCCGAACGCGTCCTGATCACCGCCCGCTCGCCGGCATCGACGAGCTGGCCGATGCCGGTGCGGCCCGTGAGCGCGCAGCGGATGATGTTCTCGGCAACGGACCTGCGAAAGCAATGGTCCTCGCCGACCGGGCGATTGCGGCAAACCCGATCCAGCGCCAGCTTCATGTTGATCCGGGTGCGGGTGTCGAAATGCTCGCTGATCATTCGCAGGGCCTCGGTGCGTTGATGTCGGAGCGGAAACGCGTCGGCGTAGGCTGGGTTCCAAAACTTGCGCAGAGCTGACTACGCCCGACCTCTTGGTCCTGCGACGGGCGGGCTACGCCCGACCTCTTGGCCGCTGGGCCTGAGCCCAGGCCGCGGTGACATCGCGCAGCGGAGCGTCGATGCGCCGGATCGGGGTCAGCTCACCGGAGGCCGAGATGATGGCTGTCTCCTCGCGGCGACAGCGCGGGCACACGAAGCGGACCTCGTGCGGCGACGAAGACCAGCTCGAACGTTTGACGTTGGCCGCCATCGGCCATGCATCGCACTGCGAGCACGACACCAGGAACCGACCGGGATCGAGCATACCCATTCCATAGGACTCCGCGTCCTGCCTGCCGCTTCAATGACTAACCCATGTGAATCGTTCCGGTGCCCGAGCACCCTCAGCGCTAGCTCCAGCCAGCGCCGCCGCTCAGTGGGCACCCTTGAGGGTGCATGACGTGGTGCAGGTGACGGTGTTGCCGTGGTCGCACGCCTTGCAGGCGGCAACGCACTGGTTCATGTCGCGGGCATTGTAGGAGCTGTAGTTCCGCATCGCACAGACCGGGGTCGAGCCGGTGATGTCCTGCTCCTGATTGCAGGCGGCCGTCATGAGCGCGAAGATGAGGACTGCGAGAAGGCGCATGGGATTGCCCTGGTAGGGAGCGGCAAAGCGACGTCAGCGAGGTACGCTGCACAGCAACGGACCTCGGCATTCCCAATGCGAGCAATCATGATCGCGACGCTCGCATCCCGAAGGATGCGCGCCAAACATTAAGAACGGATTGCAGGCGGCGTCAGGCCGCGGCCTTGGTCGCGATCGCCTTCCGCATATCCACCGCCAGCTGACGATACTGCTCCGAGAGTCTCAGATAGAACTCGCGCTTGGTGCTGTCGGTGGCGAGCTTGGCAATCAGCTCGCATTCGGCGGTGAGCGTCTCGAACCGTTCCAGCCTGTCATGAAGTTCTGTCATCGGCGTGTCCCCATCAAACGCCACAAGGGACGTCAAACCTAAGCCTGAGAAATAGGTCACGGCGAACATCGTTATCGAGTAGAAACGTTTTTTCCGGCAAGGGCGGTGCAGGCCTGGCAAGGACGGCTATTTCTGCTCCAGCCGCCAGGCGCCGTCCCAATTGGCGTCCGGCGGATTGGCTTCAAACTGCGCGATGCGGCCGAGCAGCGTGCGCGAGGGACCGTCGCCGGGCACGGCTTCGAGCGCTGCATTGAACGCGGCACGAGCCTCGTCGAAGCGCTGCGCGCGGTAGGCGGCGAGGCCTTCGGCGTAGCGCGCGCGCAGGCTCTCCTGCGGGACGCTGAGCCCGTGCGCCTTGCTCATCACCTCGAAAATGGCCTGCGATGCGCTTTGACCGGCCACCGCGAGACGATCGATCTCGCGCAGCTCGAGGTTCGATCCGATCGCGTCCGCCGTCGCCTGCGCGATCAGGATCCGCGTGCCGTAGATCTTGTTGACCAGTTCGAGCCGCGAAGCGAGGTTCACGGCATCGCCCATCACGGTGAAGCTCATCATCAGCTCGGACCCGATGCTGCCGGTCAGGACCTCGCCGGTGGCAATCCCGATGCGCAGATCGCAAGGGCCTGGCATGGCGCGGATGCCGAGCAGGTCAGGCAATTGCTTCTGCAACGCCGGCACCTCATCGGCCATGTCGATGGCGGCGTAGCAGGCGAACAGCGCCGGCTCGTCCTCCTCAATGAAGGGAGGGCCCCAATAGGCCATGATGGCATCGCCGATATATTTATCGATGACGCCGCGATGGCTCCGGATCGGCGCGGACATCACCGTGAAATAGTGGTTCATGACCTTGACGAGGCCACGTGGGGTCATGCCCTCGCTCATCGAGGTGAAGCCGCTCATGTCGGAGAACATGATAGTCATCACCCGGCGCTGGCCGTCGATGGCGACCTCCGGGCGGTCGATCAGCCCTTGCGCTACCTTGGGATCGATATAGCGGCCGAAGGTCTCGCGGATGCGCTCGTTGTGCCGCAACTGCTCGATCATGCGATTGAAGGCGGCGGCGAGTTCGCCGATCTCGTCCTGGGTCGAGACCGTGATGGTCTTGTCGAAGCGGCCCGCCTCGACCTCGCGGGTGCCGGCGAGCAATAGCCGCACCGGTCGCGTGATGCCACTGGAGACGAGGAGCGCGAAAGCAAATCCGACCACCGCCGCGAGGATGGTGACGATGCCCGAAATGATCATCGCCTGGCGCTGGCGACCGATCACTGTCGCCGTACTGGCGAAGACCTGCTTCAGCATGTCGGCGCGGATCGCGTCGATCTTCTGGTTGAACTGGTCGCGTATGGTGTCGAGATGCTCCAGGGTCCCGCGCGCCTCCGTCATCTGCTTGCCTTCGACCTGCTTGAGGAGTTTTGCGTGGTCCTCATTCATGTCGTGACGCAGCTCGGTGAGAGCGGTTTCGATGCGGGTCTCGATCCGCGCCAGCCCGGCATTGTCGGAAGGCGTCCTCTTGTCGTCGATGATCGCGTTGATGTGCGTGCGCGCGGCCTCGCCTTCCTCGTCGATCTTCCGATCGGCCTCCTCGAATTCGCGCAGGCGCGCCGCATAGGCCTCCTCCTCCGAGGGGGCCTGCATCTTCATCATGACCATCCGCCGCAGCGCCACCGAGCGCTCCAGCGAGCGGATGTTGGCGCGCGCCAGATGGCCGTAGGCCGGAATGTAGCGATCGGTCAGCTCGTCGAGCAGGACACCGACCTGGCTCGACATCACCATCGAAAGAATCGCGGTGACCAGCATCAGGACGATCAATCCGAGGGCGATCCCGACGATCTTGCGCCTGATCGACTGGTTGAAAAGTGGCATGAGCGGTGGGGGTAAGAGCTGAAAGGATCGGTTGGGAACTCAATACACCGGATTTGGACGCGGGAACACGCGCAATCTGGCCTTCGCGGCGCCCTGAACCGCGCGCAACCGTCGCGCGAGCCCTATTCGTTAACAAAGGTTGAAGGCATTACCCTTTCCGCCATTTCGGAAGTTCCCGAGTTCCCATCGGTATTTTGCCGCATTGTTGAAGGAGCGTGAGGACTGCGAAACGATGTCGTGGCATCGTTTTGGGTGTCGTCTTTGATTCTCAAGCCGCATGTCGTCGCGGACCTTGGTTTGTAGTGGTTTCGCAGGGGGACCATCGAATGAACCAGTGCCTACGCTCGCTCGCGTGTGTCGTTGCCGTGGCCGCATTGGCCCTTCTTCCTGCCGAGCTGGCAGCGAAGAGCAGTCACAAATCGTCGGCGTCAAAGAAAACGCATGAGACGAAAGCCKGCGGCAAGCAGCGTCACGCTGCCGCGAAGTCGCGCCACGGTAAGCATGCCGACGCCAAGCGCAAGTCCAAGAAGGACGACGAGCCCTCGGACAAGCCGGCGCCGCCGCCGCTCACCGGCGACCTCGCCGCGCTGAAGGACGCCATCGATCTCGCGCGCAAGGGCAAGACCGACGATGCGAGCGCGGCGCGCGACCGCATTGCCGACCCGGCCGGACAGAAGCTCGCCGACTGGTTCATGCTGCGCCATTCCGAGAGCACGGCACCTTTCAAGCGCTACGCCGCCTTCCTCGCCGCCAATCCGGACTGGCCGAGCAGCGCCCTGCTCCGCCGCCGCGCCGAAGCGCGGCTGTGGCAGGAGAAGACCGACGCGGCGACCGTGCACAAGTTCACGATAGACCGGCCGACCAGCGCCAAGGGCAAGTTCGCGCTCGCCCGCGTGCTCCTGAGTGAAGGCGACAATGACAGGGCTACGCGCCTGGTGCGCGAGGCCTGGCGCACGGACGAATTGTCCGAGCGCAGCGAGGAGGATTCCTACGAGGCGTTCCGCGATCTCCTGACCGCTGACGATCATCGCGCCCGCATGGACAAGCGCCTCGGCGCCAAGGACTACGCCGCCGCAAGGCGCGCGGCCAAGCGGCTTGGCGAAGATGCGCTCGCGATCGTCAAGGCCTGCTCGGCGGTCACCGGCAAGGCCAACAAGGCCAAGGATTATCTCGAGGACGTCTCGACCGAAGCACGCCGCGATCTCGGCTACGTCCTGTGCCGCGCGCAGTGGCATCTCCAGAACGACCGCATCGACGACGCCGCCGAGGTGATCCTCGCCGCCGCGCCCGACACGATGGCGGCCCAGGACACCGATGCCTGGTGGCGCGAGCGGCGCCTGCTCGCGCGAAAGCTGCTCGACCAGGGCAAGTTCAAGACCGCCTACGACGTTGTGCGCGCGGCGGCGGTGCCCGCGATGGAAGTCTATCGCGTCGACTACCACTTCATGTGCGGCTGGATCGCGCTGCGCTATCTCGACGATCCCAAGGCGGCCATGGTGCATTTCGCCGCGATCGACGAAGGCTCGGCCAATCCGATCGCGCTGTCGCGTGCGCATTACTGGCGCGGCCGCGCGGCCGAGGCGATGGGGGCGACGGCGGATGCGCGCATGAGCTATCAGGCCGCCGCGCGCTATCCGACCGCCTATTACGGCCAGCTCGCACGCGCCAGGCTCGGCCTCGACGGGATCGAGCTGCGCCCGCCCTCGCCCGTGCTGGCCGCGGCCGACACACAGCCCGCGGACGAGCGCGTCCGCGCCGCCGAGATGCTCTACGGCGTCGGCGAGCGCGACATGGTGTTCTATTACGCCGAGGATTTTGCCAAGGAGAGCACCGACGTCGCAGCGCTGGAAGCGCTCGGCGAACTCGCCGGCCGGCGCAACGATGCGCGCGTGATGCTGGAGGTCGGCAAGTCGGCGCTGGCGCGCGGGCTTGCGCTCGACCATTACGCCTTCCCGACCATCGGCATTCCCGAGCACAAGCAGGTCGCGCCCGCAATCGAGACCAGCGTGATCTATTCGGTGGCGCGCACCGAAAGCTCATTCGACCAGCGCGACAAGTCACCCGCCAACGCGGTCGGCCTCATGCAGGTGACGCCGGAGGCGGGCCGCGATACCGCAAAGCGCTTTGGCCTGACCTATGACTGGGACAGGATGGTGTCCGATCCCGTCTACAACACGCAGATGGGCGCGGCCGAGCTCAGCGCGCTGCTGTCGGAATATCGCGGCGACCAGATCATGACCTTCGCGGGCTACAATGCCGGCCGCGGCCGGGTGCGCGAATGGGTGCAGGCGCGCGGCGACCCGCGCGACCCCAAGGTCGATCCGGTCGACTGGGTCGAGCGCATCCCGCTGTCGGAGACACGCAACTACGTCCAGCGCGTGATGGAGAATGTGCTGGTCTACCGCGCCCGGTTCGAGGGCAGCGGCACAGCCACGGCGAAGTCCGAGCAACGCGTCACGACGCACGAAGTCAGCGCGGCACCCACGGCAGCGGCCGCAGCCGCCGCGCCCTAGCTTCGCAACGCCGGGGCTGGACGCGGCGCGAAGCTGGATGCAGTGACTGCGGCCGCCGACTCTGCGCGGCCCGCATCGTTAGGCTAGCCGTCACCTCCTTCCGTGGTCAGAAGGTTCGTGCGCGCGCAGAAATGCTTCCGTCAGCGCGCCCGAGAGCGCGCCGAATTGCATCATCCAGCTCCAGCTCGAAATGGCCGCTAACACCGTGACCATCTCGAGCGAACTGCGGTAAGGCCAGAGCGCTTCCATGCTCGTCTGCTGATACCGGCGGTAGCAATCATACTCGCAGTACTGCCGTTGCGTGGACACATGCCGGACGTAGCTCGAGCCCAGYGGCCGGGCGCACGCGCTGCAAGTGACGCCATGGCGCGGTTGGTCCTGGTTGACGAGCATGAATTTCAACGTCCTGTCCTCCCCTGCCAGCAGTCGCATCGGCCGATGCGCTTCGCCCACCCGTCAGCTCAAGACGCCGCTTGCGCTCGCCTCTCGATCAACGGCGCCGCTTCGTGATGGAGCGCGTAACACTCGTAGCCGCAATAGGGCAGCAGCGTCTTCGCGTCGCGCAGATAACCGGCGCTGATCTCCTCGCAGCACCATAGACAGAACGTCTTGCGGAAAGGGGTCCTGCCGTTCACCAATATGAATCTCACGTGGCACCTCCCAACGCGAAGCAGTAGACCGTGTCGACCAGAGAGGCGGACGGCGGCGGCGCGCAAAGATGGTTGCGGCCGTCGGGATTGTCCCTGTTTCGCTCGACCTTCTGGGATGGAATGAGAATGTACTTCCCGTCTTCCCGGCGCCGCGCGTAGATCCGGCCGTCGACGTATCGCACCTCGGTCGGGTAGCAATCCGCACTGTTGCAGCAGCTGAGCACGGGATTATCGGGCATGTGCCAACTGGAATAGAACTTCTCGTGCAGGAGCTGATCCTGGAGTGGATGATGACGATGTGCACCATCCTGTCCGAGCTCGTCGGCCTTCACTCCCGTTACCAACGGAAGCGGCAGCGCGATCATCAAGAGGAGCTTGCAAGCACGGTTCAGCACGCAGCCTCCGGTTCAGAATTGCCGAATGGAGCCGATCGAAGGGCTAATCCTCATGCCGCCTGAAATCGAAACAACCATCGGCGGTCGCGTTCGCGGCGCGCCCTGAAGCGATCGAGACATTTTCTGGAGCACAGCGGCGCTCGCCACGAATAATATCGGATCAGGCCAAACTTGCCGCTACAGACAGCGCAAGCTTTTACGGCAGGGCCACGCTCGGAGTGTTCAGGCGTATCGCACATCATGCTCTCCTCCCGGCTCTCATGGTCGTGGCCTCGCGCGTACGCTGACGCCCGGCCATCCACGCTCGTTAGTGAAATGCGGCCTCTCAATCGCGACCAGCCAATCGTGCGGCAAGTCGGGCAATGGACGCGGAGCTATCGGCAGCACATCGAGCTAATCGCCGGCTTGTGGCCTTGCACATCGCGTCCCTTCGATGGTTGTGAGACTAGTCCGCATGCAACGGACGACTCAATTGTACGGAGGTAAATGTGCGCTATGACTTGGGATGCGCGAGCTATACGTAGGTTTGTCCCGTAGTTTTCCGGGCCTTCGCCGCACCTTCGCAACGAGACGGCGCAAGGCCGGCAGGCTGCACGGCTGCCGCGAGTTTCGGCGCCGAGTCTACTTTGGTCGGAGGGAATTGCTCCCCTGATTGCAAAGTGCTCTACTTGCTTCGACCCCTGCGAGCCGGGACGCCCGCGATGATGCCTGGCCAAATCGCGAAATTTGGTAATTCGGCTGCACAATTGCTGCTCGGCGGCCTCGCGGCGCTTCGATCTTTCGGTACCGGCGAGAAGGACAGTCCCGCGGTCGGTGATGACTCGCGACAGGACATCGTCGATCTACGCGACGCCGTGAAGCAGTGGCGCGAGGTGTTCGAGCACAATCCGGTCATGTACTTCATGGTCGATCCGTCCGGGACGGTGCTCAACGTGAACACGTTTGGCGCCGCACAATTGGGCTACACGGCGGCCGAGTTGACCGGCCAATCCGTGCTGAACGTCTTTTTCGAGGAAGACCGCGACTTCGTCCGTCAATGCGTAGGGTTGTGCCTGGAAACGGTGGACCAGTCGCATACCTGGGAGATTCGCAAGATCCGCAAGGACGGCTCGGTTCTCTGGGTCCGTGAAAACGCCAAGGCAATGCTGCGCGGCGACGGCACGCCGGTCGTGCTGGTGGCCTGCGAAAACATCACCCAGCGCAAGGAGGCCGAGGATGCGCTGCGGCAGAGCGAGGCCTACCTCGCCCAGGCTCAGGAACTGAGCCGCACGGGCAGCTTCGGCTTGAGCCCCGCGACCGACGAGATCTTCTGGTCGAGGGAAACCTTTCGCATTTTCCAATGTGACCCGGCCATGCAGCCGAACCTGGGCTTCGTGTTTCAGCGCATCCATCCGGAGGACCGCGATGCGGTCCGCAAGACCCTTGATCGAGCCTTCCGCGTAGCGGAGGATTTCGACCATGAATATCGCCTGTTGATGCCGGATGGATCCATCAAATATCTCCATTCCGTGGCACGCGCGGTGAGACGTGCATCCGGGCGCATCGAGTTCGCCGGCGCTGTCACCGATGTCACGATTGCAAAGGAAACAGAGAAGAGGCTGCGCCGCAGTGAGGCCTATCTGGCCGAAGCCCAGCGCCTCAGCCATACGAGCAGCTGGGCCTGGGACGTGCGTCGTCAGGAGTTTGCCTACCGATCGGCTGAGCTCTACCGCCTGTTCGGATTTGAGCCGGACCAGATCGATGTCCCGGCGCGGGCTTTCCAGCAACGGATTCTCGCCGATGACTTTCGACGAATTGCCGACGTGGAACGTCGCGCAATCCACCAAGGGGAGCCCTTCGAAATCGACTTTCGGATTGCACGTCCGGACGGTTCGATACGACGTGTCCATACGGAGGGACATCCTGTCAAAGGCGGCGATGGCGAYGTGATGGAAATCATCGGCACGCACGTGGACGTCACCGAGCAGTTCGCCGCAAAAGAAGCACTGCAAAAGGCCTTTGACGAGCTCAAGCAATCCGAGCAGCGCTTCCGCGACTATGCCGAAACCGCATCGGACTGGTTTTGGGAGACTGGGCCGGATCACCGCATCACCCGGATATCGGAACACGCCGACACGGCCAGTCCCGTGCCGACGGGCTTGATCGGGCTGACCCGTTGGGACATTCCGCCCGATGCCGAGTTCGAGCCCGAGAAATGGGAGCAGCATCGCGCGGCGCTCGATGCCCACCTTCCGTTCCGCGACCTGGTTTACCGCAGCAGGGATCGCAACGGATCTCAGATTTACGTACGCACCAGCGGCAAGCCCTTCCATGACGAGAATGGTAACTTCCTCGGCTATAGGGGCGTCAGCAGCGATGTGACGGCGGCGATCCGCACCGAGCAGGCCGAAGATGCCCTGCGCAAAGCGCAAGCTGAGCTCGCGCATGTCACGCGCATCACGACGCTCGGCGAGCTCACCGCCTCGATTGCCCACGAAATCAACCAGCCGCTCGCCGCCGTCATTTCCAATGCCGACGCCTGCATCGGTTGGCTCGGCCGCGACCCGGCCGATCTCGACGCTGCGCGCCGTTCCGTGGAATGGATCGTCGAGGACGCCAATCGGGCCAGCGAGGTGATCCGCCGGATCCGGGCGCTCGCGAAAAAGACCGAGATCGAGATGGTTCCGGTCGACATCAATCAGGTCGTGAGGGAGGTGATGGCCCTCGTTCGGCGCGAGCTCGCTACCCATGCCGTGTCGGTGCGGATGGAGTTGTCGTCGGGCCTGCCCAACATTTGCGGCGATCGGATCCAGCTCCAGCAGGTGCTGATCAACCTCGTCATGAACGGGATCGAAGCCATGCAAGCCAATGTCGAGCTCCCGCGCGAGCTGGCAATTCGCTCCAGTCGAGACGGCGACGAGCACCTGCTTCTTACCGTGACGGATCGCGGTCTCGGCCTTGACAGCGACGTGACAGACCGCATGTTCATGCCGTTCTTCACCACAAAGTCGAGCGGCCTGGGGATGGGACTATCGATCTGCCGATCGATCATCGAGGCTCACGCGGGCCGGCTTTCGGCATTCCCAAATGAGGGGAGCGGTGCAACATTCCAGATTGCCCTGCCCTTCCCACACGAGGCCGCGTCGTGACCGACCACGCCAAGCCAACGCAGGCGCAGGCACAGGCGGGGGCCGATGATCCGATCGTCCTGATCGTCGATGACGATCCGTCGATGCGGCGGGCGCTCACCAATCTCTTCCAATCGGTCGGCCTCAGGGTGGAGGCCTTCGGCTCGGCGGCGGAGGTCATGGAAGCCAAGCCGCCGGGGGTCCCCAGTTGCCTTGTGCTCGACATCCGCCTGCCCGGCTCGAGCGGCTTCGACCTCCAGGCGGATCTCGTAAAGGCCGACATTCGCACGCCCATCATCTTCATCACGGGTCATGGCGATATCCCCATGACCGTCCGGGCCATGAAGAGTGGCGCCATCGATTTTCTGACCAAGCCGGTGCGCGACCAGGACATGCTGGACGCGGTCCAGGCTGCGATCGAACGCGATCGCAAGCGGCGCGATGCCGAGAAGTCGGTGTCGAGCGTGCGGACTCGCTTCGAAGGCCTGACGCCGCGTCAGCGCGACATTCTCGCCCTGGTTGCGTCCGGCCTGATGAACAAGCAAGTCGCTGCCGAGCTTGGATTGGCTGAGATTACCGTCAAGATCTATCGCGGGCAAATCATGCGGAAAATGGGTGCGAAGTCATTGGCCGATCTCGTCAGAATGACCGAGGTGCTCGGAATTCCACGCCCGGGGGGAAAGGTGCAAACCTAAGTATGCTTTCCAAGGTCGCTCCGGGGGCCCATTTTCCGATGGGCGGCTGCGCCGCGCGCGGCCGCTCCCCGATCAGGAGCGATCATCTTGTCAGTCCCTTCGGTCATTTCCGTCATTGACGATGATCCATCCGTCCGCCTTGCGACCAACAATCTGCTGACGTCGCGGGGATACACCGTCTACATCTTTGGCTCCGCTCTCGAATTTCTCCAGTCGGCCGAACTGAGGACGACGTCCTGCGTGATCGCGGATGTGCAGATGTCGGTCATGAGCGGCGTTGATCTCCTGATGCATATGCGCGGCCTCGGTCACCGCACGCCGTTTATCTTCATGACCGCCTTTCCCGACGATGCCGTGCGCGACCGCGCGCTGAAAGCTGGCGCCATCTGCTTTCTCGCGAAGCCGTTTTCCACGCCGGCTCTGATCAATTGTCTGGAGGCGGCCCTGTCGAAGCACAGCGAAGCCAAGACGTAACGCGGCGCCGCGTGAACCTGATTGTTCCACAGGGTGCGGCCACTTGACGTTGTGGCCGCATCCGAAGAGGCAATCCGCCTCAATCCACCTTGATGTCGGCGGCCTTGATAATCGGCCACCATTTTGCGATTTCCGCCTTCTGGCGCGCGCCGAGCGCTTCGGGCGTGAGCTGGTCCTTGGGCGTCATCTCGAGGCCCTGGCTTTCGAGCTGCTTCTTCACGGCGGGATCGTTCAGCGCTTCCACGGCGGCCGCATTGAGCTTGGTGACGATCTCCTTCGGCGTCCCCTTCGGCACCCACAGGCCCGACCACAACGTCATGTTGAAGCCTTTCAGCCCCGCCTCGGCTGCCGTCGGAATTTCCGGCGCCGACGAGAGCCGCTTGTCGTCGGTGATGGCATAGGCGCGGATCGTGCCGGCGCGGACCTGGTTGATGGAGTTGGAGGTCTGATCGATGATGACGTCGATCTGGCCGGCGATGAGATCGTTCAGCGCGGGAGCCGTGCCGCGATACGGCACATATTGCAGCTTGATGCCGCTGACGCTCTCGAAATAGACACCGGCGATATGGCTGCCGGAGCCCGCGCCGGCGGTGCCGGCKGTCGGCGGCGACGGCCGCGACTTCAGCCACTCGATGAGCTCCTTCAACGAGGTCGCGGGCACCGCGTTCTTGCTCACCACGATCATCGGATTGCTCGGCAGCAGCACCACCGGCTCGAGATCGGCGACGAGGTCGTATTTGAGCTTGTAGACGGCGCCGTTGGCAACGTGGGTGCCGAGATGGCCGAAGGAGATGGTGTAGCCGTCCGGCGCCGATTGCACGGCGCGACCGACGCCGATCGAGCCGCCCGCGCCCGTGACATTCTCGATCACCAGCGGCTGGCCGAGCGTCACCCGCATGCGCTCGGCGAGCACGCGCGCCATCGCATCCGACGGGCCGCCGGCGGCGAAGGGAACGATGACGGTGATGGGATGCGAAGGATAGTCGTCGGCGCGCGCGGCGCCGGTCACAGCGAGAATACCGAACAGCCCAGCCCAGATGGCCTTCTTCATTGTCTGCTCCCCAGCGATGTCATTTTTATTGTTGCCCTCCCGCGTACGGGAAGAGGGATCGTTCGTGAAGAGACGAAATGACGCGCCGGAGCGCGACCATCGCGCTCCGGCTGCCTGATCTTGCTTAGAACTGCGTGTAGTCGATCGGCTTGTGGCGATCGAGCGTGCGGGTGACCGGCGGCAGCGGGTACTTCAGGCCGGTCGCGCAATTGAACAGCATCACGCGGTCGGTTTTGCTGACGCGGCCATCGGCGAGGCTGTCCTTGTAGGCGGCGTAGGTCGCAGCCCCCTCGGGGCACAGCAAGAGCCCCTCCTCGCGCGCGACCTCATTGAGCGCCGACGAGATCTTGTCATCGTCGACCGCGATGGCAAAACCCTTGCTCTGACGCACGGCGCGCAGGATCAGGAAGTCGCCGATCGCCTGCGGCACACGGATGCCCGACGCAATCGTGTGGGCGTCCTCCCAGCGCGTCGCATGCTCTGTGCCGGCGTCATAGGCCCGCACCATCGGCGCGCAGCCCGACGCCTGCACCGCGACCATGCGCGGGCGCTTGGAGCCGATAAACCCGATCTTCTCCAGCTCGTCGAAAGCCTTCCACATGCCGATCAGGCCGGTGCCGCCGCCGGTCGGATAGAAGATCACGTCGGGCACGTCCCAGCCGAGCTGCTCGGCGAGCTCCAGGCCCATCGTCTTCTTGCCCTCGATGCGGTACGGCTCCTTGAGCGTGGACGTGTCGAACCAGCCGACTTTTGCCTTGCCTTCGCCGACGATCTTGCCGCAATCGTCGATATAGCCGTTGACGCGATAGACGGTCGCGCCCTGAAGCTCGATCTCGCTGACGTTCACTTCCGGCGTGTCGGCCGGGCAAAAGATCGTGGTCTTGATGCCGCACGACGTGGCGTAAGCTGCGAGCGCCGCGCCGGCATTGCCGTTGGTCGGCATCGCCATGTGCTTGATGCCGAGCGCCTTGCCCATCGACACCGCCATCACGAGGCCCCGCGCCTTGAACGAGCCGGTCGGCAGGCGTCCCTCGTCCTTCACGATGATCTCGCCGCCGCCAAGCCTGGCGCCGAGCTTCGGCAGCCGGATCAGCGGCGTCGTGACCTCTCCGAGCGAGACGATGTCCTTGCATTTGCGCACGGGCAAGAGTTCGCGGTAGCGCCACATGTCGCCAGGACGCTGGGCAAGCGCATCCTTGGTCAGCGCCTTCTTCACGCCCGCGAGGTCGTAGCGTACCAAAAGCGGCTTGCCGGCCTTGGAGAGATTGTGGACCTGGTCGGCGGCGTAATGATCGCCCTCCATCGCGCATTCGAGATGGGTGACGAAGGTAGGGCGTTCGATGGTCAGGTTGTCGTTATCGTGCATGGGTTGGTTTCCTTCTTATTTTGCAAACGGCTCTCTGCTCGTCATTGCGAGCGCAGCGAAGCAATCCAGAATCTTTCCGCAGAGGCCGTCTGGATTGCTTCGCCGCGCTCGCAATGACGGCGGCGGGCGGCGATGGCGCCCATCAAATATTCAACACTCTTCCATACGCATCCAGCACGGCTTCCTTCATCATCTCCGACAGGGTCGGATGCGGGAACACCGTGTGCATCAGCTCTTCTTCGGTCGTCTCCAGATTCATCGCGACGACGTAGCCCTGGATCAGCTCGGTGACTTCCGCACCGACCATATGGGCGCCGAGGAGCTGACCGGTCTTCTTGTCGAAGATCACCTTGACCAGACCCTGGTCCTCGCCCAGCGCAATCGCCTTGCCGTTGCCGACGAACGGGAAACGGCCGACGCGGATCTCTCGGCCGCTTTCCTTCGCCTTGGCTTCGGTGAGGCCGACGGAGGCGACCTGCGGCTGGCAATAGGTGCAGCCCGGGATCAGGTTCTTGTCCATGGGATGCGGATGCAGGCCCTTGATGGCCTCGACGCAGATCACGCCTTCATGCTCGGCCTTGTGCGCCAGCATCGGGGGACCGGCGACGTCGCCGATGGCGTAGATGCCGGGGACGTTGGTCTTGCCGTAGCCATCGATGACGATACAGCCCCGGTCAGTCTTCACACCGAGCTTTTCCAGGCCGAGATTCTCGATATTGCCGACGACGCCGACCGCCGAGATCACGCGCTCGAACTCGGTGGTGACGGGCTTGCCCTTGCCATCGTCGATGGTGGCGACGACGCTGTCGGTCTTCTTCTCCAGCTTCGTGACCTTGGTCGAGGACATGATCTTGATGCCCTGCTTTTCCAGACGCTTGCGGGCCAGGCCGGCGATCTCGGCGTCCTCGACGGGCAGGATCTGCGGCAGCACCTCGACCACGGTGACGTCGGAGCCCATGGTGTGGAAGAACGAGGCGAACTCGATGCCGATCGCGCCGGAGCCGACGACCAGCAGCGACTTCGGCATCTTCTCCGGGACCATCGCTTCGAAATAGGTCCAGATCAGCTTCTTGTCGGGCTCGAGCCCCGGCAGCACGCGCGGCCGCGCACCGGTTGCAATGATGATGTGCTTGGCCTGGTAAGCCCCCTCACCCAGCGCGCCCTTCGGGCCCTCGACGTCGGACTTCTTCACGGTGACCTTGCCGGGCGCGTCAATCGAGGCCGCGCCCCAGATCACGCTGACCTTGTTCTTCTTCATCAGGAAGCCGACGCCGTCGTTCAGCCGCTTCGAGACGCCGCGCGAACGCTGCACCACGGCCTTCGGGTCGAACGAGACCTTCTCCGCCGACAGGCCGTAGTCCTTGGCGTGCTGCATGTAGTGGTAGATCTCAGCCGAGCGCAGCAGTGCCTTGGTTGGAATGCAGCCCCAGTTCAGGCAGATGCCGCCGAGATACGACTTCTCGACGATCGCGACCTTGAAGCCGAGCTGCGCGGCGCGGATCGCGGTGACATAGCCGCCGGGGCCGGAGCCGATGATGATGACGTCGAAGGATGTATCGGCCATGGCGGCTCCCGTTCAACTCAAGCGGTCGTTGCGCCGCGGGCGCGGCGATTGCGGATGTAGGTTCTGATCAGCCATTCCGAGAGAATGGCGGCCGCCATGACGGCGGAGATGGTGAGCGCGATCGGCGCCCAGATGTTGCGCGACAGCGCCTCGCCGGCGAAGAAGGCGGAGTCAACGATGTCGCGGCCGAGCGGGCTGAGCGTGAGGATCAGCGAGACCAGCATCGAGATCCAGGGCCAGCGCGTCCTCATGCGCCATCTCAGACCATCATCATGACGGGATTTTCGATCAGCTGCTTGAACGCGCCGATCAGCTCGGCGCCAAGCGCGCCGTCGATGGCGCGGTGATCGCAGGACAGGGTCACGCTCATCATGTGCGCGATCTCGATCTTGCCGCCACGCACGACCGGGCGCTCCTCGCTGGTGCCGACCGCGAGAATGGTCGCATGCGGCGGGTTGATCACGGCGGTGAAGTGGCTGATGCCGAACATCCCGAGGTTGGAGACCGCGGTGGTGCCGCCCTGGTATTCCTCGGGCTTCAGCTTGCGCGAGCGGGCGCGCGCGGCAAAATCCTTCATCTCGTTGGAGATGGTGGAGAGCGTCTTGGTCTCTGCCTTGCGGATGATCGGCGTGATCAGGCCGCCGGGCATCGCCACGGCAACACCGACGTCGGAATGGTGGTGCTTGACCATGCCGCTTTCGGTCCAGCTGACGTTGCAGTTCGGGATTCTCTGGAGCGCAACGGCCATCGCCTTGATCACGAAGTCGTTGACCGAGATCTTGTAGAGCGGCTTCTTCTCCTTGTCCTTGGGAGCAGCCGCATTGATCTCCTCGCGCGCGGCGAGCAGCTTGCCGATCTCGCAGTCGATGGTGAGGTAGAAGTGCGGGACGTTCTGGATCGACGCAGTCAGGCGCTGCGCGATCGTGCGACGCATGCCGTCATGCGGCACGATCTCGTAGGAGCCGGGCTCGAACAGCGACAGGATCTGCTTGTCCGACATGGTCGGCGCGATCGAGGGCGCCCCGGACGGCGCAGCGGCAGGCGCCTTCAGGCCCTTGCCGGACTTGGCCTGCTCGACGTCACGCGCCACCACGCGGCCGTGCGGGCCGGTGCCCGTCACCATCGACACGTCGATGCCGGCGTCCTTGGCAAGACGGCGCGCGAGCGGCGACGAGAACACGCGGCCGCCGTGGCCGTTGCTCTGCACGGCTGGAGCTGCGGCCTGCGGCGCCGGTGCGGCGGCAGGCGGCGCAGCCTTGGGCGCGGCTGCGGGAGCCGGCGCGGCGGCGGGCGCTTCAGCAGCTTTCGGAGGTGCGGCCGAGGCGCTGGGCTTGGCGGCACCAGCCGCCTTCACGTCCTCGCCCTCGCTGGCCAGCACTGCGATCACGTCGTTAACCGGGACGTCCTGCGTGCCCTCGGGCACGAGGATCTTGGCGATCGTGCCTTCGTCGATCGCCTCGACCTCCATGGTCGCCTTGTCGGTCTCGATCTCGGCGATGACGTCGCCGGATTTGACCTTGTCGCCTTCCTTCTTCAGCCACTTGGCGAGGTTGCCCTTCTCCATTGTCGGCGAGAGAGCGGGCATCAGGATGTTGATGGGCATGCTGACCTCAAGAAGAACTTTGCAATACGTCGTCTCCGACAGCGAAGACGACCAGGTTTAGTTGCCGATGTCGCCCTGCCACAGGCGCTCGTTGGCAGGGATGGAACGCCAATTCTTCATCATGGTGATGGAGCGGTCGTCGGCAAGGTCGATCCAGGGGATGCCGAACTTGTCGAGGATGTCCTTGGAGCCCGGGAAGGTGACGGATTCTCCGATCACCACCAGCTTCACCTTGAACAGAGCGAGTGCGCCGGCGCACATCGAGCATGGCGACAGCGTGGTGTACATGACCGTGTCGTGGAACGAGATCACGCCGGCTTCGCGCAGGCAGCTCATCTCGCCGTGGAGGATGACGTTCTTTTCCTGCACACGGTTGTTGTGGCCGCGGGCGATGATCTCGCTGCCGCGCGTCAGCACGGCGCCGATCGGCAGGCCGCCCTGCGCGATCGAGGCCTCCGCCTCACGGATCGCCTCCAGCATGAAATCGAAATGATGGGCTTCGATCGCCACGATCAGTGCCCCTTCCCGCGCGGTGTCGTCGTGCCCGTATCGGTTGGCCGTTCAATCTCCGCCTGGAACATCTCGAGGATCCGGCTCAGCGCATCCTCCTCGGTGTATTCGCTCTCGCGCGCATAGGCGCGCGCCGCGTGACGGGCGAGATCGACGAGCAGGAGACCCCACATGTCGGGCTCCTCGAAGGCGCGCTGGAACGCCATCGACAGCCCGCCGTCCAGCACGAATACGCGCAGGATCTCGACCGCATCGTCGCGGGCGAGGACGTCGGGTGGCAATGGCTGCTCCTTCGGGCCCGCCATGATCTACCTGTAGCAGACGGCTTTGGCGGCCTCGACCACTTCGGCTGCCGACGGCAGCGCGAGCTTCTCCAGGTTCGCGGCATAGGGCATCGGGACGTCCTTGCCGGAGACGCGCGCAACCGGCGCGTCGAGATAGTCGAAGGCGTTCTCCATGATGCGCGCGGCGATCTCGGCGCCGACGCCGCTCTGCGCCCAGCCCTCTTCCACCGTGACCGCACGGCCGGTCTTCTTGACCGAGTTGACGATGGTCTCGGTGTCCATCGGCCGCAGCGTGCGCAGGTCGATCACCTCGGCCTCGATACCGTCCTTGGCGAGTTCGTCGGCGGCTTTCAGCGCATAGGTCATGCCGTTCGACCAGGAGATGATGGTGACGTGGCTGCCCGAACGCACGATGCGCGCCTTGCCGATCGGGATCACGAAGTCATCGAGCTTCGGCACTTCGCCGGTATGGCCGTAGAGCACCTCGTTCTCGAGGAAGATCACCGGATTGGGATCGCGGATCGCAGCCTTGAGCAGGCCCTTGTAGTCCGCTGCGGAGAACGGCGCGACCACCTTGAGACCCGGGACGTTGGAATACCAGGACGAGTAGTCCTGGCTGTGCTGGGCGGCGACACGCGCGGCGGCGCCGTTCGGGCCGCGGAACACGATCGAGCAGCCCATCTGGCCGCCGGACATGTAGAGCGTCTTGGCCGCTGAGTTGATGATCTGGTCGATCGCCTGCATGGCGAAGTTGAAGGTCATGAACTCGACGATGGGCTTCAGCCCGGTCATGGCGGCACCGACGCCGATGCCGGCAAAGCCGTGTTCGGTGATCGGCGTGTCGATGACGCGCTTGGCGCCGAATTCCTGCAACAGGCCCTGGGTCACTTTGTAGGCGCCCTGATATTCAGCGACTTCCTCGCCCATCACGAAGACGTCGGCGTCGCGGCGCATTTCTTCGGCCATGGCGTCGCGCAACGCTTCGCGGATGGTCTGCGTCACCATCGCGGTGCCGGCGGGCACTTCCGGATCGGGCTCGGCAACTACCTGAGGGGCAGCCGCAGCCTTCGGCGCCGAGATCATCGGCTTGCCTTCGCCGACCGGCGAGCGGGATTCGGCGACTTCCTGCGCGACGCTCGGCGCGGGCGCGGCCGGCGCCTTGGCGAGATCGGCGGCCGTCTCGCCATCGGCGAGAATGGTCGCGATCGGCGTGTTGACGGCAACGTCGGCGGTGCCCTCGGGGATCAGGATCTTGCCGAGCGTACCTTCATCGGTCGCCTCGACCTCCATGGTCGCCTTGTCGGTCTCGATCTCGGCGATGACGTCGCCAGACTTGATCGTCTCGCCCTCTTTCTTCAGCCACTTGGCAAGGTTGCCCTTCTCCATCGTGGGCGACAACGCGGGCATCAGCACTTGAATTGGCATATCGACTCCAAAAGAAAGCTTGCGCGCGTTCAGCGGTAAATGTCGGTCCAGAGCTCGGCGGCATCCGGCTCGGGATCATGCTGGGCGAAGTCGGCGGACGCATTGACGATGTCGCGGACCTCGGCGTCGATCGCCTTGAGATCGGCCTCGCTCACCTTGGCCGCGAGCAGGCGGTTGCGCACCTGCTCGATCGGGTCCTGGTCGTGGCGGACTTTTTCGACCTCTTCGCGCGTTCTGTACTTGGCGGGGTCGGACATTGAGTGGCCGCGATAGCGGTAGGTCTGCATCTCCAGGATGAAGGGGCCCTTGCCGGCACGGCACCAGGCCGCCGCCTCCTCGCCCGCGGCCTTCACGGCGCGGACGTCCATGCCGTCGACCTGCATGCCGGGGATATTGAAGGACGCGCCGCGCTTGGAGAAATCCTGCTGCGCCGAAGCACGCGACACCGAGGTGCCCATGGCATAACGGTTGTTCTCGATGACGTAGATCACCGGCAGCTTCCAGAGCTCCGCCATGTTGAAGCTCTCATAGACCTGGCCCTGGTTGGCCGCGCCGTCGCCGAAATAGGTGACGCTGACATTGTCGTTACCACGATAGTGGTTGGCGAAGGCCAGACCCGTGCCGAGCGAGACCTGGGCGCCGACGATGCCGTGGCCGCCGTAGAAGTGCTTCTCCTTGCTGAACATGTGCATGGAGCCGCCCTTGCCCTTGGAATAGCCGCCGCGCCGGCCAGTGAGCTCGGCCATGACGCCGTTGGCCTCCATGCCGGTGGCAAGCATATGACCGTGGTCGCGATAGCCGGTGATGACCTGATCGCCCTGCTTCAGGGCCATCTGCATGCCGACCACCACGGCTTCCTGGCCGATATAGAGGTGGCAGAAGCCGCCGATCGCGCCCATGCCGTAGAGCTGGCCGGCCTTTTCCTCGAACCGCCGGATCAGGAGCATGTCGCGGAGCGCTTTGAGCTCCTGCTCTCTGGTGAATTCCGGGGGCGAACCGCCGTCGGTCTTGTCCTGTGGAGTGCTTGCGGCGGCTTTCTTGGGTGCGGCCATGGGAATTCCGGGTCAGAGAAAACTTCAGCCCTCTCTAACCCAAGTCAAACGCCCTTGGAAAGGACCGCGGCGGCATGGCGCGACTTTCATTATGCCGCACTGCAACGTGACCGAAACTTTGCAAAACCTTTGGCGCCGATCGGGCAACTTTAGCTCACCCGTCAGCGAGGGGAACGTGAGCGGTCAACGCAGAGAAATCGGACGCCTTGTTTTGTATCCGAAATCCCACGCGCGTCCGATTCGCCGTGCCGGCCTTACCAGCCCAACTCGCGCAAATACGCCGCGCGGGCGGCAACGCCGGTATGCGTGAAGTCGCTGAAGACCCCATCGACGCCGAGCCGGTAGAATTTGAGATATTCAAGGCTCGGGTCGCCGCGATAGTCGGCGGCAAGATACTTCTTCTCGTTCCGAAACGTGAAGACATGGACGAAAAGACCGAGCTTGTGCGCGTCCGCGACGAGGCTGGTCGCGTCCTGCGTCGAAGCCTCCGGCGTCGATCCCTTGTAGGGCGTGCCGTCCGCGTTGCTGTCCTTCCACGGCGCGATCTTGAGCGGAACGATATAGGCCTTCCACGGACCGATGCCCTCGGCATAGGTCTTGATCTCGGCAAGCCCCTCGGCTGTCAGCATCGCATCGTACAAGCGCGCATCGCCTGCAACCGTCCAGTCGAACGGGCGCGAATTCGTGATGTTGTTGAGGAGAACCTTGCCGGTTTTGAAGTCGATTCCGTTGCCGTCGACGAGTTGGACCTGCCGCGTCTGAAGGCCGTGGCTGCGCATATATTTCAGGCTGCCGGGTTCGAAGCTCTGGACCAGGATGGGAGCGTCCTTGGTGTTGAGGCCGTTATCCCCGATGATCTTGATCAGGGCATCCTCGAGCGGACGGCTGCCGGCCGCGCCGCAGCCATTGGCGATCGCCTGGGCATTGTTCCAGGTCGGGTTCTTGGTTTCGGGATAAACGAGGATGGACCGCCCGGCCTCCTTGCTCTTGACCTTGGCGATGTCGATGACGTCCTGGAAGCTGATGATCGGGAGCTTGCCGTTGAAGACTTTCGGCCGCTCGTTGGCCGCGTCATAAGTGGTGCCGCCGATCCATTGCTTCAGCTCGGCCATGGTGAAATCGCTGATCGACCAATCGTTGGTATGATCCTCGCCGTCCACGATCAGCGACTTCAGCACCGATTTGGGATCGGCCGGGTCGCTCAGATCCGTCAGGTAGTCGGCAGGCACGCCGGTGGCCGACGGGGCCTTGACGCGCACACCGGGCACGGTTCGCTTGCGGGCGGCGACGACTGCATTGGTCTTCGCCACCTCGGCAATGTTGGTGTTGTCGCTCAGCCAGGGGTTATGACGCACGACCAGAACGCAATCCTTGGTCAGGTGCAAATCCTCTTCGAGCGCATCGGTCCCGAGCGCCGCGGCGAGGTCGTACGACGCCTCGGTCTCTTCAGGTACCAGGCCCGGCAGGCCGCGATGGCCAAGGACCAGTGGCGCCTTTCCATCGACGGTCAGGAAGGGCTTGGCGCCAGTTGGCGCCGGGCCGGACTGTGCAAAGGCCATCGACAGCGGCAGCACCGCCGCGCCGAACAGCATCGCTGCGACACCCATTGTCCGTCCTGAACGACTGTTCCGCATCACCAAGCCTCCGTCTTTGCCCGGCATCGCTTCGAATGCCGCAGGCGCCGAACCGAATACGGTCGGCGCTGTCGTATTGTCTCAAGACTCTGACAGACGGATGACGACGGAGAGGGCAGCGCAAGGTTGCGCCGCCCTCTCCTGCCCGATCAGATCTTGCCCCATCAGATCTTGCCCAATCAGATCTTGCCCGATCAGAAGAAGCCAAGCTTCTTCGGGCTGTAGCTGACCAGGAGATTCTTGGTCTGCTGGTAGTGATCGAGCATCATCTTGTGGGTCTCGCGACCGACGCCCGACTGCTTGTAGCCGCCGAACGCGGCATGCGCAGGATACGCATGGTAGCAGTTGGTCCAGACCCGGCCGGCCTGGATCGCCCGGCCGAAGCGGTAGCAACGGTTGGCATCGCGACTCCAGACGCCGGCTCCCAGGCCATAGAGCGTGTCGTTGGCGATCGCGAGCGCTTCGTCATCGGTCTTGAAGGTCGTGACCGAGACGACGGGACCAAAGATCTCCTCCTGGAAGATTCGCATCTTGTTGTGGCCCTCGAACACCGTCGGCTGGACGTAGAAGCCGCCGGACAGATCGCCGCCGAGCTCGGCACGACCGCCGCCGGCCAGCACCTTGGCGCCCTCCTGCTTGCCGATGTCAATGTAGGAGAGGATCTTGGCGAGCTGCTCGCTAGATGCCTGTGCGCCGATCATGGTGTCGGCCGCACGCGGGTCGCCCTGCTTGATCGCGGCGACGCGCTTCAGCGCCCGCTCCATGAAGCGGTCGTAGATGTCGGCGTGGACAATCGCCCGGCTCGGACAGGTGCAGACCTCGCCCTGGTTCAGCGCAAACATCACAAAACCTTCGATCGCCTTGTCGAAGAAGTCGTCGTCCTCGGCGGTGACGTCGTTGAAGAAGATGTTCGGCGACTTGCCGCCGAGCTCGAGCGTGACCGGGATCAGGTTCTGGCTGGCATATTGCATGATGAGCCGGCCGGTCGTGGTCTCGCCGGTGAAGGCGATTTTCGCGATCCGCGGGCTGGACGCGAGCGGCTTGCCGGCTTCGAGGCCCAAGCCATTGACGATGTTGAGGACACCGGGCGGCAGGAGATCGCCGATGATCTCGGCCCAGACCATGATCGAGGCCGGCGTCTGCTCGGCCGGCTTGAGCACGACGCAATTGCCGGCGGCGAGCGCCGGCGCGAGCTTCCAGCAGGCCATCAGCAGCGGGAAGTTCCAGGGGATGATCTGTCCGACCACGCCGAGCGGCTCATGGAAGTGATAGGCGATGGTGTCGTGGTCGATCTCGCCGATCGAGCCTTCCTGTGCGCGCACCACGCCGGCGAAATAGCGAAAATGATCGATCGCGAGTGGCAGGTCGGCGGCGCGGGTCTCGCGGATCGGCTTGCCGTTGTCCCAGGTCTCGGCAACCGCAAGGCGCTCCAGATTCTCTTCCATCCGGTCGGCGATCCGGTTCAGGATCGCGGCGCGCTCGGCGACGCTGGTGCGTCCCCAGGCGCCCTTGGCGGCGTGCGCCGCATCGAGGGCGGCCTCGACGTCCTGCGCATCGGAACGCGCGATCTTGCAGACGATCTGGCCGTTCACCGGCGAGGCGTTGTCAAAGTACTTGCCGGAGATTGGCGCGACGAATTTGCCGCCGATGAAATTGTCATAGCGTTCGGCGAACGGAACCTGGGTGACGCCGAGGAATTCCACCTTGTTCATTGATCACTCCCGATGTTTGCTGTTTGCGCAATTCGTCGCGTGTTCACGACTTGCGCCGACGATGTCGCGGGAGCGTTTTCCTGTCAGCCCAGGCGTGAGCGATGGCCGGCCGGACCTGTCGCAGTTCTGCGACAGGTGACGCAGCTTCCCCCCTCACACTCAGCCCTCACCCTGAGGAGCGCGCTCTTGCGCGCGTCTCGAAGGATGGCCGCGGGCACAGCCGGGCCTGCATGGTTCGAGACGGCCGCTTCGCGGCCTCCTTACCATGAGGGTTGAGTTGGTGGGCGCGGAAGAAAAATAGAGCCGCAGCTCAGTGCTTCAGCTCGAACCGCTTGAGCTTCCTGTGCAGCGTGGCGCGGCTGATGCCGAGGGCCTTGGCGGCGGCCGAAACATTGCCGTCCGCGCGCAGCAGCGCCCGCTGCAACACCGCGCGCTGGCCGCCCGCAAGATGGTCATGCGCGGTATCGCCTCCGAGGAGGTCAGCCGCGGGCACCGGCTGCAAGGGACGGCCGGGCGCAATCCCGAGTCCCAACCGCGCGGACCGGGTCGCGCCGATCACGAGATCATCCGCATCGACCGCGACGAGGCCGCCGGCCTGGCCGTCCGCGCCTTGCGTCAGCACGATGCGGGCATGGGCGAAGGCGCGGCGAAACAGATCAGCCTCGATGCGCCTCGCCGCCTCACCTGCCGCGAGCGCGATCAGATTGGAAAACGCATCGGTCCGGTCGGCGCGGCAGGAGGAGACGTCGAGCACGCCCGCAAACGCCGCCTCATGGTCGTAGATCGGAACGGCGGTGCAGCTCAGAAGCGTGTTGCGGGTGAAGAAATGCTGGTCGCGGTCGATCGTCAGCGGGCGCTGCTCGACGACGCAGGTGCCGATACCGTTGGTGCCTTCATGCTCCTCGCTCCAGAGCGCGCCGGTCCACAGGCCCCAGGATTGGAACGTCGCATCGTCCACCGCTGTGCCGCGGCGGTCGACCGGCACGCCCGCGCCGTCGGCGAGCAGCACGCAGCAGCCGCTCGCGCCGACCGCCTGATAGAGCCGGTCCATCGCGCCTTGCGCGGCGGCGAGCAGCGGCGCGACGCGCTCGCGCGCCTGCCGCAACTCGACATC
The DNA here is from genome assembly GCF_056402655.1 of Bradyrhizobium sp. P3_C3. Lineage (NCBI taxonomy): Bacteria > Pseudomonadati > Pseudomonadota > Alphaproteobacteria > Hyphomicrobiales > Nitrobacteraceae > Bradyrhizobium > Bradyrhizobium sp. P3_C3. The sequence goes on along the minus strand of NZ_JBFUGY010000011.1, from coordinate 59,821 downwards.
ACTCAGCCGCATCGGCGCGCTGCGGCCGGCGGGATCGAGATGATGCAATCGGGACGAACGGCGCCATGAGGCCACCAGCGCGGAGCGCGCGGCCTGGCCTGACGCAATGGCGGCCTCGACGCGGGCCGCGTGATGCCGGGACATTGGCCCATTCATCACTGTTTCCTCCGGGTGACAGTCTAGGCTGCGCCGGCATGGCCCGGTTGATCTGCGTCAACTCAGGCCGACGGCGGCAGAAGCCATGGGGCCGTTGCTGCGTTGCCGTCAAGGCGGCAGCCCGGTTCCAAGCCTAAGACTTTCGGTAGAATTGCTACACGGTTGTCGGATTTCGGCAGCGGCTTTCGATGCCGGTTTCGAATGCTGCGGAAAGCGCTACTTCGCCGGGATCATCCGAACGAGATCGTGCGGGTTGACATAGTCGAGCTGATAGCGCGCCCGCTCGTCCAGCATGTCAGGATCGATCCGCGATGTCCGCAGCAGCGACACGCGCTGCTCGCTCTTCGCGCGCTCGCGCTTGAGCTGGGCGAGCTCGCTCGTCAGCGCGATGATCTCCTGGTCGAGTTCCTGGCGGGCGTTGAGACCGTATTTTCCGGTGTAGGCGTTGACGCCGAAATAGCCGACGATAGCGGCCGCCATCGCATAGAGGGCAAGGCCGGTCAGGATCGATTTCAGGCGCGCGCGGGAGACCATCTTGGGAAGATGCGGCAGGTTGGTTAAGGGAGTGCTAATCGCTTCCCCCTTCGCGTTCCAGTCCCTACCCCCAGCCGTCATGCCCGGCCTTGTGCCGGGCATCCACGTTTTTCGTCACCACGAGCCAAGACGTGGATGGCCGGGACAAGCCCGGCCATGACGAAGAAAGACGTCAGCCGTGGTGTTTGGCCACGTGCGCAGCAAACGCGTCGATATAGGCCTGGAGGACGGGCTTCAGAGATTCCTTGGTCAGGTTCCCCTCCGCATCGAAGGCATCGCCGACCGCGTTCAGATAGATCTCCGGCTGCTGCAGGATCGGGCCGGCAATGCCCGGCAGGATGTTCTGCAGCGTCTTGGCGGCGCTGACGCCGCCGAGCGGGCCCGGCGAGTTCGAGATGATGCCGACCGGCTTGCCGTTGAACGAGCTCTTGCCATAGGGGCGCGAGGCGACGTCGATGGCGTTCTTGAGCACACCCGGGATGGCGCGGTTGTATTCGGGGGTAACGAAAATGACGCCGTCAGACTTCTGAAGCTTCTCGCGGAAGGCCAGCCAGTCAGCCGGCGGCGCGCCCTCGAGGTCCTGGTTGAAGAACGAGATGCCTGCCAGCGTGACGACCTCGAGCTTAAGCGAGGCCGGGGCGAGCTTTGTGAGCGCATTGGCGATCTTCAGCGAAAAGCTGTCCTTGCGCAGGCTGCCGGCGATCACGACGATGTTGTAGGCCATGGATTGTCCTTGAGGGCTTGAGCGGAAGTTCCGGGGCGGCACTTAAGCGATCCCGGCCGATGGATGCAAGTGCATGAACCGGTCCCATTCGGAAACGCTGAGTTTCTCGAAAGCAGATGGTCGCTACGATCCAAAAACAATCAGGCCGCCCGAAGGCGGCCTGACGTTTCTCGCAAACCCCTGGCCCGGTTCAGATCGTCGGATTCCAGGCCGACGGGATCAGGCGGTATTTCGCGCCGTCCTTCTCGACATGCCCCACCGAGGGGAAGGTGAAGTGGAAGCCGATCACGGTCGCCTTCTCGGCCGCCGCCATGTCGTAGAATTTGTGGCGCGTCGCCTGCGCCAGCGCGCCGTCGTTGTCGAACGCTACGTGCCAATCCGGATTGCGCAGGAAGAACTCCGGAATGTTGGTGACGTCAGATTGGATCAGCACCTTCTTGTCGCCAGAGGCCACCGCGAACGAGGTGTGCCCCGGCGTATGGCCGGGTGTCGCAATCGAGGTGATGCCCGGGGCGACCTCCTTGCCCCACTCGTATTTCGTGACCTTGGATTCGAGGCCGGCAAAGGTCTTCTTCACATTGGCGAAGTAGTTCTTCGTCATGTCGTTCGGAGCCTTGGCCGCGTTCTCGTCGCTCGCCCAGAACTCCCAATCCTTCGCCGGCACCATGATCTCCGCATTCGGGAACGCGAGCGCGCCGTCGGCGAGACGAATGCCGTTGGTGTGATCAGGATGGAGATGCGACAGCAGCACGACGTCGATGTGCTTCGGGTCGACGCCGGCAGCGGCGAGGTTCTGCAGTGTACGGCCGACCGCGCCCTTGCTCGGCTCGAGATTGGCAACGCCGTTGCCGGTGTCGATCAGGACCAGCTTGGAGCCGGTGTTGATGAGTTGCGGGTTGAACGGCACCGTGACCATGCCCTTCGGCATGTACGCCGCCTCACCCGCGGCCAGCGCTTCCTCCTTCGGCAGGTTGACCACGAACTTGTCGGGCATCGGGAAGGTGCGCGCGCCGTCGTTGATCGAGGTGCACTCGTAGCTGCCGACCTTGTAGCGATAGAAGCCGGGCGCCTGTGCCCCGCTTTGCGGCACCGAGGCACTGGCGGTGGTCGGTCCAAGTCCGGTTACGGCCGCCGCGCCCATAGCGGCAGCGCCCGCGAGCAGGTCGCGGCGATTCAGATCAGTCATGGAAGTGTCCCCTTCTTTGCTTGCGGTTGCCCCGCTTTCAATTGCGGCGCAAATGTTCCCGCGCTTCGCTCAGAAGGCAAGTCCTTCTTTGGATGGTGTGCCGTGGCACATCACGAAGATTTATTTGGGTTGATGAGGAATTTTTCGCCGGTGGCCCGTTTGGCGTAGACCCCGATGTTGGCGGGATCGAGCGCCTCCTGAAGCGACACCACCTTGGTGTAGTGGCTGGCGAAGGTCGTCTTCAATTCGTCGACGACGCGCTGGCGCAGCCTGGCTCCGTCGGCCTGCCCGATCTTCATCAGGAACGGAAACAGCAGCCAGCCGCCGACGCCCCAGGCCATGCCGAAGCCGCGCGGCAGCTCGATCGGGCGGATATCGAGCGCGCCGTAGACGTAGACCTGCTTGTGCACGTTGGAGCCGTAGCGGCTGTATTCCTTGGCGGTCTTGTTGATCGCGGCTTCCATGCAGTTGAGGATGTCGCCGGCCAGCTTGCCGCCGCCGATGGCATCGAAGGCGATGGTGGCGCCGGTCTCGACCAGCGCATTGGTGAGATCGCCGAGGAAGCTCGGTGCGGTGGAATCGACGACGTATTTGGCGCCGATCTTGTGCAGGATGTCGGCCTGCTCCTTGCTGCGCACGATGTTGACCAGCGGAATGCCGTCCTTGATGCAGATCTTGTTCAGCATCTGGCCGAGATTGGAGGCGGCCGCAGTGTGCACCAGCGCCTTGTGCCCCTCGCGCCGCATGGTCTCGGTCATGCCGAGCGCCGTGAGCGGATTGACGAAGCAGGAGGCGCCTTCGGCCGGCGTGGTGCCCGCCGGCAGCGGCAGGCACTCGCGCACTTTCAGCGTGCGGTACTGCGCGTACATCGCTCCGCCGATCATCGCGACGGTCTTGCCCATCAATGCTTTCGCGGCATCGGACGAGCCGGTCTTGATGACGACGCCCGCGCCTTCGTTACCAACCGGCATGGCTTCGTCGAGCCGGCCGGCCATCGCCCGCATCGCACCCTCCGGCACCTTCGCGGTGATGACGGGAGCGTCCTTGCTGCCGGACGCCTTCGCCGTGCTCATATCGGCCGCGCCGACGAGAAGGCCGAGGTCGGACGGGTTGATCGGCGCCGCCTCGACGCGGACGACGACCTCGTCCGCGGCGGGCTCGGGAGTCGGCACGTCGACGAGCGAGATTTCCAGTTCACCGCTCTTCTTGATCAGCGAACGCAGTTGCAGTCCGGTCTTGCCGTCGCTCATGTCGATCCTCCCCTGTCCTAGCTGGAGCGCTGGCTTATGCCAGCGCCTTCAATGCCGCCTTGCCGCCGTAGAGCGCCTGCTTGCCGAGCTGTTGCTCGATGCGCAGGAGCTGATTGTATTTGGCGGTGCGGTCCGAACGCGCAAGGGAGCCGGTCTTGATCTGCCCGCAATTGGTGGCGACCGCGAGGTCGGCGATGGTGGAATCCTCGGTCTCGCCGGAGCGGTGCGACATCACCGAGGTATAGCCGGCCTTGTGCGCCATCTCGACGGCAGCGAGCGTCTCGGTCAGCGTACCGATCTGGTTGACCTTGATCAGGATCGAATTGGCGCGGCCGGCCTTGATGCCTTCGGCCAGGCGCTTGACGTTGGTGACGAAGAGATCGTCGCCGACCAGCTGGCACTTCTTGCCGATGAGGTCGGTGAGCTCCTTCCAGCCGTCCATGTCGTCTTCCGACATGCCGTCCTCAATGGTCACGATCGGATAGCGCGACACCAGGTCTGCGAGGTACTTGGCCTGCTCGGAGATCGAGCGGGTCTTGCCCTCGCCTTCATAGACGTACTTGCCATCCTTGAAGAACTCGGTCGAGGCGCAGTCGAGGCCGATCACGATGTCGGTGCCGGCCTTGTAGCCGGCCTTGCCGATCGCGTTCATGACGAATTCGAGCGCGGCGTCCGCCGACGGCAGGTTCGGGGCGAAACCGCCCTCGTCGCCGACATTGGTGTTGTGGCCGGCCTTCTTAAGCTCGGACTTCAGGGTGTGGAACACCTCCGCGCCGTAGCGCAGGCCCTCGGCAAAGGACGACGCGCCCACGGGGAGGATCATGAACTCCTGGAAGTCGATGGGATTGTCGGCATGCACGCCGCCATTGATGATGTTCATCATCGGCACCGGCAGCAGACGCGCCGAGGTGCCGCCGACGTAACGATAGAGCGGCATGTCGAGCGAGTTCGCGGCTGCCTTGGCGCAGGCGAGCGAGACGCCGAGGATGGCATTGGCGCCCAGCCGGCTCTTGTTCGGCGTGCCGTCAAGGTCGATCATGATCTGGTCGATCTGGGCCTGCTGCTCGACATCGAGGCCGCTCAGGGCCTCGAAGATCTCGCCATTGACAGCGCCGACCGCCTTGGTGACGCCCTTGCCGAGATAGCGGGCCTTGTCGCCATCGCGCAGTTCCACCGCCTCGTGGGCGCCGGTGGAGGCGCCGGACGGCACCGCGGCACGGCCGAGCGCACCATCTTCCAGCACGACGTCGACCTCGACGGTGGGATTGCCACGGCTGTCGAGAATTTCGCGGCCGATGATGTCGATGATGGCGGTCATGATGTGCACTTCCGTTCGTTAGGGCTGATCGGTGCCGGGGGTCTTACACGGGCCGCAAGCAAATGTGAACGCTTGGACGGCGTGCTTCGACTGACGCGTGAGCAGGCTCGGACTATCCTTGAAGTCGCCTGCTCTGCGCGTCCAACCTCAATCTGAAACAGTCGGGGTAACGCCATGAACCGCCGCCAGTTTCTTGCCTCGAGCGCTGCCCTCCTCGCCGTCCGCCCAAGTTTTGCGCAGGAAGGCCTGTTCCGGACAAAATATTTCCCCATCAGCGCCGGCATCGGCCTGCACGACCTCGCCCCCGGTCGCGACGGCACGGTCTGGTTCACGGCGCAGGGCAAGGGCATGCTGGGCAGGCTCGCCCCCCGGGATGGCAGTTTCAAGACAGTCAGCCTCGGCCAGGGCGCCGCGCCGCACGGCGTGACGATCGGCCCCGACGGTGCCCCCTGGATCACCGAGGGCGGCCAGAACGCGATCGCCCGGGTCGATCCCGGCGATCTCAAGGTCACGCTGTTCCGCCTGCCCGAAAAGTTCGCCTCCGCAAATCTCAACACCGGCGTGTTCGACAAGGACGGTACCTACTGGTTCACCGGCCAGTCCGGCTATTACGGCAGGCTCAAGCCGGGATCGGGCGAGATGGACGTGTTCAGGGCGCCCAAGGGTGTTGGACCCTACGGCATCGCGGTGACGCCCAAGGGTGAGGTCTGGTACGCCTCGCTGGCCGGCAGCTATATCGCGAAGATTGATCTTGCGACCGGCAATGCTGCCATTGTCGAGCCGCCGACGCCGAGCCAGGGGTCGCGGCGGGTCTGGTCAGATTCGCAAAGCCGGATCTGGGTCAGCGAGTGGAACAGCGGTCACGTCTCGGTGCACGATCCCGCCAACGGCTCCTGGAAAACCTGGAAGCTGCCGGGCGATCGCCCTCGCACCTATGCCGTCTATGTCGACGACAAGGACAAGGTCTGGCTGACGGATTTCTCCGCCAATGCCATCGTCCGCTTCGATCCCACGACCGAGCGGTTCAACGTTTTCGCCAGCGACAAGGCCAATGCCAATGTGCGCCAGCTCGACGGCCGCCCGGGCGAGCTGTGGGGCTGCGAGTCCGGCAACGACCGGATCGTCATGATCCAGACGATCGCGGCCGGTTGACGGCGGCGACATTTGCGTCCATCCCGGCATCCTCTGGAGCGCGATCTTATCGCGCTCCGGTTTTTTAGTTGAGCATGATCTTTCGGAAAACCGGTGCCCACTTTTCCGGATCATGCTCGAACAGGATGTGACGACGATGGCGAAGAAATCCCTCCAGCTCGGCCGTGCGGTCGAATGGCCGCACACACCGGAAGAAGCTCAGCTCGACCGCGTACCCAATCCGCAAAAGGGCACGGACTATCTGGTGCGCTTCACCGTGCCGGAATTCACCTCGCTCTGCCCGGTCACGGGACAACCGGATTTCGCGCATCTGATGATCGATTACGCGCCCGGCCCGTGGCTGCTGGAGTCGAAGTCGCTCAAGCTCTACATCGCGAGCTTTCGCAATCACGGCGCATTCCATGAGGACTGCACCGTGATGATCGGCAAGCGCATCGCGAGCGAGATCAAGCCGAAGTTCTTGCGCATCGGCGGCTACTGGTATCCGCGCGGCGGCATCCCGATCGACGTGTTCTGGCAGACCGGCCGCGTGCCGAAGGGATTGTGGGTGCCGGAGCAAGGCGTCGCGCCGTATCGCGGACGGGGTTAGTTGGAGACGAATGACGATGACATCGATATCAGCAACATTCCGCAACATTGCCTTCGGCGTTCTGACCGTCCTGTGGCTGACCGGCGCGGCCGAAGCTGCCGAGGTCCATGTGATGATCTCGGGCGGATTGACGGCTGCCTACAAGGCGCTCGTGCCGGAATTCGAGAAGGCCACCGGCAACAAAGTGCTGACGGAATATGGGCCGTCGATGGGGACGACCACCAATGCGATCCCGGTCCGGCTGGAGCGCGGCGAACCMGCCGATGTCCTGATCATGGTGGGCTATGCCCTCACCGACCTCGCCGGCAAGGGCAAGGTCGTGGCCGGCAGCCAGGTCGACCTCACCAGATCGCCGATCGGCGTTGCCGTGAAATCGGGTGCGCCGAAGCCGGACATCGGCTCGGTGGAGGCGGTCAAGCGCGCGCTGCTGGCAGCGAAGACGATCGCCTATTCCGATAGCGCCAGCGGCGTCTACGTCTCGACCGAGATGTTCGACAAGCTCGGCATCGCCGACGTCATGAAGGACAAGGCACGAAAGATTCCGGCAACACCCGTCGGCGAGATCGTCGCGCACGGCGAGGCCGAGCTCGGCTTCCAGCAGATCAGCGAGCTGAAGCCCGTGAAGGGCATCGATATCGTGGGACCGCTGCCGAACGAATTGCAGAAGATCACGATCTTCTCGGCCGGGATCGCGGCCGGTTCGAAGGAGCCCGAGGCCGGCCGTGCCCTCATAAAATTCCTCGCCTCCCCCGCCGCGCGCGACGTGATCATCGCTAGCGGCATGGAGCCGATCCCGGCGGGGGGCGCGAATTGAGGCAGGCCTACTCCACGCGCTGCTCCTGACACGCCCTCAACAGATTGGCTTCGCCAATCTTAGTCAATCGGAGGCTGCTGAGGTCTTCTTGACCGGACCGAGATCGCGCGCCGGATAGTTGGCGCCGGATTCGACGATGTGTCGTCGCACTGCTGCAACGAGCGCGGCGAGATCGCGAGACTCGATCGCATCGACGATCTCGACATGGTGTGCAGCACTTCTCTGCAGCTCGGCGTTCGAGGGCCACAAAGCAATCGGCCCTGGTCTGGCGCGATTTCTGATTTCCACGATGAGGCTGGCGAGCGATTGGTTCGCTGCATGGCGATAGATCTCGTCGTGAAAGGCTGCGTTGGTATTTGCCTGATCCGCCTTGCTGCCGCGCGCCACAGCATCTTCGAAGATTTGCTGAGCCTGCTTGATCTTCTTGAGTTCGTCGGGGCCGATATTCGGTAGCGCCTGCCTTGCCGCTTCAACTTCGAGCAGCGTGCGGATCGCCAATATCTCGCGAACGACGTTCAAGTCGGGTTGCGCGACCCGGTATCCGCGATTTTCGACATGCGTCACCATCCCGCTTGCGGCGAGCTGGGTCAGCGCACTGCGAACGTCAAACCGTTTGGCAGCGAAGGCTTCTTCCAGGTCGATCTGGCGCAACCATTCGCCCGGCCGGTAGTCGCCTTGCAGGATGGCGGCACCGATTTCCGCCGCCAACAGCCTCTTCTGCTCCTTCCGTACTTTCATGGCTGCTTCCCTTTTTGGAGCGCTTGACTTGCCAAAACTATTGCGCACAAATTGGCGCCAATAAATGTGCATAACAAATCGCGGCGGGCGGAGGAACAGTAGATGTCAGGCATCGATCGTAGAAGCTTAATGGTGATGTCGGTTCTCGGCGTCACGATGGGGCTCCGGGGCACGGCCCAGGCGGCGCCGAACGGGTATCCCGAGAATTATCAGAAGATCATCGACGACGCTCATAACGAGGGCAGCCTCCTCATTTACTCGATTATGTCGCCGGAAAACTGGCGTCCCGTGATCGAGGGCTTCAACAAGCTCTACCCGAAGATCAAGGTCGAGACCCTGGATCTCCCCGCCTCCCGCGAGAGCTTCGAGCGATATCTGGCCGAGCGGAGCACCAACAGCCGCACCTGCGACCTCATCGCGACGGCCGATCCGGGCGGATGGATCGATTTCCAGGAGCGCGGTGAAGTCCTCGACTACGTATCGCCCGAAGCGAAGGCCTGGCCGGATTGGTCAAAGCCGTTTCCCGGCGTCTACACCGTCTCGTCCGACCCCATGGCGCTGATCTGGAACAACACGCTGGTGGCCGACGGCAAGCGTCCCAAGACACTTGCCGAGTTCGTCGAGCTTGCGGTCGCAAACGAGAAGACCTGGCGCAACCGCATCACCAGCTACGGCGTGCATCAAACAACATTCGGCTACGGCATCAGCTACGCGTTCGTGAAGAAGCACGGCGAAAAGGCCTGGGACTGGTTCGCCCAACTTGCAAAGCTTTCGCCCCGATTCGAGCGTTCCGGCGGCCCAATGACCGAGAAGGTCACCTCCGGCGAATACACCATGGGCTTCTTCGTTTCGGCCATCACCTTCTGGCCGCGCCTGAACGATCCGGCCCGGGCAAAGATCCTCGGCTGGAGCTTCATCAGAGACGGTCAGCCGGTCGTGCTGCGCGGCATCGCGATTCCGAAGGGTTCGAAGAACGTCAACGCAGCAAAACTAATGCTCGACTACGTCGTCTCGGAGGACGGTCAGCGCGCATTCGGACGGGGCGGCCTGACGCCGGCACGCCCTGGTGTGAAGCCGGGCGACGGAATCCGTCACACCTACTCGTCGATCGTGGAAGCCGTCGGCGAGCAGAACATCTGCTACATCGGCTACGATCGGGACGCGGTGCGGGACTACGACAGCTTCCTCGCGCGCTGGAAAAAGACCTTCAATGTCGCTTGACGCAAGCAGCGCGCTGGGGTCGTCGGCCGCGGACGCTTTGCCGAAGCCGCTGCCCGGCCGCGATACCGTCATCCAGTACGGCATGGCGCTGCTGACCATTGTCCTGATCGCAGCGCCTCTCCTGCCCGTTCTCTATCAATCTTTCCTGGATCGTGCGCTCTACGATTCCGGCCAGCAACTGACGCTGGGCAATTTCGGGCGCCTGCTTCGCACCGACGGCTTCGCGCTCGTCATCTGGAATACGTTCGTGTTCGCCACCCTCACCACCGTGATTTCGCAGACGCTGGGCACGCTGGCGGCGGTGCTGTTCGGCCGCACCGACATGCCGTTTGCGCGGTTGTTTGGCGAGCTCTTCCTGTGGCCGATCTATCTCTCGGCGCTGGTACTGTCGTTCGGCTGGTACACGATCTACGGACCGGCCGGCTACCTCACGCTTCTGGTTCAGTCGATCTTCGACGGCGCGCCCTGGAATCTCTACTCGCTGCCGGGCATGGCGATGATCGCGGGCGTCTCGCAAGCACCGGTCGCCTACATCTACTGCATGTCGTCGGCCTCGATCACCGATCCGACTTTGGAGGAAGCCGCGCGCGTGACCGGCGCCGGCACCTTGAGGACCTTGTGGCGGATCACGCTGCCGCTCCTCATGCCGGCGATCGCCTATAGTGCCGTGCTGAACTTCACTGTGGGGCTGGAGCTCCTCGCAATTCCGCTGGTGTTCGGAGATCCCGCCGGCATCACTGTGCTGACCACGTTCCTCTACAACAACGGCGTGGCGTCGGCCCGCCCCGATCACGGGCTGGTGGCAACGGCTGCCGTGCTGATGCTTGCCGTCGTCTGCGTGTTGGTGTGGCTACAAGGACGCCTGCTCGGTAACACAAGGCGCTTCGTCACGCTCGGCGGCAAGGCCACGCGACCGCGCCCTTTCCGCCTGAACAACCTGCGCTGGCCGCTTTGCATCGTCTCGGCGATCTACATCACCGCAACTGTCGTGATGCCGATCGGCGCGCTGCTGCTGCGCGCCTTCACGAGCCTGCTGTCGCCGATGGTGCCGATCAGCGAGGTGCTGACGCTCGGCAACTTCGCCAACATACTCGAATACCCGGTCTACCCGCGTTCGATCTGGAACTCGCTGATCGTCAGTTCGGTCGGTGGCGTCGTCGCCACTGCGATGGTCGCCCTGATCGCCATCATCGTGCTGCGGTCCGACTTCCGCTGGCGCGGCGCGCTGCACTACGTCGCGCTGTTTCCCCGTGCCGTGCCCGGCGTCGTCGCCGGTATCGGTTTCTTCTACGCGTTTGCGCTCGTGCCCGGCCTGGGCGGCCTCCGAAACACGATCTGGATTCTGGTTGCCGCCTTCACGATGCACTTCATTCCTGTGGGGCTCGGTGCGGTTGCTCCGATGTTGTTGCAGATGAGCCCGGATTTCGATCGCGCCGCCCGTACGCAGGGCGCGGACTGGTGGACGACGAGCCGGCGCATCGTTTTGCCTTTATTGCGGCCGGCACTCGTTGCCTGCTTCATCATCCTCTTCATCACGTTCTTCAAGGAATACACGACAGCGATCTTCCTGTTCGCACCCGGCAGCGAAGTGATCGGGACCACGCTGCTCCAGGCATGGACGCAGGGCGAGGTCGGTCTGGTGTCCGCGCTGGCGACCATCCAGATCCTGGTGATCGGCCTCTGTGTCACCGCGGCGCGCGCTTTTCTCGGAGTGAAGCTTTATGGCTGAGTTGCTGATCGAGAACCTGCACAAGCGGTACGGACCGGTCAAAGCGATCGACGACGTCAACATCCACGTTGCCGATGGCGAGTTCGTCACGCTGCTGGGGCCGTCAGGGTGCGGCAAGTCAACAACGCTCGGCGCCATTGCCGGACTGGATCAACCGACGAGCGGACGCATCCGCGTCGGCAACAAGACCTATTTCGACGGCGAAAAGGGAATCTTCCTGCCGCCGGAAGCGCGCCATTGCGGGCTCGTGTTCCAGAGCTACGCTTTGTGGCCGCACATGACGGTCTATGACAACGTCGTGTTTCCGCTCAAGCTGCGCAAGGTATCGACCGCCGACTGCAAGCGCCGCGTCGAGGAGAGTCTCGCTCTCGTCGAGATGGAGCGCTTTCAGGACCGCTATCCGCATCAGCTCTCGGGCGGCCAGCAGCAGCGTGTCGCGCTCGCGCGAACGTTGGTCTACCAGCCCGAAATCCTCCTGCTCGACGAGCCCCTGTCGAATCTCGATGCAAAGCTGCGCGACCGCGCCCGGACCTGGCTCGCCGAACTACGCACGCGCCTCGGCCTGACGACGATCTACGTGACGCACGACCAGGTCGAAGCGCTGGCTCTGTCCGACCGCATCGTGGTCATGAATGGCGGCCGCATCAGCCAGATCGGCTCGCCCCAAGAGATCTACACGCGGCCGGCAGACAGTTTCGTCGCCGACTTCATCGGAACGACCAATTTCCTGAACGGCGACGTGGTCGGGGCGCCCGACGGCGATGGACAGACACTAGTCAGTCTCGCCGATGGTCAGCGCGTTCTGATCAAGTCCGACAAACGTCCATTACTGGGCGACAAGGTCACGTTTGCCTATCGTCCTGAGCAGATGCGCCTGGCGGCGGCCAACGATCAGGCGATCGGAGGTTCGATCGTTGAAGCCGACGTGGTCAGCCATTCCTATGTCGGCGGCCGATGGCAAATCGGATTGAGCGTCGGCGGAAATCAGATCCGCATCGAAACCCAGGAGGCAACGACTGACCGCCAGTTGCGCCTGTGGCTGCCTGTCACCGGCGGCATCCTGTTTACAGAACGGAACCATGGCAAATCCCACTGACGCCACCTCTCCCGAAAGCGGACTGCATCAGGCCGATTACACCCCCGGTGTCCGCGGCCCGCTGACAGGGCTCCGCGTCATCGACCTCTCGAGGCTGGTCGCAGGCAATCTGCTCACCCAGCATCTCGCCGACTTCGGCGCCGACGTCATCAAGGTCGAGCCGCGCGAAGGCGATACGCTGCGTGGCTGGCGCACCAAGGGTGTCGAGACCAACTGGAAGATCCATTCGCGCAACAAGCGCAGCATCTGCCTGGAATTCCGTCACGACGAAGCGGTGCCGCTGATCCGCAAGATGATTCCCGGCGCCGCGATGCTGGTCGAGAGTTTCCGTCCCGGCACGCTCGAGCAGATGGGGCTTTCGCCGGAGGAACTGCTGCGGCTAGAGCCCAAGCTCGTGATCGTTCGCATATCGGGATGGGGGCAGACCGGCCCCTATCATCGCCGGCCCGGCTTCGGGACATTGGTGGAAGGCTTTTCGGGCTTCGCCGAGATGAACGGCTTCCCCGATCGTGAGCCGGTATTGCCGCCGATGTATCTGGCCGATGCCCTGTCCGGTCTCACCGGAGCGTTCGCCGCGATGGCGGCCCTTCGGGAGGTCGAGATCAACGGCGGAAAGGGACAGGTGATCGACCTGCCGCTGCTCGACCCGATCGTGAACTCGCTCGGGCCTCAGGCGGCAAATTACCGTTTGACCGGCGTGGTCAAACCGCGCAGCGGGAGCCGCTCGAGCGGCTCGGTACCGCGCAATGTCTACCGCACGCTCGATGGCGGCTGGGTCTGTCTGTCGGCATCCACGCAAGGCATGGCGATGCGCGTGCTACGTTCGATCGGCCGCCCGGAGCTCTGCGAGGATCCAAAGTTCAAGACCAACGAGCAGAGGCTCGTCCATGTCGCCGAACTCGACAAGATCATCGGTGATTTCATCGCGACACGAACGGTCGACGACAACGTCGCCTTCTTCGAGGCGGCCGAGGTCACGATCGGTCCGGTCAACGACACCGTCCGCTTGATGAACGATCGCCACGTGCAGGCCCGGGGACTGCTGGCCGACTATCCCGACGAGGACATGGGAACGTTCCCGATGCACGCCGTCCCGGTACGCCTGTCCGAGACGCCCGGAAGCATCCGGACGCCTGCGCCACGCCTCGGTCAGCACAGCCGCACCATCCTGGCCGAAGCCGGCCTCAGCCCTGACGACATCGATGCCGCCCTCGCCTCGGGCGTTGTGAAGGAAACCAGCACATGACAGTTGAACGAAAATTCCCGGTCTGGCGCTCTGCGCTGTTCGTACCCGCGAACGTCGAGCGGTTCGTGGTCAAGGCCGTCGAGCGCGGCGCGGATGCGCTGATCATCGATCTCGAGGACAGCGTGCCGCTGGCTGAAAAGGCCAACGCTCGAAAGCTGATCCCGGGCATCGTGAAGCGCTTTCGCGACACCGGAAGTTCGGATGTCATGGTGCGGATCAACCAGCCGCTCGAATTGGCGGTGCCCGATCTGGAAGCGGCTGTCATCGCCGGCGTGGACGCGATCAAGATCACCAAGGTCGAAGGCGCCGAGCATCTGCGCCTGCTCGACGAGATGGTGACCAGACTGGAGATCGAGCGCGGATTGCCCATCGGCAAGATCTGGTTTGTCGGCCTGATCGAGGCGCCCGGTCCTCTCTCTAGGGCTCACGAGATCGCGCGATCGATCCCGCGGCTGGCCGGCATTTCACTGGGTGCGGAAGATTATGCCACCGCCATCGGCGCCAGGCCGACGGAAGAAACCCTGTTGATGCCGAAGCAACAGGTCGTGCAGGCAGCCCGCGCCGCCGGCATCATGCCGCTCGGCACCATCGGCTCAGTCGCCGATTTCTCCGATCTGGAAGGATACACAAGGATCGTCAGGCGCTCTGCGGACTTTGGCTTCGTGGGTTCTGCCTGTATCCATCCGTCGCTGGTGCCGATCCTGAACGAGGGTTTCAGCCCCTCCGCCAAGGAGGTGGCGGACGCCGAGCGCGTCGTTGCGCTCAACAAGCAGGCGGCTGCCGAGGGCCGCGCATCCTTCGCCATCGACGGCAAGATGATTGATATTCCGATCGTGCAGCGCGCCGAAGCGCTGCTCGAACGCGCGCAAGCAATCGCCGCCCGCGCGCATCGCCCTCGTTGATTGTGCCACCCCAGCGCGGCGCGAAGCGCCGTCTCTGGGGGCCAAGGACATTCGATAGAGCGCGCGGCAGCCCTTACGCCACCGCCCTCACCTTGCTGATGAAGCCGTCGACCTCCGACGTCAGCGAGGTCGACTGGCTCGACAGGTTGGCGGCGGCCTTAAGCACGCCGGACGCGGCGCGGCCGGTCTCGTTCGCCGCTGACGATACGGTTGCGATGTTGCGGGTGACGGTCGAGGTCGCTTCCGCCGTGTGCTGCACGGTGTTTGCGATCTCGGCGGTGGCCTTGTTCTGCTCCTCGATGGCGGCGGCGATGACGCGGTTGATGCTCGAGACCTCCTCGATGGTCTTGACGATGCCGTCGATCGCCGAGACCGCCTTCTGCGTCGCCCCCTGGATCTCCGTGATCTGGGCGCTGATCTCTTCGGTCGCCTTCGCCGTCTGCGAGGCCAGGTTCTTCACCTCGCTCGCCACCACCGCAAAACCCCTGCCGGACTCGCCGGCTCGGGCTGCCTCGATCGTCGCGTTCAGCGCCAGCAGATTGGTCTGGCCGGCGATCGAGGTGATGAGGCCGATGACCTCGCCGATGCGATCGGCGCCGTCGGCAAGCGCGCGCATGGTGCTGTCGGTTTCCTTGACGGTGACAACCGCCTGCTCGGTGGCGCGCGTCGCCTGCTCGACCTGGCGGTTGATCTCGCGGATCGAGGCGTTGAGCTCCTCGGCTGCGGCCGCCACGGTCTGCACGCCGCCGCCGACCTGGTCGGCCAAGGTCGAGGCCGAGCCGGCCTGGGTCTGGGCCTCGGCCGCCGTGCCCGAMATCGAGCGCGCGGTCGTCTCCAGCTCGCCCGACGCGCTCGACAGCGTCTGTACCATCTGGCCGATGCGGCTTTCGAATTGCCGCACGAGGCCGGACAATTCGGATGCACGCTTCTCCTTGTCGGCGCGCCCGGCGGCCTGGTCGCCGGACAGGCGCTCGGCGTTGATCATGGCCTCCTTGAACACCTGGAGCGCCGCGGCCATGCGGCCGATCTCGTCGTTGCGGCCGAGACCCGGCACCTCGCCGGCGAAATCATGCGCCGCGAAACGGGTCATGACACCGGTGATCGCGGTCAGCGGYCGGGTGACGCGGTTGCGCATCAGCATCAGCCCGCCGATCGTCAGCGCCAGCGAGGCCGGCACCAGCAGGCCGAACAGGATCAGGCTGAAGCGGGCGCGCGAGGCGCCCTCCTCGGCCCGCGAGATCATGTTGGCGAGCGCGGTTTGGGTAACCATGACGACATTGTTGGCGCCGACGAGCTGACGATCGCGGTAGTCGATGCCTGCGACGCCGGCGGGCTCGCCGGCGAGCAGCTTGGTCGCAATGGCGTTGCGTTCGTCGCTAAGCGCGCCGGAGATTTCCGGCTCGGCGTTACGGATCGCCTGCAACAGCTCGGGCGAGGCCACATTCGGGCTGAGATCGCGCACGACCACCCAGGACTGCTGGATGCGCCCGCGCAGATCGGCAAAGGTTACGCCATCGGCTGCGGTCCAGTTCTTGTTGGCGAGGATCGAGGAGAACTGAACGAGAATGGACTGACCTGCGTTGGCGCGGGCCTGCCAGGAGGCCTGCTTGGCGATCAGGAGGCGATCGACCACGGGATCGATCAGCGTCATCGCGTTGTCGACATGGGCGGTGACGTCGCCGATCGCGTCCATATAGGCGTCGCTGATCTTGGCCCAGCTCGGTTGCAGGTTCGCGTCACGCGCCGCCTTCTCCTGCTTCAGCGCAGTGACCGCGCGCGGCCGCAGCTCCTCGAGCTGCGCCCAGATGCCGCGGAGCTTGTCGAGCTTTTCGGCAAGACCGGGCGCTTCAGCGGAAGCGAGGCTCTGCAAGGCCTGCGCGTAATTCTTCTGCACCGTGGCTCGCTGCTCGGCGAGGCTGTTCATGACGGTGTCGGGCGCGGGGGCGGCCGACGCCAGATAGCTCAGCGTGTCACCGCGCTCCAGGCGAAAAATCACGAGCGTATTGGTCAGGTCGCGGCTGGCGACCGCGAGCGAGACGATGCGGTTGCTGTCCGAGTAGCGGGTGACCGCAAGCTTCAGCGCATAGGCACAGATGACGACGAGAACGAGACCAAGAGACCCAACCACCGCCCCGAGGATGCGGGCGACTGAACGCTGCTTTTGCATCGACTGATCCATATTGCCGCCAATACGCGGTTCGCGGGCAATCTACGGAGCGAACGATGAGATTTGATTTAAGATTGAACGGCTTTGGCTACCAATCTCTTCCGGGAAAATACGGAAACCGGTAGTTCGATACTCCCCTCAGACCCGTGCGTCCGAGGGTGCCCGCTGCTTGAGCAGCCGGGCGCAGACGAGACCAAGCACCATCATGATCGCGGCGCTCGTGAGCAGGGTCGAGACCTTGCCACCGTGCTGGAGGCCAAGGCCATAGGCGATCGGGCCAACGGTCTGCCCCATGAAGAAGAAGAACGAATGCAGCGACATCGCCGTTGCCCGCGCCCCGATCGACAGCTCGCTGGCGAACACCTGCAGGCAGCCGTGGATCATGTAGAACCCCCAGCCCATCGCCAGCATGCTGGCGAATTGCAGCTTCCATCCGGGACCGAAGGCGAGCACGCCGAGCTGCAGTCCGACGAGGCCCGCGCCCGCAATCATCATGCCCTTGACGCCGAGCCACGGCAGGAAGCGTGAGACCGTGAAAGTGTAGAACAGTCCGCCGATCGCAAAGCCCGCGATCACGATGCCTGCGATCGACGGCGACTTCTCGCCGAGATCAAACAGCAGCGCGGCGATGAATGGAAACAGGCCGAATACGCAGCAGCCCTCGACGAAGACCGCCGAGTAGCAGTAGCGCGTGTTGGGGTTCGCGAAGATGGTCCGGTAGCCCTGCCGCAAGGCCTTCAGATCGGTCTTCGGCGGCGCCGTCAGCGCGGCACCGCGAAAGCCCGCGGCCACCGCAACGGCCGCGATCAGGCCGAGTGCGCCGAGCATCATGAGCACACCGCGCCAGCCGATGAGTTCACCGATGATGCCGGAGGCGGTCGCACCGAGCAGATTGCCGGTCATCGAACCTGCAAGCGTGCGGCCGATCGCGACCTGCCGCTTGGCGGGTGCAACGAGGTCGGCGGTCAGGCCGAGGGCGACCGGAAATACGCCACCGGAGGCGATCCCGGCGAGGATGCGGCTCGCGAACAGGCCCGAGAAGGTGGTCGCGACCGCGCCAAGAATGCAGGAGACGCCAAGCAGCGCCAGGCACAGCGTCATCAACCGCGCCTTGCCGAACAGATCGGCGGCCGCTCCGATCACCGGCTGAACCAGCGCGTAGATCAAGGCGTAGCCGGCCGCGATGCTGGCGGCCGTCGTGATACTGATCGAAAAATCTTCCGCGACATGCGGCAGGACGGGATCGAGCGCGCGCGTGGACAACGCCGCCGAGAAGCTCGCGAGCGCGATGATATTGATCGCGGGCGGAAACTTCTGGTCGGACGACGGCCCGGTCGCAGGCGGGGACATCAGCGCGTTGTGCTTTTCGTCACCGCGTCGAATGCCATCAGCGTGCGGATCAGCCCTTCGAACTCGCGCAGCGGCACCATGTTGGGCCCGTCGGAGGGCGCGCGATCAGGGTCGGGATGGGTCTCGATGAAGACGCCGGCAACGCCGACCGCGACGGCTGCGCGCGCCAGCACCGGCACGAATTCACGCTCGCCGCCCGAGGACGTCCCCTTCCCGCCCGGCTGCTGCACCGAATGGGTGGCGTCGAAAATCACGGGCGCGCCGGTGGTGCGCGCCAGGATCGGCAGCGCGCGCATGTCGGAGACCAGCGTGTTGTAGCCGAACGAGGCGCCGCGCTCGGTGACGAGCACATTGGGATTGTTCGCGGTCGTGATCTTGGTCACGACATTGGCCATGTCCCAGGGCGCGAGGAATTGTCCCTTCTTGACGTTGACGACCTTGCCCGTCGCGGCGGCCGCCAGCAGCAAATCGGTCTGCCGGCACAGGAAGGCCGGGATCTGGAGGATGTCCACAGCTTGCGCCACCTCGGCGCACTGCGCGGCGTCATGCACGTCGGTCAGGACCGGCAAGCCGAGAGAGGCGCGGATCTCGGCGAAGATCGGCAGCGACTGTGCGAGCCCGAGACCGCGTGCCGCCGACGCGCTGGTGCGGTTGGCCTTGTCGAACGAGGTCTTGTAGACGAGGCCGATATTCAGCCGCGCGGCGATCTCCTTCAGCGCGGAGGCCACCTCCAGCGCATGCTGGCGGCTTTCGAGCTGGCACGGCCCGGCAATGATCGAGATCGGCAGATCATTGCCGAACTTGACCGTGCCAATGGTGACGACCGGCGCCGCTGAATTCGAAGAGCTCAAGGCCAATGTTCCTCGTTTCGGCGCGACCATAGCCGCCATCAGGGTCGGATCAACCCCATTCGCCCCGGGCCCCCCGAATATCAGGGTTGCGCCGGGGTTCCGTGCGAGGCCCTTGCGCCGGCGGCCCCTTACTTCACCGCCGAGAACGCGGTCGGCGTCAGGAGCTGGCTGACGATGTTGCCGACGATCTGGCCGTCCGCTTCGCTCTCGGCACGCGCCTTCATCCAGTCCGGGTCGGTCATGAACTTGCCCCACTTCGCTTCGCGGTCGGCGAGCGAATCCCACGCCAGGAAATAGGTCAGCTCCTGGTTGGATTCGCCGATCAGCGTGGTGAAGAACCCGGCCTGCTTGATGCCGTGCTTCTCCCAGAGCTTCAGCGTCACCGTCTCGAACCGCTTCAGGAGCGCCGGCAGGCGGCCGGGCACGCAACGGTAGATGCGCATTTCATAGATCATTCTTGTTCCTCCCTGATGACGTCGGGGGTTATAACGGCTGGCCGTGACGGTGTCTTCGGCGCTGCCCGATACCGCCCGCGGCGTCTGGCGCATGGCTTGCCGGCCCCGATCGCACCCGGTTCCCGTAATGCTGCCGCAATGATACTGCCGCTACAACGCCTCGGTTGAGGCTCAGGTGCGGATCATGCGGATTTTGCTCGTCGAGGATGAAGCGGAGATGGCCGGGGCGCTGGCCTCGGCGCTCAAGCGGTACGACATGATCGTCGATCACGTGCCAACGCTTGCCGAGGCCGAAGAGGCCATTTCCGCCGACGTGCACGCCGCCGTGCTGCTCGATCGCCAGCTGCCCGACGGCGACGGTCTTGCCCTGATCCCGAAACTGAGAGCGCGCGCCGACGGTGTGCCGATCATCGTGTTGACGGCACGCGGCGAGCTCGCCGATCGCGTCGCCGGGCTCGACAGCGGAGCGGATGATTATCTCGCAAAGCCATTCGCGGTCGAGGAATTGCTGGCGCGCCTGCGCGCGGTGTTGCGCCGGCCCGCCGGGGTTCAGCCCGATATCATCCGCGCCGGCCGCCTCGCCTTCGACTTCGGCCATCGCGAGGCGAGCGTCGACGGGGCTCCGCTCGAACTGCCGCGGCGGGAGCTCCTTGTGTTGGAAGCCCTGGTCCGCCGCATGGGCCGGACCGTGCTGCGATCGGCGCTGGAGGAAGCGGTCTACAGTTTCGACGACGAGATCCAGTCGAACGCACTCGATACGCATGTCTCGCGGCTGCGCCGCAAGCTTGCCGAAGCCGACGCGCACGTGGAGATCCACGGCATCCGCGGCGTCGGCTATCTCCTGAAGAAACTGCCGTGAGCAGGCACGCCGACCCATATTGCCTGCGCTCTCGGCTGAGCTGGCGCCTGCTTTCGCTCCAGGCCGCGCTGTTGGTCGCTTTGGTCGTCGTCATCATCGGCGCACTGTGCGCTACAGGCTTCGTGCTGGTCCAACGGGACGAAGACCGCGTGATCGACGTCGTGCAGAGCGCGCTCGCGCGCGACGCAGCCGGCGGCCTGACGCTGCGGCCGACGGCTGAGCTGAAAGCGTTGCGCGAGGAGGCCCCCGACCTCTGGTTGCTGGTTCGCGACAGGCAGGGGCATTCGCTCAGTGAAGGCCCCGTGCCGGCTGAATTCGCCGGGATCGGCGGCGCCCTCGACCAGATCAGCCAGGCGCGGCTCGGCTGGCAGCTCTTCGAGGACGACCCACGCAAGCCGGCGGCGCGGTTGAAACGCATCGACACGGCCGTCGGCAACGTGCAGGTCATCACGGCGACGCAGGGGAAGCTCAGCGGCGCCAAGGCGGTGTTCACGACGTCGCTGGTGTTGCTGGGCATCGCGCTCCCCGGCCTGCTGTTGATGGGGACCGCGACGTTCATCGCGACGCCGATGGTCGTGCAGCGCGCTTTCAGAGGATTGGACGCGACCGCAGACCAGGCCCGGCGTATCGATATCCATCAGCGCGGCGCGCGGCTGTCGGTGGAGCAGATTCCGCTCGAGGTGGTGCCGCTCGTGGCCGCGGTCAATGACGCTCTCGCGCGGCTCGATCAGGGTTACGCCCGCCACAAGCGCTTCGTTGCCGACGCCGCGCACGAGCTGCGCACGCCGATCGCGATCCTGAACACGCGGCTGGAATCGCTGCCGTCGGGACCGGACAAGACCCGCCTGATCGAGGATGCGGCGCGGCTCGCGACCCTTGCCGAGCAATTGCTGGATATCCAGCGGCTCGACCGTTGYGGGCATCCATTCGTGCCGGTCGATCTGGTCTCCGTCGCGCAAGGCGTTGCCGCCGACCTCGCACCGCTCGCGATTGCGGCTGGCTATGAGCTGTCCTTCGACGCGCCTACGGCGCGGATCGACGTACTCGGCGACGCGGCCGCGCTCGAACGCGCGCTGACCAACCTCGTGCAGAATGCCATCCAGCACGGCCCTCGCCGCGGCACGATCGTCATTCGTGTCAGCCGTCCCGCCAGCATCGAGGTCACCGACGAGGGCGCGGGCATTCCGGCCGATCAGCGCGAGCTGATCTTCGAGCCGTTCTACCGGCTCACGCCGCTCGATCGCGGCGCCGGCCTCGGCCTCAACATGGTGCACGAGATCATGCTCCTCCATGGCGGTCACGTTTCGGTCCTGGACGGACCGAACGGCGGTGCGTGCTTCAGGATGACGCTRCCGCCCCTGCAACAGGGCTGATTCAATTCGTCTCTGCGTCTCAAGCGCAATGCTGTCGCAATGCGCTCAGGCGACTCTTCGACCGCCTCACCTCTGATTTGCGAGGCGCAATCGAAATGCCGGAGTGCGCATGCCCAACGATTTCCTCTCATTCTTCCTGTCCTGGATGTCGGCCCCGCGGCGGGTCGGCGCGATCGCGCCTTCGGGCGCTGCCCTAGCCGATCTCATCACCCGCGAGATCACCGCAACGACAGGCCCGATCCTCGAGCTCGGCCCCGGCACCGGCGCCTTCACCTACAAGCTTCTGAAACGCGGCGTGCGCCAGCAGGATCTCACGCTGATCGAATACGGTTCGGACTTCACGAAGCTCCTGCAAATCCGTTTTCCCGGCGCGCGCGTGTTGTGGATGGATGCTGGGCGGCTCACGACGGAGCGGCTCTATGACGGCGCGCCGGTGGGCGCCGTGGTCAGCGGCCTGCCGCTGCTCAACATGTCGACGCGCAAGGTCGTCTCCATTATCGGCGGTGCGTTCCGTTACGTCCGCCCGGGAGGCGCGTTCTATCAGTTCACCTACGGGATGAGCTGCCCCGTGCCGCGGCCGGTGCTCGACCGGCTGGGCTTGCGTGCAAAGCTGGTGGATCGCGCCTTGCTGAACGTGCCGCCGGCCGCCGTCTACAAGCTGACGCGACGGCCGCAGATGAAGATCGTCACGGAAACGCTTGCGCCTGATGCCTCAATGCCGGTCGCGCCGGCGCCGATGCACCTCGTGCGCGACTACACCGCCGCGCCCTGAGGCATCACACCAGCCGCGACTGCACCATCGCCGCCTGAATGAACGAAGCGAAGAGAGGATGCGGCTCAAAAGGCCGCGACTTCAGCTCGGGGTGGAACTGAACGCCGATGAACCACGGATGATCCTCGTACTCGACGATCTCCGGCAACACGCCGTCGGGCGAGAGGCCGGAGAATTTCAGCCCGTGCTGCTCGAGGCGGTCCTTGTAGGCTGTGTTGACCTCGTAGCGGTGGCGATGGCGCTCGGAAATCTCGGTCGCGCCGCCATAGACCTGCGAGACGCGACTGCCGCGGTTGAGCGCCGCGGGATAGGCGCCGAGACGCATCGTGCCGCCGAGATCGCCGGCCTTGGAGCGCTTCTCGAGCTCGTTGCCGCGCAGCCATTCGGTCATCAGGCCGACCAGCGGCTCCTTGGTCGGGCCGAACTCGGTGGAGTTGGCGTCCTCGATGCCGACGAGGTTTCGTGCGGCTTCGATCACCGCCATCTGCATGCCGAAGCAGATGCCGAAATACGGCACGTCGCGCTCACGCGCGAACTGCGCCGCACGGATCTTGCCCTCGGCACCGCGCTGGCCGAAGCCGCCCGGCACCAGAATGCCGTTGACGTGTTCGAGGAACGGCGCGGGATCTTCCTTCTCGAAGATCTCGCTCTCGATCCAGTCGAGATTGACCTTCACCTTGTTGGCGATGCCGCCATGCGAGAGCGCCTCGATCAACGACTTATACGCATCCTTCATGCCGGTATATTTGCCGACGATGGCGATGGTGACGTTGCCTTCGGGATTGCGGACGCGCTCGTTGATCTGCTGCCAGCTTCGCAGCTCCGGCGGAATCCGCGAGCCGATGCCGAAGGCGGCGAGCACTTCGTCGTCCAGGCCCGCGTTGTGATAGGCCTCGGGCACGGCGTAGATGTTGTCGACGTCGCGCGCCTCGATCACGGCGCTTTCCCGCACGTTGCAGAACAGCCCCAGCTTGCGCCGTTCTTCCTTCGGGATCTCGCGGTCGGTGCGACAGAGCAGGATATCCGGCTGGATGCCGATCGAGCGCAGCTCCTTCACCGAGTGCTGCGTCGGCTTGGTCTTCAGCTCGCCCGCGCTCGGGATGTAAGGCAGCAGCGTCAGATGGATGTAGACGGCATGATCGCGCGGCAGCTCGTTCTTGAGCTGACGAATCGCCTCGAAGAAAGGCAGGCCCTCGATGTCGCCGACGGTGCCGCCGATCTCGACCAGCACGAAGTCGTAATCGTCATTGCCGGAGAGGACGAATTCCTTGATGGCGTTGGTAACGTGCGGAACCACCTGGATGGTCGCGCCGAGATAATCGCCACGCCGCTCCTTGGAGATGATGTCCTGGTAGATGCGCCCGGTGGTGATGTTGTCCTGCTTGGTCGCAGGCCGGCCGGTGAAGCGCTCGTAGTGACCGAGATCGAGATCGGTCTCCGCGCCGTCATCGGTCACGAACACTTCGCCGTGCTGATACGGCGACATCGTTCCGGGATCGAGGTTGAGATAGGGGTCGAGCTTGCGGAGGCGGACCTTGTAGCCCCGGGCTTGCAACAGGGCACCGAGTGCCGCTGAAGCCAGACCTTTGCCGAGCGAAGAGACCACGCCGCCGGTGATGAATATGTACCGCGCCATGGGACTTAACCTCTAATCCCTCGAATTCGATTCGCCAAAGCGATTCGTATTCCGCCCCAAATAATTTGCGGGCCTGTGGGTGAGCCAAAACTAAGAGTGGTGACAGAGCCTTGATGGGGATTTTTGATGCAGGACGGTAGAAGCCGCCCTGCATGGCCCCCCTGCTTTATTGCGAGCGCGGCACCTGCGGGCCGGCTGGCGCCTGGTTCTGCTGCTGTTCGTCAGCCTTCTTCAGCGAATCCAGGATGCCGCCCGAGGTCGGCGGCGCGATCGGGGCGCCTCCGGCCGGCTGGGTCTGGGACGCCGGCGCGCCGATGATCGACGAAGGCGCCCGGTTGTAGCCGGCATGCCAGGACAGGAACAGGCTGGTGAGGAAGAAGCCCCCAGCCAGGATCGCGGTGGTCCGCGTCAAAAGGTTCGCGGTGCCGCGGCTCGACATGAAGCCTGCGCCTCCGCCCATGCCGAGGCCGCCGCCTTCCGACTTCTGGAGCAGGACGGCGCCGATCATGACGGCGACGATCATGAGGTGAATGACGATGACAACAGTCTGCATAGTGTCCTTCCGTCACAAGCCGACAGCGCCGAGACGGCGGCCGATCGCGCTTCGCGGGTTTTCCTGAAGTTGCGCGGTGTTACACGATCAGAAGAGGCATTGCCACCCCCCGATCGGCCACGGCCGCGCTTTGAGATTAGCTAGGGGCAGCCCTTCGCAATCGCAAGGAAATCGGCCGCCTTCAGGCTGGCGCCGCCGACCAGCGCGCCGTTGACGTTTTTCACGGACATCAGCTCGGCCGCGTTCGACGGCTTGACCGAGCCGCCATAGAGGATCCGCATCCTGGCCCCGTCCGCCCTGAACCGCGAGGTCAGGAGTTCCCGGATAAAGCCATGAATCTGCTCGACATCCTGGGCCGTCGGGGTCAGGCCGGTGCCGATCGCCCAGACCGGCTCATAGGCCACCACCAGGTTGGCGGCGGTCGAGCCGTCCGGCAGCGAGCCGTCGAGCTGGCCGCGCAGGATGTCCAGTGTCTGGCCGGCATCGCGCTGGCCTTGCGTCTCACCGATGCAGACGATCGCGGTGACGCCAGCGCGCCATGCGGCCTCGGCCTTCTGCCGGATCAGGGCATCGCCCTCGCCGTGGTCGGCGCGACGCTCGGAATGGCCGACGATGATGGCGGTCGCACCGGCATCGGCCAGCATTTCGGCAGCAATATCGCCGGTATGGGCGCCTGAGGCCTTGGGGTGGCAATCCTGCGCCCCCACCGCGACCTTGCTGCCGCGCGCTTTGTCGGCGAAGGCCGCGATCAGGGTCGCCGGCGGGCAGACCAGCAAATCGGCCTTGGCGGCCACCTCTGCCGCGCCTTTGAGCATGGCGTCGAATTCGGCAGCCGAGCCCTTGAGGCCGTTCATTTTCCAATTGCCGGCGATCAGCGGTCGGATGGCGTCGGTCATGTCAATTTCCAGCAAAATGAGGTTTGTGCATGCGCTAGCAGAGCTGTCGCGGCAGTTCCAGAGAGCTAAGGCTTTTAACCGCAGCGTCGAGGGACCGCGTGGCCTGAGGTTGCGGGGGGAAAGCCGCCACTTTATGATGATTGATCAATTTGGTGACGCGCTTTTGCGGAATCTGCATTAAGACGCGCTCCCGTTCCCCTCCTGCCAAACAAGTTGGACCAAATGCTTCGAGGAATGCGCAAGGCCTCATCAAACTGGCTCGGCAAGACCATTATGGCCGTGGTGATGGGCGTGTTGATCATCAGTTTCGGCGTTTGGGGCATCGCCGACATCTTCAAGGGCTTCGGGCAGTCCACGGTGGCCAAGGTCGGCAGCACCGAGATTTCGTTGAACGAGTTCCGGCAGACCTATACTGACCGCTTGCAACAGATCAGCCGCCAGTTCGGCCGGCCGCTGACGCCTGACCAGGCGCGTGCCTTCGGCCTCGACCGCCAGGTGCTCCAGCAGACGATCGCGGAAGCCGCCCTCGACGAAGAAGCCCGCCGGCTTGGGCTCGGCCAGTCCGACGAGCAGATCCGCCAGGTCATCATGAACGACCCCAACTTCAAGGGCGTCGGCGGCAGCTTCGATCCGAACCGCTTCCAGGCCGTGATCCGCAATTTCGGCTATACCGAGCAGCGCTACGTCTCCGAGCAGCGCAAGGTGTCGCTGCGCCGGCAGATCACCGGCACGATCGGCGCCGGCCTCGAACCGCCGAAGGCCATGATCGACGTGCTGACGCGCTTCCAGAACGAGCAGCGTGCGATCGAATTCGTCAGGCTCGACGCCGCGCAGGCCGGCACCATCGACGCTCCCTCGCCCGAAGCCCTCGCCGCCTATTTCGAGGACCATAAGGTCCAGTTCCGCGCGCCCGAATATCGCAAGATTTCCTTCGTCGTGGTCTCGCCGGAAGAGATCGGCAAATGGAGCGAGGTCTCCGACGAGGACGCCAAGAAAGTGTTCGACCAGCGCAAGGACCGGCTCGGCACGCCGGAGAAGCGCCAGATCCATCAGATCGTATTCCCCAACGTCGCCGAGGCGCAGGCCGCACGCGAGCGTCTCGCCGGCGGAATGTCGTTCGAGGACCTCGGCAAGGAGCGCGGGCTGAGCAGCTCCGATGTCGACCTCGGGCTCGTGACCAAATCGTCGCTCGACCCCGCGGTCGGCGATGCCGCCTTCGCCCTTCCCGCAGGCGAGATCAGCCAGCCGATCCAAGGCCGTCTCGGCACGTCCATCGTCAAGGTCGACAAGATCGAGCCGGGCAGTGAAGCGAACTACGCCAGCCTTGTCGGCGACATCAAGCGCGAGATCGCCACCGAGCGCGCCCGCGTCAAGGTCAACGATCTCCGCGACAAGATGGAAGACGAGCGCGGCGGCGGCGCCAGCGTGATCGACGCGGCGCAGAAGCTCGGCCTCACGGCCGTGACCATCGACGCCGTCGACCGCTCCGGCCGTGCCCCGAGCGGCCAGCCCGTCACCAGCATCCCGCAGGGCCTCGACGTGGTGTCGCAGGCCTTCAACACCGATGTCGGCGTCGACAACGACGCGATCTCGTTCAAGGGCGGCTATGTCTGGTACGACGTGCTCGCCATCACGCCCTCACGCGACCGCAATCTCGACGAGGTGCGCGACCAGGTCGAGGCGCGCTGGCGCCAGGACCAGATCGCCGCCAAGCTGAAGACCAAGGCGACCGAGATGGTGCAGAAGCTCGAACAGGGCGGCAAGCTCGCTGACGAGGCCGCCGCGATCAACGCCAAGGTCGAGACCGCCTCCGGCTTCAAGCGCGACGACTCGCCCGCCGGCGTGCCCGCCAACGTTGTTGCAGCCGCCTTCCGCACCGCCAAGGACGGGGTCGGACAGACCGCCGTGAGCGGCGGCGGCGAGGTGATCGTCTTCCGCGTCACCGACATCGTCGAACCCGCGGTCGACGCCGCGTCCGACGCGGTGAAGAAGCTGAAGGACAGCCTCGACCGCGCGTTGACCGACGAGCAGGTCGCCTCCTACGTCAACAAGCTTGAAACCGACATCGGGACCACCATTAATCAGGCCGCCTTCGCGCAGGTGACCGGCGCGAACCAGTGAGTTGAAAGCACGCGATGGACGACCTGAAATCGATCATTGGAAAAGTGGCGACCGGCGCCAGCCTGTCGCGTGACGAAGCAGCTTCCGCCTTCGACGCCATGATGTCCGGCGAGGCCACGCCCTCGCAGATGGGTGGCCTGTTGATGGCGCTGCGGGTGCGCGGCGAGACCGTGGACGAAATCACCGGCGCGGTCTCGGCGATGCGCTCCAAGATGCTCACGGTCGACGCGCCCGCGGACGCCGTCGACATCGTCGGCACCGGTGGTGACGGCTCCGGCTCGGTCAACGTCTCGACCTGCGCGTCCTTCATCGTCTCGGGCACCGGCCTGCCGGTGGCCAAGCACGGCAACCGTGCGCTGTCGTCGCGCTCGGGCGCCGCCGACGTGCTGGCGTCGCTCGGCGTGAAGATCGACCTCAGGCCCGAGCAGGTCGGCCGCTGTGTGCGCGAATGCGGCATCGGCTTCATGTTCGCCCCTGCCCACCATCCGGCGATGAAGAACGTCGGCCCGACCCGGGTCGAGCTTGCGACACGCACGATCTTCAATCTGCTCGGCCCCCTGTCGAACCCGGCCGGCGTCAAGCGGCAGATGGTCGGCGTGTTCTCGCGGCAATGGGTGCAGCCGCTGGCACAGGTGCTGAAAAACCTCGGCTCGGAATCCGCCTGGGTGGTGCATGGCTCCGACGGTCTCGACGAGATCACCCTCACCGGCCCGACCTTCGTCTCCGCGCTCCATAATGGCGAGATCCGGAATTTCGAGGTGACGCCGGAGGACGCCGGCCTGCCGCGCTGCGATCCCGGTGCGCTCAGGGGCGGTGACGCCGACGCCAATGCGATCGCCTTGCAGAGCGTGCTCGACGGCAAGCCGAGCCCCTATCGCGACGTCGCGCTGATCAACGCCGCCGCTGCGCTGGTCGTGGCCGGGCGCGCCAAGGACCTCAAGGAGGGCGTTGCGATCGGTGCGAAGTCGCTCGACAGCGGCGCGGCGAGCGCGCGGCTGAAGCATCTGATCGCGGTCTCGAACGGCTGAACCTGACATGTCTGACATCCTGACCAAGATCGAAGCCTACAAGCGCGACGAGATCGCAGCCGCCAAGCGCGCGCAGCCGCTCTCGGAAGTCGAGGCCAAAGCCGAGGCACAAGGAGCCCCACGCGGCTTCGTGCGTGCGATCAAGGCCAAGCACGCCAATGGCGACCACGCGCTGATTGCCGAGGTCAAAAAAGCCTCGCCGTCGAAGGGGCTGATCCGCGCCGATTTCGATCCGCCGCTGCTCGCCAAGGCCTATGAGGCCGGCGGTGCGGCCTGTCTGTCGGTCCTGACCGACACGCCCTCGTTCCAGGGCCATCTCGATTTCATGGTGGCGGCGCGCGCGGCAACGTCGCTCCCGGTGCTGCGCAAAGATTTCATGTTCGACACCTATCAGGTGATTGAGGCGCGCGCGCATGGCGCCGACTGCATCCTGATCATCATGGCCGCGCTCGACGACGCCACCGCCAAGGACCTCGA
Source organism: Bradyrhizobium sp. P3_C3 (assembly GCF_056402655.1). Classification (NCBI taxonomy): domain Bacteria; kingdom Pseudomonadati; phylum Pseudomonadota; class Alphaproteobacteria; order Hyphomicrobiales; family Nitrobacteraceae; genus Bradyrhizobium; species Bradyrhizobium sp. P3_C3. The sequence continues at coordinate 30,628 of NZ_JBFUGY010000011.1, read as the reverse complement.
GGACGCCGCCTTCGCCTACGGCATGGACGTGCTGATCGAAATCCATGATCGCGCCGAGCTCGACCGTGCGCTGAAGCTGCGTTCGCCGATGATCGGCGTCAACAACCGCAATTTGCGCACCTTTGAGACCACGCTCGCGACCAGCGAGACGCTGGCGCCGCTGATCCCAGCGGAACGGCTGATGGTCGGCGAGAGCGGCATCTTCACGCCCGCCGATCTCGCCCGGCTCGAGCGCGTCGGCATGTCGACCTTCCTGGTCGGCGAGAGCCTGATGCGCCAGGCCGACGTGACCGCCGCCACGCGCACGCTGCTCGCGCGTGAAACTGCGCGCGTGGCGGGTACGCGCTGACATGGCGCGCAAGCCCGCCAAGGCCAGGCAATCCAAAGCGAAAGCCGGCCCTGCTCTCACCCATATCGGCGCCTCCGGCGAGGCGCGGATGGTGGACGTGTCGGACAAGCCCGCGACCGAGCGGCTCGCGGTCGCCGAAGGCCACGTCGTCATGACCAAGGCGACGCTTGATCTCATCGTCTCGGGCAACGCCAAGAAGGGCGACGTGCTCGGCACCGCGCGCATCGCCGGCATCATGGCCGCCAAACGCACCTCGGAGCTGATCCCGCTCTGTCATCCCCTCGCGCTGTCGAAGGTCACGGTCGACATCGAGCCCGACGCGAAACTGCCAGGCTGCCTCGTCCGCGCCAGCGTGAAGGTGACGGGCCCGACCGGCGTCGAGATGGAGGCGCTCACGGCGGTGTCGGTCGCCTGCCTCACCATCTACGACATGATCAAGGCGGTCGAACGCGGCGTGCGCATCGAGGGCATCCATCTGGTCGAGAAGCTCGGCGGCAAGTCGGGCCACTACCGCGCCTGAACGCCGCGTGATCTATTTCACCTCGCGCTGCCGCTCGCGATAGGCGCGCGTCTTCATCCGGTTGCCGCACAGCGTCGACATGCACCACCGCCGCGTCGATGGTTTCGAGCGGTCGAAGAACACCCGGCGGCATTCCTCCGACGCGCACATCTTCAGCCGGTCCAGCGTTCCCACAAGCGTCGCGTCATGAAGCTCGATCGCGATGGCCGAGAGGCCTGCGAGCGCATCCTCGCGCGCTGCCGACAGCATCGCGCCACGGCCTGCGCGCGCCTCCACCCGCAACGGAAACGGCGCGAGCGCCTCATTGAGCGTGCCGAGAACGCTCCTGTTCCGGGGCCGCTCGGCGGGCTCACATTGCAGATAGGCGCGCAAGGCGCCGCGCAGTCTTAGCGCGGTCTCAAACATCGCGGGCGTGACACGCCCGCCTTCGGCGCCAAGGCCGCGTTCCCGCATCCAGTCCGCAAGTTCCTTCGGCCCGCCAAGCTCATCGCTCTCCGGGTGCTCCACGCCGAAATGCATGAAGTGGCGAACATCGAGCGTGTTGGCGAAATCGTAGACGTTCGCCAGCGTGTCGGGAACCTGGAATTTGCGAGACTCTTTCGACATCGGGACACCAAAGATTGGAACACCAGTAAAACAGATTTACTGGTTGACAGCAAGCGACACCTGTATCCTAATTATACTAGTGTCGAATCCTTCGGGATCGAGCGCCCATTGCGATCACCAGAACGGAGACCCCGAACCGATGGCCGACGCCCTGCACTATCTCGAACTCACCGCGCTCGCAGCACGCCTCAAGGCGCGCGACATCTCCGCGCTGGACGTGACGCGCGCGCAACTCGACCGTATCGACGCCATGGACCGGGATCTCGGCAGCTACGTTCACGTGATGGCAGAAACGGCCATCGCCGAGGCAAAAGCCGCGGACGCCGAAATCGCACAAGGCCGGTATCGGGGGCCGCTGCATGGCGTGCCGATTGCGCTCAAGGACCTGTTCTGGACCAAGGGCATTCCGACGGCGGCCGGCACCATGCTTCATCGCGACTTTCGTCCCCACGAAGACGCAACCGTCGTGCGCCGGCTCAAGGACGCAGGCGCCGTGATACTCGGCAAGCTGCAACTCACCGAGGGCGCCTATTCCGATCACCATCCATTGGTGATGCCGCCGAAGAATCCGTGGAATGCGAGTTACTGGCCGGGCATTTCGTCCAGTGGCTCGGCGGTCGCAACCGCTGCCGGGCTTTGCTTCGGCTCGCTCGGCTCCGACACCGGCGGTTCGATCCGCTGGCCCTGCGCCGCCAACGGGCTGACCGGATTGAAGCCGAGCTGGGGTCGCGTCAGCCGACACGGCGCCTTCGAGCTGGCCGCGACGCTCGACCATGTCGGACCGATCGGCCGCAGCGCGGCCGATGCGGGCGCGCTGCTCGGCGTCATTGCCGGACACGACCCCAACGACCCCACCTCGGTGTTCAATCCGGTGCCCGACTATCTGGCCGCGGCCGCACAGAACGTGCGAAGCTTGCGGATCGGCGTCGATGCCGCCTGGAACAGCGACGACGTGGACGTTAAGACACAACACGTGCTGGCGGTCGCGCACGAGGCGACCTATCCTGCCCGCAAGAACGAGTATGGCCCGATGCTCGCCTCGCTGATCGAGGCCGGTCGCTCTCCGCTCTCGATTATCAGAAGATCCTGCTGCGGCGGCTGGCGCTGCGCGGCCGCGTCACCGCGCTGTTCGAGACCATCGACCTGCTGCTGATCCCGGTACACCCGTTCCCGCCGGTGACGCTCGCCATGATCCAGACGCTCGGCGAGCAGCCGGATCTGATCGCGAAGCTGCAGCGCTACACCTGCCCGTTCGACATGACCGGTCATCCCACGATCACGCTACCGGGTGGTGCATCGGCAGACGGATTGCCGATCGCGTTCCAGCTCGTCGCCGCTCATCTCGACGAGGCCATGCTCGTGCGCGCCGGCGCGGCGTTCCAGCGTGCCACGTCCTGGCATCGTCGCCATCCTTCCCTCAGCTCGCGGAGGCAGCATTGACCGTTCAATCCACGCTCGCTCAGCGAAGCATTTTCCATGGCTGGTTCGTCGTCGCAGCGGCATTTGCCGTCATGTTCGTCGGCTTCGGCTCCGCCTACACGTTCAGCGCATTTCTGGAGCCGCTCCAGCGCGATTTCGGCGCCTCGCGCGGTTCGATCTCGCTCGTGTTTTCGATTGCGGGCTTTCTGTACTTCGCGCTCGGACTCGTCAGCGGTCCCCTCGCCGACCGGCTCGGCTCGCGTCCGCTGGCCATCGCCGGCATGATCCTGATCGCGGTCGGACTTGCGGCGGCGAGCGCGGCACGTTCCCTTGTCGAGGTCTATCTCGCCTACGGGCTGGGCGTCGGCCTCGGCCTCGGCTGCGCCTATGTTCCCGCGATCGGCGCGGTGCAACGCTGGTTCGTCAAACGCCGCGGCTTTGCCTCCGGGCTCGCGGTGAGCGGCATCGGGCTCGGTACGCTGGCGATGCCGCCGCTCGCCTCATTGTTGATCGCATCGGTGGGCTGGCGCGGCGCCTATCTGGTGCTGGGCGCGATCGCGCTGGTGCTGGGCGGCGGAGCGTCGCTGCTGATCGAGAACGATCCGAAGCACCGCGGCCTCGGACCCGACGGCGATCCGCCTCGCGAGGCCGCGGGCGCAAGCAATGCCGGCGGCGCTTCGGTGCGCGAGGCCGTCCGGTCGACGCGGTTCGTCGCCCTCTACGTATCGTGTCTGGTCTGCTCGTTCGGCGCCTTCGTCCCATTCGTCCATCTCGTGCCTTACGCGCGCGACCACGGGGTCGCGGCGTCTTCTGCGGTGCTGCTGCTCGGCGTGATCGGGGCCGGCAGCACCGCAGGCCGCTTCTTTCTCGGCGCGCTCGCCGACCGGATGGGCCGCGACCGCTCGCTCATCATGGTCCTGGTCGGAATGGCGTTGGCGATGGCGATCTGGGCCATCGCCGCCGATGTCTGGACCCTCGCCGCTTTTGCCTTCGTCTACGGCGTGTTCTACGGCGGCTGGGTCGCGGTGCTGCCCGCTGTGGTCATGGACTATTTTGGCGGACGCAATGTCAGCGGAATCATCGGTATTCTCTACACCAGCGTGGCGTTCGGCACGCTGGTTGGCCCGAGTGCGGCCGGCTTCGCCTACGACGTCAACCACAGCTATACCTTGCCGATCCTGATCAGCGCCGCGGCGAACGTCGTCGCGGCGCTGATCGTGGCGGCGATATTGGCGCGCAGCGGAGCCCACGCGATCAGCGCAGCGAAGAGCTGATCGACCCGAATTTGGCGTTAAGCTTGGAGCCCATGCCGTTCACGACGGAAATGATGGCCAGCGCGATGCCGGCGGCAATCAGGCCGTATTCGATCGCGGTCGCACCACGCTCGTCGGCGAGGAAGTTCTTCAAGGTGTTTGTCATCGTCGTGTCCTCTCTGTGTCGCTGGCAGGCATGTTCGCAAATCACGTGCCAATGCCGACTCGAGGATCGCCAACATCTTAGATGGTTAAGCCTTGGTTGACCGTGGCACGACCGGCAGGAATTGACCGGCATCGCGAGAGAGTCCGGCAATTCCTGCACGTCTTGCGTCGCGCGCATCGATTGCTTTTGTACGCGGCCGTTCATGTCGCATTAACCGCGCTTCCTAACTTCGCCTCCATATCGTTTTCGTAAACCAACGGATGTTCTCGGGATCAAGAAGCGATCCTGACGTGTGCGCGGCAACGATCGACATGATGACGAAATACGGCAGTCGCCTCTTTGACCAGGTCTTCGTGCGCAGCGGACCGATCCGCTGGCTGGTGGTGGGCGGCACGCTGCTGATCGCGGCCATCGCCATTGGCTCGGTCCTGATGGCGCAGAATTTCCGAGAGCGTGCGCTGCGCAACAGCGGGCGCGAGCTGGAAAACACCGTGCTGCTGCTCGCTCATCATTTCGATCAGCAGTTGCAGGATTTCGCGGTCATCCAGAAGGATTTCGTCGACCACGTCCGCGCAACCGGCATCGCAAGCGCCGAGGACTATCGCAAACGCCTCTCCGGCCAGGACGTCCACCGGATGCTGCGCTCCAAGATCGAGGCGCTGCCCTACATGGGCGGCGTCAACATCATCGATGCCGAAGGCAATCTCATCAACTCGTCGACGGCGTGGCCGGCCCCCAAAGTGAACGTCGCCGATCGCGCCTATTTTCGCACTTTCAAATACGATCCTTACTCGCCGAACGTGCTGATCGAGCCGGTGCACAGCCGCGTCTCCGGCGCCTGGACCATCCTGATCGTGCGCAAGATCGTGGGACCGAACGGCGAGTTCATGGGCGTGGTCGGACGCGGCATCGAACCGGCCAATTTCGAGAAGTTCTTCGCCTCCGTCGTGCTCGGCGAAGGCGCCTCGATCTCGATGCTGCATCGCGACGGCACGCTGCTCGCTCGCTATCCCCATTCCAGCGAGCAGATGGGCAGGAATTTCAAGACCGGCCCGTTCGAGCAGCAGAGGATCTTCGGGCTCGATCACTTCGCCGGCCGCATCATGAGCCCCGTCGACGGAGAAGACCGTCTGATCTCCTCGCGCGCCCTGCCCCACTTCCCGATCCTGATGATGGCCACCACGACGCGCGCGGCGGCGCTGACGGACTGGCGCGAGCAGATCGGCATCCTGATCTCGGTTGCGGGCGCCTCCGCGCTCGCCATCGCGGGCGTGCTGATCGCGATCGTGCGCAAGCTGCTGGAGCAGCACCGCGCCTCTCGCGAGCGGCTGACGCTGGAGAAGCAGCGCCTCGACCGCGCCGTCAACAACATGACGCAGGGCCTGCTGCTGTTCGATGCCGAGCGGCGGCTGGTGATCTGCAACCAGCGCTACATCGAGATGTACGGCCTGTCAGCCGAGGTGGTGAAGCCCGGCTCCAGCTTCCACGACATCATCGCCCACCGCAAGGCGACCGGCTCGTTCACTGGCGACATCGGCGACTATGTCGTCCGTGTGCTGCGCGACATCCATGTGCGCAACTCCATGGTGGTCGACACCTCCGACGGGCGCTCGATCCACATCCTTAACGAGCCGCTCGCTGACGGCGGCTGGGTGGCGACCCACGAAGACGTCACCGAGCGCCGGCGGACCGAGGAGCGCATCACCCACCTCGCCCATTACGACGCGCTGACCGACCTGCCCAACCGCACCATGTTCCACGAGCACCTACGCGCGGAGCTCGCCGCCATCGCCGGTGGCGAAGAGATCGCGGTGCATTACATCGACATCGACGAGTTCAAGGGCGTCAACGACGCACTCGGCCATCTCGTCGGCGACGAGCTGTTGAAATCGATCGCGACGAGCCTCAGCCGCTGCGCGGGTCCACAGGACTTCGTGGCGCGGCTAGGCGGCGACGAATTCGCCATCGTACAGAGCGCGGTGACGTCGCTGGAGCAGGTCAACGAGCTCGTCGCGCGGGTCTTCCAGGCCATCCGCGCGCCGTTCGACTGCATGGGCCATCATCTCACCACGGACGCCAGTATCGGCATCGCGCTGGCGCCACGACACGGCACCGCGCTGGACCAGATCCTGAAGAACGCGGACATGGCGATGTATGCCGCCAAGGCCGCCGGACGCCGCACCTATCGCTTCTTCGAGCCGGAGATGGATGCCAAGGTCCGCGAACGGCGGCAGCTCGAGATCGATCTGCGCCATGCCATCGCCCAAGGTGGGCTCGAAGGCGGGCTCGAGGTCTACTACCAGCCCTGCCTCGCCCTGAAGGACGACCGCATCACCGGCTGCGAGGCGCTGGTGCGCTGGCGCCATCCCGAACGCGGCATGGTCTCGCCCGCCGAGTTCATCCCGATCGCCGAAGACACCGGCCTGATCAACGAGATCGGCGAATGGGTGCTGGCCACGGCCTGCCGCGATGCCGCCAACTGGCCCGACGATATCCGCCTCGCCGTCAACGTCTCGCCGGTGCAGTTCAAGAGCGGCACGCTGGCGCTGAAGATCATGGCGGCCCTTGCCGCCTCCGATTTGCCGGCGAGCCGGCTCGAGCTCGAGATCACCGAGGCGGTGCTGATCCGCGACGACGACACCGCGCTTGCGATCCTGCATCAGCTCCGCGCCATCGGCGTGCGGATCGCGCTCGACGATTTCGGCACCGGCTACTCCTCGCTGAGCTATCTGCACCGCTTCCCGTTCGACAAGATCAAGATCGACCGCTGCTTCGTCAGCGACATCGCCGGTCCCGACGGCTCCGCCAGCATCGTGCAGGCCGTCGTCAACCTGGCTGCCGCCCGCCGCATGACCACCACGGCCGAGGGCGTCGAGACCGAGGAGCAGCAGCGCCTGCTCCGTGCGCTCGGCTGCTCAGAGATGCAGGGCTACCTGTTCAGTGCCGCAAAACCGGCCGACAAGGTGCTGGAGCTGTTCGCGCTGCACCGCAGCCGCCTCGCCCAGCGCGGCGGCGAAGGAAGCCGGCGCCGCGAGGCCAGCTAGGGCGGTCTTCCCAACAATTGGAAGCGTCACCGCACGAATTCGCCCGGGAGCGGTCATCCGCTCCCGGGCGATATCTGGACGTCGTAAGGCTTAGTTCGGTACCGCCGCCTTCGGCGCAGGCTTGGCGGCGACCGCATTCGCGGTCACGCCGTGCAGGAAGTCGTAGGCCGCATGCAGGGCCTTGTCGTCCTTCTCTTCCGGCGGGACGTAGGACTGCGATCCGGTCTGCTCGGTGCCGTCGGCGGCCTGCAGATGGCCGCGCATCTGGGACTCCGCCATGGTGTCCATCCGGCCCTTCAGCTCTGGCGGCACATCCTGGAGGATCTCGATGTCGGGCGCGATGCCCTGGGCCTGGATCGAGCGGCCCGACGGCGTGTAGTAGCGCGCCGTGGTCAGCGCCAGCGCGCCATTGCCGGCGCCGAGCGGAATGATGGTCTGCACCGAGCCCTTGCCGAACGAGCGCGTACCGATGATCGTGGCACGCTTGTGGTCATGCAGCGCGCCGGCGACGATCTCCGAGGCCGAAGCCGAGCCGCCATTGACCAGAATCACCAGCGGCTTGCCCTTGGTGAGGTCGCCGCCATGGGCGGTGAAGCGCTGGGTCTCTTCGGGATTGCGGCCGCGGGTCGAGACGACCTCGCCGCGCTGAAGGAAGGCGCTCGACACCGAGACGGCCTGGTCGAGCAAGCCGCCCGGATTGTTGCGCAGGTCCATCACGTAGCCGACCAGCTTCTCCGGCGGGACCTCCTTGGAGATCGACGCGATCGCCTTCTTCAGGCCGTCGGTGGTCTGCTCGTTGAACGAGGTGACGCGGATATAGCCGATGTCGCCGTTCTCGACGTGGAAGCGCACCGGACGCACATGGATGATCTCGCGCTTGATCGCGACGTCGAGCGGAGCGTCGGCGCCCTTGCGCACGATGGTGAGCTTGGTCTGGGTATCGACCGGCCCCTTCATCTTGTTGACGGCCTGCTCGAGCGTCATGCCCTGCACGGCATCGCCGTCGATCTTGCTGATGAGGTCGCCGGACATGATCCCGGCCTTGGACGCCGGCGTGTCGTCGATCGGCGAGACGACCTTGACCAGGCCGTCCTCCATCGTGACCTCGATGCCGAGCCCGCCGAACTCGCCGGAGGTGGTCTCCTGCATCTCGGTCCAGGCCTTGTCGTTCATGTAGCGTGAATGTGGGTCGAGCGAGGTCACCATGCCGGTGATCGCACCCTCAATCAGCTTGGAATTGTCGGGCTTCTCGACATAGCTCGCCTTCACCCGCTCGAACACTTCGCCGAACAGATTGAGCCGGGAATAGGCATCATCCGCGCTCGCTGCCGCCCGTGCCGCCCATACTCCACCGTGCGGGCTGGCGACCAGAAGGGTTAGACACGCTCCCGTGAGTGCGCCCAGGGGGAACAGCAGGTTTTTCCGCATGGATAGACTGGCCTTCTTGCTTGGAGCTTTGCTTTGGGCTTGTGAGGCGCCATGCAAATGGCGATCCAGCCCGCTGTTCACAATACCATTCTGGTTTCTTCAAGGCCGGGACGCCACGCTGGCGGGTACATCGTAAAAATCCCTTCGCCCGGGCCTAAACTTTTGGCAACGTTCCGAAACCGTTTCGCGCAACGCGGGAATCGGCCGGCCGGCCCACGCCTCTCAGCTATGCGATTTTAGGATGGTTTTGGAGGGCCGGACACGATAGGCGATGACAATAACGCTTCAAATTCTCGGGAGGACAACAATGAATGACGCGCCCCGCATCCGGCCGGAAAGGAACGTCGAACTCGGCGCCAGCGCCGAGCCATTCCAGAACCTGCACGAATTCATCCGCAAGGCGCGCGCCAACCTCAACCAGAACGCCTGGGACTATATCGTCGGCGCCGCCGAGACCGAGACCACGATGCGCCGCAACCGCATGGCGCTCGACGAGATCGCCTTCCGGCCGCGCGTGCTGCGCGACGTCCGCGAGGTCGACGGCTCGGTCGAGCTGTTCGGACGCAGGATGCGGCTGCCGGTGGTGCTGGCCCCTGTCGGCGCACTGGAGATCTTCGATCCGGATGGCGCGGCGAGCGTCGCCCGCGCCTGCGGCACCTTCGGCGCGGCGCACATGCTGAGCTCGGTGTCCGAGCCCGGCCTGGAGAAGACCGCCGAGGCCGCCCCTGATGCGCTGCGGCTCTATCAACTCTATGTGCGCGGCGACGACGATTTCGTCGCCGATGTCGTCAGCCGGAGCGAGAAGAACGCCTACGCCGCCTTCTGCCTGACCGTTGATACCGCCCATTACAGCCGTCGCGAACGTGACATTGCCAAGCGCTATGTTCGCGAGAGCCGCCTGCGCGCCACCGGCGGCGATTACCAGAAGGGCCTGGAGTGGCGGACCGTGAAGATGATCAAGGACAAGTTCAAGATCCCGCTCATCCTGAAGGGCATCGCCACCGCCGAGGACGCCCGGATCGCGGTCGATCACGGCGTGGAGTGGATCTACGTCTCCAACCATGGCGGCCGCCAGCTCGATCACGGCCGCGGTGCCATGCATGTGCTGCCCGAGATCGTCGACGCCGTGAAGGGACGCGCCAAGATCATGGTCGACGGCGGCTTCTGCCGCGGCACCGACATCGTGAAGGCGATCGCGGCGGGCGCGGACATGGTCGGCATCGGCCGGCTGCAATGCTGGGCATTGGCCGCGGCCGGCGAGGCCGGCGTGAGGCGAACGCTGGAGCTGCTCGAGGACGAGGTGCTGCGCTGCCTCGGCCTCTTGGGCGCCACCTCGTTCGCCGAGGTCGACAAGTCCTGCCTGCACCAGGCGACCGCAACGAATGCGCCGAGCGTGTTCAGCGCGTTCCCGCTGTTCGACCACGACCCCTATCGATATTGAGTGAAAGGATGCAATGAGCTCGCTCTCTCCCGGCAGCGCGGACGCGCTCCTGTTCGATCTCGGGCGCGTCGTGCTCGACATCGATTTCTCCAAGGCGATCGCCTGCTGGGCGGGACATGCCGGCTGCAAGCCGGAAGCCATCGTCGCGCGCTATGTGCGGGACAGCGAAGCCTACCGGCTGCACGAGGTCGGCAAGATCAGCGACGAGGCCTATTTTGACTCGCTGCGTGTCGCGCTCGGGATCGGCATCTCGGACGCGCAGTTCCTGGAGGGCTGGAACGCAATCTTCGCCGGCGAGATGCCCGATATCGCCGAGCTGCTGCCGCGCGCGGCGAAGCAGTTGCCGCTCTACGCCTTCTCCAACACCAACCGGCCGCATGTGGACCACTTCTCGAAGGAATATGCCGGCCTGCTCGGCCATTTCCGCGAGCTGTATCTGTCGTCCAGCATCGGCCTGCGCAAACCGGACCTGGAGGCCTTCGACCATGTCGTGGCCGCGATCGGCGTGCCGGCGAACCGCATCGTGTTCTTCGACGATCTTGCCGAGAACATCGAAGGAGCGCGGTCGCGCGGCCTGACCACGGTCCACGTGACCTCGCCCCGCGACGTCGGGAACGCCCTCAAGGCGCTCGGAATCTGATCTCTGGCCGGCAAGCCGACGGGCCGCGAATGGAACTATTCTGCCCGGGGGCAAGGAACCAAAACCCTTTGTGCATTTTTATACAGAGTTCCCGGAACGATTGCCCCTCTCAGGACTCATGAGTCCGTTGGGAATTCTACATCGGGCTTATCATCGTGTTAGGCAAAACCTACCTTACCAAGCAGGCCTCTCTGCTGATGAAATTCGCCAGAACCACCTCGGATTCTGACCTTTCCGCAAAACTGATCAGCAAGGCCGCCGACCTGAAATCCCAGGCCGACCCGCTGCCTGACAAGGATCAGGGCCCCGCAGCGCCGGACGTCAGTCCGTACAAGCAGCCGGGGGGCTGACCGATGCTGGCCGTGGCTCTCGTCTTTCTCGTCCTCGCCATGGCCATCCTCGTACCGGTCTGTCTCGCCTTCTGGATCATGCCGGGGCGGACTTGATGCTCACCCTTCATCGCAGAGCGGATGACGCAGGATAAATCATCCTGCGCGGCCACTGTTTTGCCTCTGCGCCTGCACTCGGCTAGAACTCTCGCCGCCGATTTGCCCGAACGGGCCCAGCAGGAGTTTTCACCCGTGGCCCTGATGCCGGTTTCCGACGCGCTCGCCGCGGTGCTGGCGGGCGCAGAGCCGTTGCCTGAAGAGATGATCGCGCTCGACGCAGCCTTCCACCGCGTGCTCGCGCGCGATGTCGCGGCGCGGCGCACGCAGCCGCCGCAGGCGATGTCGGCAATGGACGGCTATGCGGTGCGCGCGGTCGATGCGGCGAAGATCGACTCCCAGCTCACCCTGATCGGCGAGGTCGCGGCGGGCCGCCCGTTTGCGGGATCGATCGGCGCCGGCGAGGCCGTGCGTATCTTCACCGGCGGTGTCGTTCCCGATGACGCTGATGCGGTCGTGATCCAGGAGGACACGATCGCGGACGGCAAGCGCATCACCATCAAGGAAGCCGCCGTAACGGGGCGGCACATCCGCCCCGCCGGCGTCGACTTCTCGGAAGGCGACGTGCTGCTGCGCAAAGGGGCCCGGCTCACCGATCGCGACCTCGCGCTCGCCGCCGGCATGAATTACCCGCAACTGCCAGTCCGGCGACGCCCGAAGGTCGCGATCCTCGCCACCGGCGACGAGCTGGTGATGCCGGGTACGACGCCGGGCCACGGCCAGATCGTCTATTCCAACGGCTACGCCCTGCACGCGCTCGCCCGCAGCGAGGGCGCCGATACCATCGACCTCGGCGTTGCCGCCGATACGCTGGAGGCCACCACGGCCGGCATCGGCCGCGCGCGGGAGAGCGGCGCGGACATCCTGATCACGACCGGCGGCGCCTCTGTCGGCGACCACGATCTGGTCCAGCAGGCGCTGAGGGACGAAGGTATCTCGATGGCGTTCTGGAAGATCGCGATGCGGCCGGGCAAGCCGATGATGCACGGGCGGCTCGGCGCGATGCGCGTGATCGGCCTGCCCGGCAATCCCGTGTCATCCTACGTTTGCGGCTTCCTGTTCATGGTGCCGTTGATTCGCGCGCTTTCGGGCCGTTCGATGATTCATCACCGCCGCGAACGCGCGGTGCTCGGCCGCGATGTCGGCGCCAATGACCAGCGCGAGGATTACCTGCGCGCATGCCTCGAGCTGCGCGACGACGGCACACTCCTCGCCCTTCCGGTCAATCACCAGGATTCCTCGCTGCTTGCGAATCTCGCTGCGGCACAGGCACTTCTCGTGCGCGCGCCATTCGCGTCGAAGGCCGAAGCCGGCACGCCTTGCGAGGTCTTGCGGCTGCCCGTCTGAGCGCTTCGTTCGCGTGCGTTCCGCGAACTTTGTCGCGTTCACGGTAAATTAAGCAGTTGCGGAACATGTATCGAACATATAGTGTCCGTTCATGATTTGTTTCGAGAATGTAGCGGCTTACTGCTGAATTCAGCGTCTCGGAATCGAACGACATCAACCGGGGGATTTTGGTCGAGATGTTAACGCGCAAACAATACGAGCTCCTGCGGTTCATCAGCGAACGGCTGAAGGAAAGCGGCGTGCCGCCCTCCTTCGATGAGATGAAGGACGCGCTCGACCTGCGCTCGAAATCGGGCATCCATCGCCTGATCACCGCGCTCGAGGAGCGCGGCTTCATCCGGCGCTTGCCCAACCGCGCCCGCGCCATCGAGGTGATCAAGCTGCCCGAGCTTCAGGCCGCCGCCGGCAGCCGCCGCGGCTTCACGCCGAGCGTCATCGAAGGCAATCTCGGCAAGGTCCGCACGACGTCCAGCCCGCCGGCGGACGAGGGCGAGCGCCCCGTCGCGGTGCCCGTGATGGGCCGCATTGCGGCCGGCACGCCGATCGAGGCCTTGCAGACCCGCAGCCACACCATCAGCGTACCGCCTGACATGCTCGGCTCGGGCGAACATTACGCGCTCGAAGTGCGCGGCGATTCCATGGTCGAGGCCGGCATCCTCGACGGCGACATGGCGCTGATCCAGCGCAACGAGAGCGCCGATACCGGCGATATCGTGGTGGCGCTGATCGACGACGAGGAAGCAACCCTGAAGCGCTTCCGCCGCCGCGGCGCCTCGATCGCGCTCGAGCCCGCTAATGCGGCCTATGAGGTCCGCATTCTGCCGCCCAACCGGGTGAAGATCCAGGGCAAGCTGATCGGGCTGTACCGGAAGTATTGATACCGGACGTGCCGGTATCGGTTATTGGGCGCCCCGCGCGCTTTCGATCGGCATCGCCGATCCGAGATTGGAGCGGACGATTGTCCGCTTCCGCTGGATAGTCTTTCTGGTTTCGCGCAGATTATCCGGCCCCTCCTCCAGCGGTAAATCCTCGGCACGCMGCACGAAGCAGCCCTGCTTCGCGGCCTTCAGGTTCGAGGAGAAGTCATGCGCCGGATCGTTCTGAGCACAATTGCTGTGGCGCTGATCGCAGCATCAGCGTCGCAAGCCTTGGACGTACAAGCCTTGGCCGTGCAAGCCTTGGCCGCGCAATCGCGGCCCCATGTCCGCAAGGACACCGCCGTGAGCGAGCAAGTCCGCAAGGCCAGCGGCACCATCGACCGACCGTCGCGGCCGGGCTGGCAATATTCCGGCTGGTCGGCGCCTGCGGGGCGCTGACACGCGCCTGCAATGCAAAGGGGCGGGCTTTGTTCCTGGTGGATTCGGGAAAGTTAATGTGATTGCGGCCTGCGGCGGCGAGCCGTAGATTTGCCTACAACCCGGCAGAACGTTTGGTATTTCCACTCTGATAGAGGCCTGCGCCTCGATTAAGAGACGTGGGTCGCTATCCCTGCATGAGGAGCACCCGATGTGTGACTACAGCCTGCATGCCGTCGCGTCGCGTCCCGCCGAAGTCGGCGAGACGATCGTCACGACAACCTTCCGCGGCACCTCGACGCGCGGCTTTGCCTCCGCGGCCGATCCGACCGTCGCGGTCTGCCTGCTCCCGGGGACGGAGCTCGCCTTCGCCGACAACGTCCGCTACGACAATCGCTGGATCTGGACGCGCACCGTCAATTCGCGCGTCGGCAAGTTCGGCAAGATCGATCCGCACATTCCCGATCGCCATCATGATGCGATCGAATTCCCCGACGGCAAATCCGTGCTGGTGACGCAGCTGGTCGAAGGCCAGCGTGCGACCGTGCTGCAGCTACCGGTGACCCAGCCGCTCGGCGAGCGCGAGCACAAGCCGCAGACCATCACCGACAGCCGGACAACCATCACCCGCCTGCCGATCGGCTGATGCAGCCATTCCCGGCCGGCAGGTCGGGCCAGGATTGAAAATCGCCATCGCCGGCCGAGGCCGGCGAGATGGTGTCGTTTGTGTCCCGCGAAACTCCATCGGGCGGACCAAGCCGTGGCGTCTCCCACCGCACGAAGTTTGCGCTGTCCTGCCTGAATTTTGAACGTCCGTTCCGCAGCCAAATGGCCGATGCTTGGTGCGGCTTGAGACGGCGGGCACGTTCGATGAAGACCTTCATTCGCGTCGTTGAACTCTGGGTGCCTGACCGCACGCGCATGCGGCTGGAATTCGGCGGCGGCCTCTACGGCGAAGGGTTGTCCGCGTTTAGGGACGTGAGCGAGGATCTGCACTTCGGATATGACGAGGGGCTTCCCGGCAAGGCCTGGGCCGGCGGCCACCCCGTGATCCTCACCAGATTCACCGATTCCTATTTCAAGCGGACCGATCAGGCCATCGCCGCCGGGCTGACCTGCGGCGTGGCGGTGCCGGTGTTTTCAGGCGAATTCCTGCAAGCCGTCATGGTGCTGTTCTGCGGCGACGACGAGGCCCATGTCGGCGCGATCGAGCTCTGGCACAACGATGCCGAAACCTCCCACGAGATGGGGCTCGTCGACGGCTATTACGGCACCGCCGACATGTTCGAATTCAACTCCCGCCACACCAGATTTCCGCGTGGCTTCGGCCTGCCCGGCCGCATCTGGAAAGCCGGCCTGCCGCTGGTCATCAAGGATCTGCACGATGCCAGGAGTTTTCTGCGCTGGGAGGACGCCGCCAAGGTCGGAATCAATCTCGGCGTCGGCGTTCCCTACCGGGCCGGCACCGATCAGACCTGGGTGCTGACATTTCTCTCCGCGCAGGCGACCCCGATTGCGCGACGCTTCGAGATCTGGGTCCCGGACGAGGCCCGTTCGGCGCTGGTCTTCCGCGCCGGCGATTGCAGCGCGCAGACCGACCTCGCCGCGCTCTATGCGACGAAATCCATCGCCAAAGGCGAAGGCAGCATCGGCGGGGCCTGGGCCACCGGCATGCCCGCACTCAACGACGATCTCGCGCGTGACGGCTCGGTCGCGGCCTTGCAGGCCAGCGCCTCTGGACTGAGCCAGATGGTCGTCCTGCCGGTGATCGGCAACGCCAGGCTCGACGCCGTGCTGGCCTGGTATCTGTAACCCATCCGCTCAATCCTCGGCCTGTAGGTCGGCTTCCGATGGCGTCGCGTCGCGGTTGCGGGGAGCCGCCGCCTGCGGCGCAAGGCTCGCGCCGAAATCCGCCTCACCGGCGGCCGCCGGCGACCACGGACGATCTGCCCCCCTTGCCTTCGCCGCCTGAACCGCAAAGCCGTCGCCGCTTCGCGTCAGTGCCAGCGCGCCCTGCCTTGCGAGACGCTGACGGTCGACAACCATCGCTGCGCAATCCGGCGGCGCCGGCCGCGCCGTCACCACCAGCGCGGCACGGCTGCAATCGTCAGCCAGTGAATCGATGCGCAAGGCCAGCGCGACCAGGCGCCCGTCGGCGAGCGGCGTCACGCAGCCGGCCTCGTCGCACGACACGCCGGCAGCCAGTGACGCACTCCCGGCATCGCGCGGATCGGCGTCGGCCGCGAGCCATTCCTTCAGAAGAAAACTATCCTTGCTCGACCTGATCAGATGCAGGTGCCCATCCCTGCCCCGCACCGCGACACTCTGGCCGTCACCGGCGATCAGGACATCGGGCTGCCGCGCGCACAGTCCCCAGAGGATCGCGGCCAACAACACCACCGCGCCGGCCCAGCGCAACGGCGTGCGCAACAAGCCCATCACGATGATCCCCAAGCTTGCCGCGATCAGCGGTGCGATGCCGAAAGCCGAGATGCGGCCGACCGCGCCCGGCAAAGCGGCCACCCAGCGCGACACCGCAACCATCCAGTCGATGCCGATCCCCATCAGCCACCAGAACGGACCATCGAGTCCGAACGGCGCTGCAATCAAGCCCAACAGGCCCGCGGGCATCACCAGGGCCGAGACCACCGGCATCGCCCCGAGGTTGGCGAGCACGCCGAACGGCGTCACGCGGTGAAAATGGAAGGCGGCATAGGGCGTGGTCGCGAGCCCCGCGATCAGCGAGGCCAGGAACAGCATCGCGATCTCGCGCCCGCCCCACATTGCAATCCGCGCGGTCGCGGAATGATCTGGCGACGCAAACAGGTTCGGCATGCCGATCTGCACCAGTGCCACCAGTCCGAGCGTCGCGGCGAAGGACATTTGAAAACTCGGATGCACAAGTGCTTCCGGTGCGACCGCGAGCACGATCAGCGCGGCCACCGCCAGCGTGCGGAAGGTGATGGCACGGCGATCGACCATGACCGCGATCAGCACCACCGCCGTCATGAAGAACGATCTTTGCGTCGCGACCTCCGCGCCCGACAGCAGCAGATAGAACGCGGCTGCGACCAGCGCCGCAGCCGCCGACCATTTCTTGATGGCAAAGCCGGCCGCCATTCCAGGGATCAACGCCAGCAGCGCGCGCACCGCGAAGAAGACCACGCCGGCGACGACCGCCATGTGATAGCCGGAAATCGAGAGCACATGTCCGAGCCCCGAGATGAACATGGCGTCGTTGACGGGCGTGGTGATCGCATCGCGCCGGCCCGTGAGCAGCGCGGTCGCAATCGCCCGGTTGTCGCCCTCGAGCGTGGCGCGGATGCGCGCGTCGATCGCATCGCGCAGACCCTGCATGAAGGCGGCATAACGCAGCCGCAAGCCACCGGCATCCGGCGGCACCGATGCCGCAATCGTGCCCATCACGAAGCCGGAGGCGCCGATGCCCTGGAAGAACATGTCGCGCGAAAAGTCATAGCTGCCGGGGCGCACCGGCGACAACGGCGGCAACAGCCGCGCCTTCAACTGCACGAAGCTGCCGACCTCGGGCGCAGTCCCCTTGCGCACGGAGAGGCGCACGCGCTCGAGCTTGACGTCGCTGCGCTGCGCCTCCATCGCGGTGACACGCAGCACGAAGCGGTCGGTGCGCTCGCGGATGTCGCGGGTCTCGACGAAGCCCGACAGCGAGACGGAATAGAGCGGCTTTGCCAGCACCGTGTGCGCGATCCGCGCCGTCTTCCAGGTCGCCATGGCAAAACCGGCCGCCACCGCCGCGATCATGATCGCCGGCGCAAACAACTGGCTCCGACGCAACAGCACCGCGCCAAGCATGAGCACGATGGCCGTCGCAGCAACGACCCACAGCACCGGTTCATGATCGGCGGCGAAGTAGAGCGCGATGCCGCCGCCGAACGCGACCGGCACCCACGGCAACAATCGCCCGGCGCCGGCCTCGGCGCGCGCCCATTCGCGCAGGGTCTCGGCCAGCGACGTCCAGAGGTCGAACCCTGCCGGCACGAGGCCGCCCGCGGATGCAGCTCGGCCGACGGGCCAAGTCCCCGCGATCCAAGTCCCCGCAATCCCCTGGGACCGAACTGGCCGGCCCGGCTCCGCCATTCCCTGCACCTTACGATACGCGACAGGCCAGGAGGCTACCGGAACGTGCGGCTGCGCGAATAGCGGTACGGATCAGGAACGGAGCGAACGGCCCCCTACTTTTCCTCTTCCATCGTCACGGCGACGTCCGCCTTGGCCGAGAGCCGAACTTTGTTGCCCTCGACACCGGCGACGAGGCCCTTGTCGATGAAGTGATGGTGGCCCTTGTGGCTGCCCTCGCCGCTGTCCTTCTTGGTCAGCTTGATGCGATGGCCCTCGACCTTGTCGACCGTGCCGATGTGGACGCCATCGGCGCCGATGACTTCCATATGCTCTGCGATGTTCTGCATGGTGGGTTCCTTGTTGGACCCACCCCAACGCGCGGGGGCAGCGTTCGTTGCTATTGTCATTCCGGGGCGCGCCACTTGGCGCGAGCCCGGAATCCATAACCACAAGCCGGGGTTATGGATTCCGGGCCTAGCCCTTCGGGCCATCCCGGAATGACGAGAGAGGCGGAGTAGCGCGACGGCTAGATCAACGGCGCGCGCGACGAGGCATGGTGATTGACAATCTTCCAGTCGCCGTCCTCACGGAGGATGACCCAGCTCATCTTGACCGAGAACTCCGCCCGCTCGCCAGCGAGGTCAAACGACACGATCGCAGCCATGTTGATCAGGTCCGGGCTGGCTTGCGTGGCGCGCACCTCGGAAAACACGGCGCTCGGCTGGCGCCAGCGCGGCAGGCCGTTGAAGTAGTCGGCGACGCCGTCCCTGCCCCGATAGAGTCTTGGATTCGAGCCGAAGAAGAACGCGTTCTTCGCATAGAGCGACGACAGCGCAGCCGCATCGAGTGTCGCGAAGCCGGCGCACCATTTCGCGATGATGGCGGAAACGATCGCGTCGGCTTCACTGCTCATAGGCCCAATCCCCTCAGCCCTTGGCGACTTCCTTCGCGAACGTATCGCGCAGGCCGATGGTGCGCGAAAACACCGGCTTGCCCGGCGTCGAGTCCCTGTCGCGCACGAAATAGCCCTGGCGTTCGAACTGCATCGGCACGGTCGCATTGCTCTCCGCAACCGATGCCTCGATCCGCGCGTTGGAGAGGATCTCCAGCGACTGCGGATTGAGATCGGCCGCGAAGTTCGAGGCGTCCGGGCTCGGGTTGGAGAACAACTGGTTGTAGATGCGGATCTCCGCCGGCACCGACGTCGCCGCCGGCAGCCAGTGCATGGTCGCCTTGACCTTGCGGCCGTCGGGCGCGTTGCCGCCCTTGGTCGCGGGATCGTAGGTGCAGCGCAGCTCCACCACTTCGCCCGCGTCGTTCTTGATCACGCCGGTGCACTTGACGAAATAGGCGTAGCGCAGCCGCACCTCGTTGCCGGGCGACAGGCGGAAGAACTTCTTCGGCGGGTTCTCCATGAAGTCGTCCTGCTCGATATAGAGCTCGCGGCCGAACGTGATCTTGCGCGTGCCGGCCGAGGGATCGTCGGGATGGTTGATCGCCTCGAGCTCTTCAGTCTGCCCTTCCGGGTAGTTCTCGATGACCACCTTGAGCGGTCGCAGCACGCCCATGCGCCGCTGCGACGTGCGGTTCAGCTCCTCGCGGATGCAGAATTCCAGCATGCCGACATCGACGACGCTGTTGGCCTTGGCGACGCCGATGCGCTTGACGAATTCGCGCAAGGCCGCCGGCGGCACGCCGCGGCGGCGCATCCCCGCTACAGTCGGCATGCGCGGATCGTCCCATCCGGCGACATGACCGTCGCGGACGAGCTGGGTCAGCACGCGCTTGGACAGCAGCGTGTAGGTCAGGTTGAGCCGCGCCATTTCGTACTGGTGCGGCTTGGACGGCACCGGCAGCTTTTCGATGAACCAGTCGTAGAGCGGCCGATGGTCCTCGAACTCCAGCGTGCAGATCGAGTGCGTGATGCCCTCGATCGCGTCCGACTGACCGTGCGCATAATCGTAGCTCGGATAGATGCTCCACTTGGTCCCGGTGCGCGGATGATGCGCATGCAGGATGCGGTACAGCACGGGGTCGCGCAGGTTGATGTTGCCCGCGGACATGTCGATCTTGGCCCGCAGCACGCGCGCGCCGTTCGGGAATTCACCGGCCTTCATGCGGCGGAACAGGTCGAGATTCTCGTCCACGCTGCGGTCGCGGAACGGCGAGTTCTTGCCGGGCTCGGTCAGCGTGCCGCGCGCGAGGCGGATCTGCTCCTGGGTCTGGTCGTCGACATAGGCGAGCCCGTCGCGGATCAGCTTCTCCGCCCATTCGTACAGGCGGTCGAAATAGTCCGAGGCGAAGAACAGGTTCTTGCCCCAGTCGAAGCCGAGCCAGTGCACGTCGGCCTGGATGGAATCGATGTATTCCTGCTCTTCCTTGACCGGGTTGGTGTCGTCGAAGCGCAGATGGCAGCGGCCCGGAAACTCCTGGGCGATGCCGAAATTGAGCGCGATCGACTTGGCGTGGCCGATATGCAGGTAGCCGTTCGGCTCCGGCGGGAACCGGGTCACGATCTCCTGGTATTTGCCCTGATCGAGGTCGGCCTGGATGATGTCACGAATGAAATCGCGCCCAACCTCGTTCGCCACCGGTTCTGTCATTACGAAAATCCTGTAGGGAAATCAGCGGCCCTTCTGCCAAATTCGCTTGGCTGAGCCAAGAGCTTAGCGGTCCACTGCCGGGCTTTAGTTATGCTCCGGTCCTGTTATATACCACCGCCTCCAATGCATAGGCCCTGCCAAGAATGACCGATTCCGTCGTCACCCGCTTTGCTCCCTCGCCGACCGGCTTCCTCCATATCGGGGGCGCCCGCACGGCGCTGTTCAACTGGCTCTATGCGAAGAAGCACGGCGGCAAGATGCTGCTCCGGATCGAGGACACCGACCGGGAGCGCTCCACCGAGGCTGCGATCGGCGCCATCCTCGACGGCCTCAAATGGCTGGAGCTCGGCTGGGATGGCGACGTCATCTACCAGTTCAGCCGTGCCGCCCGCCACCGCGAGGTCGCCGAGCAGCTCCTCGCCGAAGGCAAGGCCTATCGCTGCTACGCCACCGCAGAGGAGCTCACCGCCATGCGCGAGAAGGCGCGCGCGGAAGGCCGCACCCGCCTCTATGACGGCATGTGGCGCGACCGTGACCCGGCAACCGCGCCTTCCGACGTCAAGCCCACCATCCGCCTGCGCGCACCGCAGACCGGCGAGACCGTGATCGAGGACCAGGTCCAGGGCCGCGTGGTCTGGCAGAACGAGAACCTCGACGACCTCGTCCTGCTGCGCGGCGATGGCAATCCGACCTACATGCTCGCAGTGGTCGTGGATGACCACGACATGGGCGTCACCCATGTCATCCGCGGCGACGACCACCTGATCAACGCCGCCCGCCAGAAGCAGATCTACGACGCCATGGGCTGGGCGCTGCCGAGCATGTCCCACATCCCCCTGATCCATGGCCCGGACGGCTCGAAACTGTCGAAGCGCCACGGCGCGCTCGGCGTCGATGCCTACCGCGCCATTGGGTACCTCCCGGCCGCGCTCCGCAATTACCTCGTCCGTCTCGGCTGGAGCCATGGCGACCAGGAGATCTTTTCGACCGAGGAGATGATCGCCGCGTTCGACCTCGCCAGCGTCGGCCGCGCCGCCGCCCGCTTCGATTTCGCCAAGCTCGAAAACCTCAACGGCCACTACATCCGCCACGCCGACGATCAATCACTCGTGAAGATGTTCGAGGACGTGCTCGACCACGTCGTGCCCAGCCGCAACGAGCTTAAGGCCAAGTTAAACGACACGACGCGGGCACAGCTTCTCAAGGCGATGCCGGCCCTGAAGGAGCGCGCCAAGACGCTGATCGAGCTGATCGACAGCGCCTATTTCATCTTCGCCGACCGGCCGCTGGAGCTCGATCCCAAGGCGGCAGCGCTGCTGACGCCCGAGAACCGCAAGCTGATCGGCCAGCTTCATTCCGCGCTGGAGAAAGTCGAGACATGGAGTGCGGCGAATGCGGAGGCCGCGCTGCGCGCCTTTGCCGAGGAAAATAGTCTCAAGCTCGGCGCCGTCGCCCAGCCGCTGCGGGCGGCGCTAACGGGACGGTCGACATCGCCTGGTATATTTGAGGTTTTGGACGTGCTGGGGCGCCAGGAAAGCCTGGGCCGGCTTAAGGACCAGTCCAAGGACTAGGCCAAGGACCAGGCTACGACGTAAGTCGACCATGCGTGCGGCGATCTTGCAGCGCACACAGCAATAATATACCCATCTCACCCGTACCTTCTGGAATATCCGGCCTGCCCTACCAAGTCATTGGGGCCTTCCGGGTCCGGCCCGTTTCACCACACATCGGGGACCTCTGATGGACGCAAAAGCAAGCAATAAGACCGCCACGCTGACGGTCGGAAACAAGAACTACGATCTCCCGATCCACAGCGGTAGCGTCGGGCCTGATGTCGTCGATATCGGCAAGCTCTACGCCCAGTCCGGGCTGTTCACCTACGATCCCGGCTTCACCTCGACCGCAAGCTGCGAGTCCAAGATCACCTATATCGACGGTGACGCCGGCGTGCTGGAATACCGCGGCTACCCGATCGAGCAGCTCGCCGAGAACGGCGACTTCCTCGAGACCTGCTACCTCCTGCTCTACGGGAACCTGCCGACCGCCGCGCAGAAGAAGGATTTCGACGACCGCGTGATCCATCACACGATGGTGCACGAGCAGATGGCCCGCTTCTTCCAGGGCTTCCGCCGCGACGCCCATCCGATGGCGGTGATGGTGGCCTCCGTCGGCGCGCTCGCCGCGTTCTACCACGACTCCACCGACATCAACGATCCGAAGCAGCGCATGATCGCGTCGATGCGCATGATCGCCAAGATCCCGACGCTGGCGGCCATGGCCTACAAATACACGATCGGCCAGCCCTTCGTGTATCCGAAGAACTCGCTGAAGTTCGCCGAGAACTTCCTGCACATGTGCTTCGCCGTGCCGTGCGAGGAGTACAAGATCAATCCGGTGCTCGCTGACGCGCTGGACAAGATCTTCATCCTGCACGCCGACCACGAGCAGAACGCCTCGACCTCGACGGTGCGCATCGCCGGCTCCTCCGGCGCCAACCCGTTCGCCTGCATCGCCGCCGGCATCGCCTGCCTTTGGGGCCCGGCGCATGGCGGCGCCAACGAAGCCGCGCTCGCGATGCTCGCCGAGATCGGCTCGGTCGACAAGATTCCGGAATTCATCGCCAAGGTGAAGGACAAGAACAGCGAAGTCCGCCTGATGGGCTTCGGCCACCGCGTCTACAAGAACTACGATCCGCGCGCCAAGATCATGCAGAAGATGTGTCATGCCGTTCTCAAGGAGACCGGCCATGGCGACGATCCGATGCTGAAGGTGGCGCTCGAGCTCGAGAAGATCGCGCTCAGCGACCAGTACTTCATCGACCGCAAGCTCTACCCGAACGTCGACTTCTATTCGGGCATCACGCTGAAGGCGATGGGCTTCCCGGTCTCGATGTTCACCGTGCTGTTCGCGGTCGCCCGCACTGTCGGCTGGATCAGCCAGTGGAGCGAGATGATCGAGGACCCGCAGCAGAAGATCGGCCGTCCGCGCCAGCTCTACACCGGCGTCACCCGCCGCGACTACGTCGCGATCAAGGATCGCAAGTAAGATCGGCCATTGCGGCTTTTGGAAACGGCGCCATCCTGCGATGGCGCCGTTTTTGTTTTGGAGGACGCCGTAGGGTGGGCAAAGCGAAGCGTGCCCACCACCTCTCCGAGACGGAGCCAGAAACGGTGGGCACGCTGCGCTTTGCCCACCCTACGATATGGAGAACCCGATGCTGACCGGAAGCTGCCTCTGCGGAGGCGTTGCCTACGAGGTCGATGCGACCCCGTGCACCATCATGCACTGCCATTGCCAGACCTGCCGCAAGACGCACGGATCGGCCTTCTCCACAGTCACCAACGTGCCGCGCGACCGCTTCCGCTGGACCAAGGGCGAAGACTTGCTGCGCGGCTTCGAATCCTCGCCCGGCAAAACCCGCTATTTCTGCTCGCAATGCGGATCACACATCGTCGCCTCGCGCGAGGGCAGGAGCACGGTCCTGCTGCGGATGGGCTGCCTCGACACACCGATCGCAGAACGGCCTGAGGTGCACATCTGGCGATCGGATTCCGCCAACTGGTACGACCCGAAGGCCGAATTACCGGAGTGGGCCGAAGGCACCGCACCGAAAGCTTGATCGGTTCTTCGCCTCATCTTGCTGCCACGCACAACAACTAGTCGACTTATCGCGTCCGCAATCGCTTGACAGTCGAAACGCTCCGCGCGCAAATTCTTACACTAAGTAAGAATGACGACAGGGATGGAAATGCCGGAGCAGCCGAGAAGTCGGCGGCAGACGCGTGCTGCCATTTTGACTCACTTGCTCCAGTCCGGCGGCTCGTTCCGGCCGCCGCTGGCCAAGGCCGTGCGCCTGTCCGAGGCGAGCCTGTCGCGCATCCTGTTTGACCTGAAAGCCGAAGGCCTGATCGAGGAAGTGCGGCGCCCCGCCCCTTATGTCGGCGGTCCGACAGGGCTCGTGTCGCTCGATGGCTCCGTGGCGCTCGCGGCCCTCGAGCTGACCGGCCAGTGGCTCAGCGTGGGCGTGGGCGGCATGTCGGGCGAAATGCACTACACCGAGCGTGTTCCGTTGCTGAAGAAGCCGACCGTCGAGACCGTCGGCCGGGTGTTCCGCGAAGCCCTCACCTTGCTGCGCGACTGGACGCGCCGCCGCCGCATCAGTCTCGCGCAGATCGGCATCACCATTCCCGGCCTCGGCCGCCTGAGCGCCGCGGGCAATCCGATCATTCCGTGCGACGTCGAACGCATCGGCGACATGCTCGGCGGAATGTTCGCCGGCGTGCCGGTCGAGTTCACCAACTCGGTGGTCGCACACGCCACGTTTCACCGCTGCCGTACGCAGGACTATCCCTTCAGCGGCGCACATCTCTTCGTCTTCGTCGGCCAGGGCGTTGCCGGCGCCTGGATGGACGATCCGCTGGAGGCCGATGCCCCGCAGCCGGTTGAGCTCGGCCATATGGTTTTCAATGCCGACGGGCCGCGCTGCCGCTGCGGTCACCATGGCTGCGTCGAGGCCTATACGTCGCTTCCAGCCCTCGCCGAGCTCCTCGGCGTAACCGAGGCCGAATTGCTCCAGCTCGGCGGCGAATGGGTGAGCACGATCCCGCGCTCGTCGCGAATGCGCCAGGAGTTGCGCCAGCGCTTGTTCCGGCTGGGCCTTTCGATCGGCAACACGCTGAACGTGAAGCCGTGCAACGGCGTCGCGATCAGCGGCTGGCCGTCGCTTCTCTCTGAGGAGGATCGGAAAGCGGTGGTCGATGGGATCGACGCCTGCCTTCTCGGCGGACGGAAACTGGCGCAGGTGTCGCTCGCCTTCGTGCCGCCCTCGAACGGCAACGATCCGCAAGCAGCTCTCGCCTTCGCCGCCTTTTGTCTCGCCAGCCGCGGCGGGATGCCCGCGGCTTCCACGGAGGCCGCCTGACATGCCCTGAGCCGCGTGGCTCAACGCGCCAAGAAAGTTCACACCGGGAGGAACTGCCATGCCGATCACGACAACAAGGCGCCGTCTGCTCGCTGGATCTGCGGCCGCACTCGCATTACCGGCATTCGCCCGCGCGCAAGGCGCGGCCAAGCCGCGCCTGACCGCGATCTCGCAATGGTCCGCAGGCAGCGATGGCGCGGCGATCACCGCACTCGGCAAGAAATTCGAGGAGAAAGGCGGCGTCTGGCAGCACTCGCCCGTCCCCGGCTTCACCACCGAGATGATGAACAAGCTGCGCGCTCAGATCATCGCCGGCGATCCGCCGGCCTGTTCGCAGCTGAAGGGCCCCGAGATTGCGGCCTGGTCGAAGATCGCCCCGACCGTCGATCTCGACGCCCTCGTCGCGGCCGCCGGCTACGAAAAGGTCGTCGCTCCGGACCTCGCAAAATTGCACAAGCCGGGAGGCAAGTGGATTGCACTGCCGCTGCAGATCTACAGCACCAACATGCTGTTTCTCTCCAAGCGCGCGATGGATAAGGCCAAGGCCGACAAGGTCCCGGTCACCTGGGCCGACTTCAACGATCTCGCCGACAAGATGAAGGCGGGCGGCATCACCTACCCCATCGCCAACGGCGGCACTCGCCCCGATGACGGGCAGAAATTCGAGGCCTCTTTGGCCGGCATCAGTCCCACGGCATACCGTGCGGCCATCATGAATCTCGACAAGAAGGCCCTGGAGGGCCCCGAGATCAAGGCTGCCTTCGTCCAGGTCCGCAAGATCGCCAACTGGATGGACCCCAACGTCGGCGCCCAACCCTACGCCACCAATTTGAAGCGCTTCGTCGACGGTGACATGGGCATGATGATCATGGGCGGGTGGGCGCAGGGCGTGTTGCGTAACGCCGGTTTCAAGTTCGACGACTTCATGATCACGCCGGGCCCGAGCGACAATGGCAAACCGGTCTTCCTGTTGAATGCCGACGCCTTCATCTTCTGGCAGCGCAAGGAGCCGGATCTCCAGGCCGGTCAGACGTTGATGGCCCAGCTCGTCATGGATCCGGCGATCCAGACCATGTACTCGCAGATCACGGGATCGATCCCGGTGCGCACCGATGTCGACCTCTCCGGTGAGGGCTGGTCGGACGGTCAACGGCGGACCGCAGCCGCGCTCAAGGACGCTGTCGCCAACAATCAGGCCGTCCTGAGTCTTGCGCACAATATGGCACAGGAAAACGGCCTGACGGCCGCGATGATCGACGTGCTCACCGAGTATGTGAAGAACAAGACGATCACGCCGGAGCAGGCGGTCACCCGCCTCGCCGAGGCCGTCGAGGGTTCGCGTTGACCGACACCGTCTCCACAGCAACGCGGCCGGCGACGTCTGATCTCGTGCGCCGGCTGCCCGAATATCTGATGATCTGGGTGCCACTGCTGTTGTCGGCTGCGCATCTCATTTCGTTTTCGCTGTGGACGATCTGGATTTCGTTCACGCCCTCGACGCTTGTTCCGGTTACGGGCTGGGTGGGTTTGCGCAACTACAACGCGGTCCTGGCATCGCGGAACTGGCAGATCGCCTTCGACAATCTGCTGCTGTTTGGCAGTGCTTTCGTGCTGCTGAGTTTGATCACCGGCCTTATGCTGGCGATCCTGCTCGATCAGCGCATTCGCGGCGAGAATGTGCTGCGATCCATCTTCCTGTATCCGCTCGCGGTGTCGTTCGTCGTCACCGGCACGGTCTGGAGCTGGCTACTCAATCCCGGCATCGGGATCCAGAAGCTCGTCCATGACCTCGGCTGGACCTCCTTCCGGTTCGACTGGCTGATCGACCGCGACATGGCGATCTGGACGATCGTGATTGCCGCGATCTGGCAATCCTCCGGCTTCGCCATGGCGCTCTTCCTCGCCGGCCTTCGCTCCGTCGATTCCGACATCATCAAGGCCGCCCAGATCGACGGCGCCGGACCGGTCCGAACCTATTGGCGGGTCATTCTGCCGACGCTCTGGCCGATCACCATCACCGTCGTCGTCGTCCAGTTGCAGTTCGCGATTTCAGCCTTCGATCTCGTCCGTGCGCTCACCAATGGCGGGCCGGGAATCGCGACCCAGCTGCCGGCCCTTGTCGTCTACGACCTCATGTTCCAGCGCAGCCAGCTCGGCCGGGGTGCCGCGGCGGCGGTGCTCATGCTGCTCATCCTGCTTGCGGTGCTGCTACCCTATGCGGCGTGGCGTTATGTCCAGCGAAGGCAGGCCACCCATGCGTGACCGCAGCTTCGCACCGAGCCGAATTCTGATCTATCTCGTCGTGACATTGTTCGCTGCGGCCTATCTCGCGCCACTCGTTGTTGTCGTCCTGAACTCTCTCCGCACCAACGAGGAGATCGCGCAGGGTTCGATGATCGGCTGGCCGCAACATTTGGCCTGGAGCAACTACGCCAAGGCCTGGAGCGGCTTCTGCGTCGCCGAGACTTGCGCCGGCATCCGGCCGTACATGCTGAACTCCGCACTCGTCACCATCCCGGCGACGATTTTCTCGACCCTGCTCGGTGCTGTCGCCGGTTACGCCGTGTCGCTCTGGCGCTTTCGCGGCGATAGCTGGATCTACGGCATCGTGACCCTCGGCCTCTTCCTTCCCCAGCAGATGCGCCTGCTTCCCTGGACCATCGTGCTGCGGGACACCGGTCTCATCAACACGCTGACGGGTCTCGTGCTGATTCACACGATCCAGGGGCTCTCCTTCACCACGCTGTTCTGCCGAAACTACTATGTCGCCATCCCCCATGAATTGATCAGGGCCGCACGCATCGATGGCGCCGGGTTCTTTCGTATTTTCTGGCGCATCATCCTGCCGCTCTCGGCTCCCATTCTGATCGTCACCGTGATCTGGCAGTTCACGCATATCTGGAACGAGTTCCTCTATGGCGTGACATTCACCACCGGCCAGCAGCAGCCCGTCACGGCCGCGCTCATCGCGCTCTCTGCCGCAATTGCGGACATTCCGCAGCATGGCGTGCAGAGCGCCGCGGTGATCATCGCAGCGCTGCCCACTTTGCTGATCTATCTCCTCGGCGGACGGTACTTCGTGCGCGGCCTGACCGCCGGCGCAGTGAAATGATGGGGTCGTCATGGCAGCACTGAGCATTCGCACCCTGTCCAAGCGCTACGCCAATCTGGAGGTGCTGAAGGGCATCAACCTCGACATCGAGAGCGGCGAGTTCACCGTGCTGGTCGGGCCATCCGGCTGTGGCAAGTCCACCCTGCTCAACATCGTCGCCGGGCTCGATCGTCCGAGTGACGGAACGATCGAGATCGGCGGACGCGTCGTCAACGACGTCCCGCCCAAGGATCGCGACATCGCCATGGTGTTCCAGTCCTACGCGCTCTATCCGTCGATGACGGTGCGCCAGAACATCACCTTCGGCATGGAATGCCGTCACGTTCCGAAGGCGGAGCAGGAAAAGGCGCTGGCGAATGTGGCGCGCCTCCTCCAGATCGAGCCCCTGCTCAGCCGCAAGCCGTCGCAATTGTCCGGCGGCCAGCGCCAGCGCGTGGCGATGGGACGGGCGCTGGTGCGCGATCCCCTGCTCTTCCTGTTCGACGAGCCGCTCTCCAATCTCGATGCGAAGCTGCGCGTCGAAATGCGGATGGAGATCAAGCGGCTGCACCAGCGCATCGGCGCCACCATCATCTATGTCACCCACGACCAGATCGAGGCGATGACGATGGCAACGCGCATCGCCGTGATGCATCGGGGCGTGGTGCAGCAGTTCGCCGATCCGGACACAGTCTACCGCTATCCGGCCAATCTGTTCGTCGCCCGCTTCATGGGTTCGCCGCCGATGAACACCATGCCGGGGCGGCTCGAGGCCGATAGCGGCGGACCCGTGGCCGTGATCGGCGCGGGGCGACCGGACGAGGTTCGTCTGCGCCTGCATGGACACGATTCGGCAGCATCTTATCTCGGCCGCGAGGTGGTCGTCGGGATCAGGCCGGAATGCATCGCCGAGGCCAGCCGCGTCTTTTCCGGCGAGGCGCCCGTCCTCGTCGACGCGCCGGTCGAGATGATCGAGCCGACCGGCGCCGAGACAATCGTGCTGCTGCGTCTCGGCGGCGAGACTGCGCTGGCGCGCATCACCCCGGATATCCGTCCCGCGCCCGGCGCGACCGCCACCTTCGCGCTCGACACGCGGCGCATTTGCCTGTTCGACCCCGAAACGGAGCGGCTGATCGCATGACCCGGACTATCTATCCCAGCCTTGCCGGCCGCGTGGTGTTGATCACCGGTGGCGCCAGCGGCATTGGTGCCGTCTTCGTGCGCGCCTTCGCGACCCAGGGCGCCCGCGTCGCCTTCCTCGACATCGATGCGAGCGCCGGCGAAGCGCTGGTGCGGGACGTCGCGGCCACATCCGGCTCCGCGCCCCTGTTTGTGCCCTGCGACCTCCTCGACATCGACGCCTTGCGCGCTGCGATGGCGCGGGTGCACGGATCGCTCGGCGATGCCGCAGTCCTCGTCAACAATGCCGCCAACGACCAGCGTCAGGTGCTGGCCGAGGTGACGCCGGCCGAATTCGACTGGACGATCGGCGTCAATCTCAAGCACGTCTTCTTTGCGGCCCAGGCGGTGGTGCCGCAGATGCAGGCGCGCGGCGGCGGCTCGATCATCAACATGTCGTCGGTGGCGTGGATCCGCGGTGCGCCGGCGCTGCCGGTCTATGCCGCGGCGAAGGCGGCGATCGTCGGCTTCACCAATTCGCTGGCCAGGTCAGTCGGCCCCGACCGCATTCGCGTCAACGCGATCGCGCCCGGCATGGTGATCACCGAGCGCCAGCGCCGGCTCTGGTTTCCGGACGAGCAGAAGATCTCCGAGCTGCGCACCCGCCAGGCCGTTCCCGATGCGGTGACGCCGGAAGACATCGCCAGCATGGTGCTGTTTCTCGCATCCGACGAGAGCCAGCGTATCACCAGCCAGTGTTTTCGGGTCGACGGCGGCTTGGCTTAGTACCGTAGGGTGGGCAAAGCGCAGCGTGCCCACCACTTCTATCGCGATCATGAAGA